>JBAYJA010000001.1:0-348471 GCA_041665345.1 Patescibacteria group bacterium
AATTTCGCTACCTTAGGACGATTATAGTTATCGCCGGCGTTCGTCAGCGCTTCGGATCAAGGCTTGCACCTCTCCCCTTAACGTTCTGACACTGGCCAGGCATCAGCCCCTATACGTTGCCTTTCGGCTTTGCAGGGACCTAAGTTTTTGGTAAACAGTCACTTGATATCATTCGCTGCGGCCTCCTACGCTCCTCGCTGCCGCTCGAGCTCCGGAGGCCAGGACCCCATTGTTGCACCAGATGGCGCGGGGACTTGGCCTTCGAAGTTCCGAACGTAGTGAGGAACGTAGAAGGCAGGCCATATACCGAAGGTACGGCCGCTTTTTTGCCGAGTTCCTAAACCAGGGTTCTCTCGTTCACCTTGGCGCATTTACGCCGATCCACCTGTGTCGGTTTCCGGTACGGTCACGTCGTGACGTAAGTAGGAGACTTTTCTAGGCGGCGGCTGCAGTATGTCTTGCGGTTGTCTTGCGACTTCCACTTGCCCTTGCGGGGCGCGCGTAACCAAATCACGCACATACCTTGCCACCGCGTCCTCCCCTGAGTAATCACCCCGTGGTGCGGGAATCTTGACCCGCTGCCCATCATCTACGCCTTTCGGCCTCGACTTAGGACCGACTAACCCTGGGACGATTTGCGTTGCCCAGGAAACCTTGGATTTTCGGTGTGCAGGGTTCTCACCTGCATTTGTGTTACTTATACCAACATTCGCACTTCCCAACGCTCCACAGACGTTTCCACGTCTGCTTCGTTGCGGTTGGGAACGCTCCTCTACCACGTCCTCCGACTCGCGTCAGAGGACATCCTCATCTTCGGTAGACCGCTTGAGCCCCGATACATTTTCGGCGCAGAGCAATTCGACGAGTGAGCTATTACGCTTTCTTGAAAGGATGGCTGCTTCTAAGCCAACCTCCTCGTTGTCTGCATCGCGCCACCACCTTTACCACTGAGCGGTCATTTCGGGACCTTAGATGGAGGTCATGGGTTCTTCCCCTTTCGTCCTGTGAAGCTTGGACCTCACGGACTGACTCCTGAGATTGATGTCCTGCGGTATTCGGAGTTTGGTTGGACCATGTAGGCTTTCGCCATCATAATCCATTCAGTAGCTCTACCCCCGCAGGGGAACTCTCAAGGCTAGCCCAAAAGCTATTTCGAGGAGAACCAGCTATCGCCGAGTTCGATTGGAATTTCTCCTCTACCCACAACTCATCCCAGAGTTTTGCACAGCTCACGGGTTCGGTCCTCCTCCCGACTTTCGTCGGGACTCAACCTGGTCATGGGTAGCTCACCCGGCTTCGGGTCTTGTCGATAGAATGTTTAAAAAGTGAAATGCGTCCCGCTTTCGCGGGAAACATTTCAAATTTCAGATCGCGCTTGCGCACTCGCTTTCGCTCTGGCTCCGCCCTTCTCGGGCTTGGCCCACTCCACCGAACAAACTCGTTGGTTCATTCTTCAATAGGCACGCCGTGACCCCGCCGAAGCGAGGCTACGACTGTTTGTAAGCATACGGTTTCAGATACTATTTCATCCCCCTTCCGGGGTGCTTTTCACCTTTCCCTCACGGTACTTGTTCACTATCGGTCACAATGTGTATTTAGCCTTGGGACGGTAGTCGTCCCGGATTCCCGTAGGATTTCACGTGTCCCACGGTACTCGAGAGAAATGTCGTAGAGCTTCATGCGTTTCGTTTACCGGGCTATCACCGTCTATGGCCCGCCGTTCCAGGCGGTTCAACTACGCACAACGAAGAAATGCTCACTGCGCCCGCTTTGCAGCGGACACACCGAGCACCACTCCGCGTGGTCTCTACCTCGGAGTCGTAAGCTCCAAATAACACCATCTCGCAACACCCTTCTGGCAGCCGCTTACGCGTCTCTCCCAGCCTTGCGGCTGAGTGCACCAAAAAGGTTTTGGCTGATCCCGTTTCGCTCGCCACTACTCAGGGAATGACCACAGCGGTATGCACGATTCCGCCAAAGGCGAAACCGAACATACTGCTGCAATATTTATTTCTTTTCCTCTAGGTACTAAGATGTTTCAGTTCCCTAGGTTCGCTCACTGGCCCTATGTATTCAGACCAGCGTCTTTGCCCATACCGGCAAAGGGGTTTCCCCATTCGGACATCTCCGGATCAAAGGTTGCTTGCCACCTCCCCGAAGCTTTTCGCAGGCTGCTACGTCCTTCATCGCCACATTGTACCAAGGCATCCACCGTACGCCCTTGTGCGGCAACCATGGCACGGCTCTTGCCGTTCTCGCATTGCTGCGAGAGTGCCACAGTTGTCATCATCCGCCCCCAGCAACGGTCCGTCACTGGAAGCACTAACTTGCTTACTTACAAAAGATGCACATTCGTTACCACTTTTTTCACTTGCATATGCAATTGTCAACGATCGTGCCATTTGCTGCAGGGGAGAGAGTCGGAAGAAGATTCGGCACTCAGCCTCTGGAGGAAACGAAAATCCCGCTTCTGGCGGGACTACACCGCACGCATAGTCAATGAGTGGTACGGTCTAGCCGCCTTGGGTTTAGGACATTACGTACTGGTTACTCATGCGAGATGGGGTGAAAAACGAAGTTTTACTAGCAAATCGAAGTATAACCAAGACAGCGGTGGGTGTCAAGGGCGGCTGAGGTATGGGTTATGGTGTGGCGGCGAGTATGGTTGGAAGGTGGATAGGGAGCGCGTGATGCAGGGATTTATGACCCGTTTGCATTCTGTGGTTTTTGCGGTAAGGTGGGTGCAAAGAATAAAGAAAAGAGATTTTTTCAACGCTACTCATTGAGGAGGACTATGCCGTCACTCTGGCAGCAGTTCGGGGCACTCGTGCTATTCGTGCCCACGTTCATTGCGGCGATGTACTTTTGCATTGGTTTGGTCTACCTGCCTTTTGGAGTCTGGCAAGCTTTCCGCGCTCCCTTGCGCTTGTGGTACAGCCGGTCCCTAAGTACTTGTCTGTACATTGGCGCAGAATGGACATCGCTGATGATGCTTGCGGCTGTTTGGTACCATCTCTTTTTTGAAAGTTGGGATCCAATACTTACCGTTCCGGCGTACCTAACCCTGCTATGCATGTGGTTGCTGCGTCAACGGTTTCCGATCAACGGATTGGTATCCAGTGCAGCAGAGAGTACCTGAACATTGGTTCGGTAACAATGCAACATACCAACCGTCTGGCACATGCTGGGCGGTTTTTTCGACGAGTAAAAAAGATCCACGGGTATGCATCCAGAGTGAGTTGTATCACTATCATTGACCGGTGATGCCGCGGAGTTTTTCACGCTGAAGTTTGTTTGGAGAATGGGGCTATTGCCGAGAACCAAATGATTGAGGTAAGGTTGGGAAAAGAAATTAAAAAGTTCATTGAAAGGAGTTCATATGTCGTTGATTCCGGGTATTGTTGAGCGTTCCGGCTTAGCGCTATTCCCTAGCAAGACGCATTTGTGGACAATGGGTATTCCACTATGCATTGGAACGTGCTTGGTCAGTTTCTACTTTGCCCATGCAGGCCTTGGTTATGTCGTGCCGTCTACTCGGGTATTGTGCGGGCTTATGGGAGTAAGTATTTTTGCGTACATGTCTGCATGGCTTGCCGGAGTTACATTCTGGCGAGATTCTTTGAGCCGACTTGGGTTCACTCTCTACTGGGCAGCTGCAGCAGGACTTGGCGGAGGGTATGTACTCGGGCCAGTCTATGCATTAGGTGTAGGCTCCATATTTTTTGTGGCCCTGTATGTTATGGAGCACCTCCTCAAGCGATCCGGATTTATTGGCGGTATCTTTGATGGGGTATATAGTGGCTTTAGCATTGCGTTTTCTTTCATAGTCACCTCCGTGGTTCTTAGCCTCATTGTGTACCAGAAGCTAATGCACCCGCTCGCACTTGCTGGTGTCAGTATTTTCATCATTGGCGTGCGAATGCTTGCGAAGAGGTACTATCGAATCACTGATAAAAAACGGAAACACAGAATGGCGCAGACGTTGGGGTACCGATGCGCTTTTCAAGTCGCGCAATCGTCGGTATTTATGGGTTTGGTGGTGCTACTGTTTCTGGATACTACATATTTTGTTCACGGGGTTTTGTTCAGTGCACTATTTTACGTCCTTGAGTTCATTCCTGGTGTGAGAGAGCCAATTGAAATGGAACGTCCACATTCTGATATGGATATTATTGATTAGAACATTTTCCGCCTGGCATACGCTGGGCGGTTTTTTCGACGAGTAAAAAAGATCCACGGGTATGCATTCAGGATGAGTTGTATCACTATCATTGACCGGTGATGCCATGAAGTTTTTAGGCTGAAGTTTGTTTGGAGAATGGGGCTATTGCAAGCGACTAACCGTTTAGGTAAGGTTGGGAAAAGAAATTAAAAAGTTCATTGAAAGGAGTCTTTATGTCATTCGGCATTTCCGGCTTATCCGATCGTTCCGGCGGTTTGCTGCTTTTTCCGAAAAAATTCCACTTATGGTTAGTGGGCATTCTGCTTTGCATTGGGACGTGCTTCGTGAGTCTCTACTTTTGCTATACAGGGGTGACGTACATTCCGGAAGATGTGCGAATCCTTGGCGGGCTTATTGGGGTGAGCATTTTCACCTACCTGACTGCACCGTTGGTGGGTTATATCATGTGGGTGCACCCGCAGACCCGATTGGGTTTCTCTCTGTACTGGGCTTTGATGGCTGGACTTGGAGTCGGATGGGTATTTGGCCCTACTACTGGTCTTGGGGCAGGAGTGATTATGATTGCCGGTCTATACGGTATGGAGCATTTGCTCAGACGGTCTGGGTTTATTGGCGGGATTTTTGATGGTCTGTACGTTGCCTTTGGTATGGCCGCGCTGTATCTTGGTCTGGTATCGATAGTAAGTTTACTGGCCTTTCATCAAGTGTTGCACCCACGAGTCCTGTTGATTGCCTGTGCATTTCGTGTCGTCGCTCGATTATTGGGGAAGATGTTCACACGATTGACCGGTAAGAAGCAGAAGCGAAAATTAGAGGAGACGTGGGGGTACAAGCTTACTCATGAAGTATCTCGAACTGTTGCGTATGCTAGCTTGTCCGTACTTATCTTCGTTGATAAAGGTATATTGCAGAGGGCATCTGTATCGCGCTACTCTTGATGGTTGTTGAGTTCGCACCAACAGTACGAAGACCGATTGAGATTGATGATACGATAATCAATCCACCGAACGATCTTTAGGAATATACCGCCTGGCATACGCTGGGCGGTTTTTTCGACAAGTAAAAAAAGACGCACCCGGTGTGCGTCCTTGAAGTGGAAACTATTTTAGCTTGAGAAGTTCCAGTAGTCGACGTTTGAAATTCTGGAAGGAGGCGTATGGTTTTGGAGCATTGCTTGAGGCATTATTTCGTTCAGCCTGGATGTATGCTCCAAGCCGTTCAAATGCAGCCATAGTCTTTTGAGTTTCGTGATCAATTGCTTGCTGGCAACCGTCACAATGGTCAAGGTGCGTCAGGTACTCTTCTGTCGCATCCCCACTATCGATGAAGCTTTGGAAGTCAGTTTGCCGGTCTGCGCACACACCCTCAGGAAGTGGCAAAGATTCAGCCGGTAGAGAGACGGTAAAGAACCCCAGTCGACGTTGAATTTCTTCACGGAGATTAGACGCCTCCAAATTCCAAGCGGAGAAAGAATCAACGCCTTTTGTTTGTCCAGAATTTCTCTCTAGGCAGGCCTCAAAAGTCGTTAACAATTCCTCATTTTCCATTTGCGTTACATTCTTTTCCATTTTTTTCTCCATTTGTGTACTTTTGTTTTCCTCACCTTAGTTCTACCATTCCTGCTTGTCAATGATACTTGAGGTGGTAGGCTATGAATATGCCGCCGTGGTGAAATTGGTATACACGCAAGGTTTAGGTCCTTGTGGGAGTAATCCCGTGTCGGTTCGAGTCCGACCGGCGGCACCATAGAATACAAAACCACCCCAGCGGGAGCCAGGGCGGTTTTTTCGAAATTCGGAAAAACTTAGGCAGTGACGTTCACCGTGCTCTTCACGACGAAGTTCACGATTGCCCAGGAGATCAGGATGACTACCAAGCCGACAGCGGCGGAGGAGATGATCTTCTTTGCGGTATCCACTTTGTCTTCGTTGCCACCGGCCGTGAGCCAGATGAAGCCGCCGTAGAGAATCATAATGACGGCGATGAGCCCGAGGAGGCCCAAGACAAAGGTAATAATGTTCAGGACAGTCTGCTTCAAATCAGCGGAACCGAGGGTGAGCGTGGCGCCCACGTTTTCAATCGTCAAGGCTGAAGCAGCCAAGGGGAGGGCGAGGACGCCAACGGAGATGACGCCTGCCAGGAGTTTGCGGTTGAGTTTCATTGTTGTACACCTCCTTCCAATTGCATGGAGAATATCCACAGACACTACTTAGAATCTACCAGATTATGGCAGAAATGACAATGAATGTTTGCTATCCGGGCAAGGCGGGACACGGTCGTCATCCGCAGCTGCCTGGCTCTTTGAAGGGGGTCCCCACGGATGTGGCGCAGACCCTGAGCGAGTCTGACGAGTCGAAGGGGAGCACGCATCCGTGGGGCAGAGGGGCAACCTTCCAGAGGGTGGAGTGGGCCCCGAATGCTCCGAGGGGCACACGGAACTCGATGGAAGGATTGACCCGAGAGCCGTCGCGACGGCGCTGTTTTTTCGTGGATAACTAGGCCAAAAATTACTGCGAGGCCATGGTAGCCTAGAAGTGAAATAAACACCGAGGTCGTGCTCATGCGTTCTGGAAAGGCCAGGAGCATACCTCACCCAAACAATACCGTTACCGGACCGTTCTTTGAGAAAGGAGTGAGGTGAAACATTCTGAACGGCTGCGCTAACCACCCATAGTCAACGCACGAAAAAATCGTGCACAAGTGTAACCCAACAACTCCCAGGTCAGAAGGGCCTGGAAGGAGTGTATATGAAGACGAGATTTTTCCTCGTCCTGGCCCTCCTGGCCATTGCCGCTGCATTTTTCGCCCAAGGGTGCAGCAATACGGAGCAACCGGTCCAGCCGGCGCCTGTTCCAAGTTTGGATGAACTTTCTGCGGTGCTTGAGGTTCAACCATATCCATATGGTGAAATCTCAGCTGATTCCGTTCATGCTCTTGGACAAGTTGCTTATCAAGCAGTACTGAGCAGTAAGGGTCAGTCTTCCTCGCAAGCTCTTGCTTCGCCAAACGCCTGCATTTCTCTGAATGTCCCTTATTACAGCCAGCGTGATGGCGCATGGCGTTGGGACAAACTAGGATTTTCGACGAGCTCGACGATTGACCGTTACGGTTGCCATCTTTCCTGCATTTCTATGCTCTACGCGTGGTGGGGAACATGGAACATGAGCCCAAAGAACCTGAACATATGGGCGAAGGATAATGGCGCATTTAGCAATGATCTCATTATTCCTAGCAAGGCGATTCAATATAACGCATGCCGTCAGGTACGGAATATCGCTGCATCCGAGATCTTCTCCTACCTGGCTAACCGAAAGCCTGTTATCGCTCAGACGAGTCAGTACGGTGGGCACTTTGTGCTCATCTACGGTTTTGATGGAACTCGGTTTTGGGTGAAAGACCCATACCAAACCAGTGCCGCGAGTCAGAATCAAGTACTCTCGGGTACTATCTGGTCACTTCGGGTTTACGGAGCGTAAAAGTTCGTTGATCCTCACTTCGATTGAATGGCTCAACTATTCAATCAACATCGGTAGGGGTACGCTTCATAGAGCGTATCCCTACCTAATTTATTATTTACATTTCTCCACAATGAAAAAAGTTATTCCATTTTTGTTTGCAGGCATACTTCTTCTTGGTATTTATTATCTCCTAATAAATCAAAATGCTTTTGAAAGAGAAAATAATAATACGCAGATGACGAATGAGACTACGCAAACAGTATACGAAAATGCAATTGGAAAATTTTTCCTCACTCTTCCTTTCGGATGGAAATCAGAACCATTAGCATTGGCCACAGGTGGGACCATTCAGCAAAATGAATCTAGAGTTGCCTTTACCACCCCAAAATTTTCAACAAAAATACTTCTCTCTTTACAATTCAGCGTTGAGAAATATTCGTCCACAGAGTCTTATGTAAGAGCGCTTCTCGAAAAAAATCGCGCTGATGTACAACGAGGAGATGAGCCGTATGTGTGGGAATATGAAAGTCTAGAGAAACTCCCCTCTACAATTTTTGATGGGCATATCATGCATCGCCTGAAGACACCTGCTGGATATGTATCCCATGTCTATATCCTGCATAAGGATTTGCTATTAGATTTTATGGTTTACCATGAGACTGACCAGCAGATTTTCGATGTTGATAGAACAGATATCCAAATTTCTAGCGGAGTAATCAATTCTCTACAATGGAAGCAATGATAAAAAGTAGTTGAAACGCAAACCGAATACCCGGGTCTTGGAAAGGAGACACCCGCGTATTCGGAGATTTTGTCCGGATAGTCCAAGCAACCTGCGCTGCTTTTCGTACCCAAAAAAGAGTATGAACCCCTACCCATCATTGGTCAAGGGCAATTCTCTCGCCAAATAATCCATGCATTTTAAACCGAAGGGAGGTGATATGCAATGAATCTCAACAAAGCCACAATTCTTGGCAACCTCACGCACGATCCAGAAGTCCGCACTTTTGGAACGGGTCAGTCCGTCACCACCTTCTCGGTGGCAACGAACGCAGCCTGGCGTGATGCGCGGTCCAAGACCCTGAAGCAGAGCACGGAGTTTACCCCCGTGGTTGCCTGGGGCAAGCTTGGCAGCATCGTTGGACAGTACGCCCGTAAGGGTGACCGCTTGTACATCGAAGGTCGCCTGGCTACTCGACAGTGGGAAGGGAAAGACAATGTGAAGCGTTCACGAACGGAAGTGGTTGCGCAGAATGTGATCTTCCTGGGCTCCGCACGGAAAGGCGCGAAGCCCACAGCAGTCAGTGCGACAGAAGCACCGGTGGAGGGCGACCTCTCCCGCGTGCCAGTAGCGGCAGTGTAGGCATTCGTTCTTTACAATTCGCCCTCTTGTCAGCCCGTCGTCTGCACTTCGCGTTCAGGCGGCGGGGAATGAGCGGGTGAAGGGGTGGGGGGGGTAGAAGGTTTGGGTTTTGGTAGAGGTATAGGTAGAAGGTGGTGGTCGGAAGTTTAATAACCATTTCTATGTTAAAAAGTTTTCGAGATCTTGAAGTCTATCAAAATTTATACCAAGCCGGCTTAGCGGTGATTCGAGAAGTGATCCCTGCTTTACCAGCGATGGAGCGGTATGACTTGAGTGATCAACTTCGACGTGCCGCAAAAGCCGCGCCGCGATTAGTAGCAGAAGGTTACGCAAAAAAGCATCAAAAGTTTGGATTCCAAAAGTATCTCGATGACGCAATGGGTGAGTGCAACGAATGTATTGTGTGCCTCGAACAGGCACGGGATTTATACAAAGTGAGTGATTTGACCTGCAAGGATTTAGTAATGATCTATGACAAAAGTGTACGTCAGTTGTACAGACTTTCTGTAGCATGGACCCAGTTCAAACTCCGCAGCCGCCAACCCTAACCCTTTATCCATACCTCTATCTAAAACAAAACCCCCAACCTCACACTGATAATTACTTTATGAGAAAATTCATTATTTTTCACGACCCCTTTCACCGTTAGCCGAACTTGTATCACATATGAAATTCCTCCAATACCTGTGTCTCTGTACCATCATCTTCCAAGTCACATTTCTGG
Organism: Patescibacteria group bacterium; assembly: GCA_041665345.1. NCBI lineage: Bacteria > Patescibacteria group bacterium. The sequence continues at coordinate 9,729 of JBAYJA010000001.1, forward strand.
CTCACGCCTCCCCAGCCCCGCACCTCCTCATCAGCGAAATCCAAATCAGTGGCGCGTCTGGGTTCAGCACGGATGAGTTTGTGGAACTGTACAACCCCACGGATGCGGTGATAACCATCACCGGTTGGCAACTGCTGAAGCGAACAGCAACCGGGACAGTTTTCCCACTCGTGGAGCAATTTGAGGCAGCAACTGTACCAGCGCATGGGTATTTCCTCATTGCACATCCAACCGGGTACACCGGTAGCGTTGTACCGGATGCTCGTTATTCCACAGCTAATTCACTTTCATCTGACAACAGCGTGGAGCTCGTGAACCCACTTGGGATTGTTGATCTGGTTGGGTGGGGGACAGCCACGCATATGGAGACTGCACCAGCGCCAACACCGGGGATCGCAAAGAGCATTGAGCGAAAAGCCCTGAGTACCTCCACCAAGGAAACCATGCGGGTGGACGGTGCAGATTCCTTCCGCGGCAATGGTGAGGATACTCAAAATAATAGCTTGGATTTTCTGGGCCGAGATGTGCCGCAACCACAAAGCACTACCAACGAGCTGGAATTTGTGACGGCCCCAGCGCCGGTTGTGCCGTCCGCTCCGCCACCCAGCTCCTCAAACCAGAATACCAATACTGCTCCACCACCAGCGGCACCAATCGTCGCTGCGCCAATCACCGTACCCACGCACGAGGTGCTCATCTCCGAACTCCTGCCTGACCCCAAAGGTATAGATCTCCCCGGGGAGTGGATTGAAATCTACAACCGAAGCACCAGCGTTGTCCCACTGGCCGGTTGGATTTTGGCTGATGCTTCAAAAACCACCTACACGTTTCCCACAAAAGAGTTGAAGCCAGGAAGTTGGCTAGTGGTGCCGCGTACCGACAGTGGTATTGCCTTGAATAACACTGGTGGTGAAACCGTGACACTCACGGCACCTGATGGTATGGTCACCTCCACCGTCAAATGGACGGGCGTGGCTCTTGAAGCGCAGGCGTACGCGTTGGTGGGCGAGGCTTGGATGTGGACCGGGAAAGCTACGCCGGGCGCGGCGAATGTTTTTGCTGATACGAATCAAGCGCCGCGGGTGGCAATTCGGGAAGTGGAGGCCGAAGTGTGGGTTGGGACAGAGGTAAAATTCACTGCCGACGTGAGTGATCCAGATGGGGATGATGTGGAGTCCAGCTGGCAATTTAGCGATGGCGGGAAAGCCACCGGCGCCAAAGTAACCCACGTGTTTCCAAAGTCCGGGATTTTCAGCGTGACGGTGACCGCAAAAGACACCAAGGGGAAGGTGGCAACGGCAAAGGTGCAGGTGAAAGTGCGGGACTACCAGCGGAGCGCGGACATACGGATTGTGCGGCTGTTGCCCAATCCCACAGACGGGGAAGAGTGGGTGGAAATTGAGAACACTGGGACCAAAGCTGTTGATCTGACGGGCTGGGTGCTGCGTTCAAGCACGCGGCAGCTGAAGTTGCAGCTGCTGGTGGCCCCCAAGGCGGTGCTGAAGCTCACAGCCGATGACTTACCTTTTGCCTTGCGCAACGATGGCGGCACCCTGGAACTTGTGGATCCGGATGCAAAGGTGGTCAGCGTTGCTACATACCCCAAAGCCAAACCCGGGGAAGTGCTCACTCGGAATGCGGACGGCGCCTTTGCGTTGGAAGCTGCCGCTACATCCCCGCTGAATACGGGGATCAACGCAAACCAAGCCGCCACTCCGCGGGTAGCAGGGGAGAGTACGAATGGAAACGTCAATGGTAAACCGGTAAACCTTTCTGGCGCATCACCGAAAGGTGGCGTTCCGTCCTGGGTCTGGGCAGTCATTGCTGGGGTTGGTGGGGCAGCCTGGCTTGGGTATGAGCTTGTGCGGCTGTACCAGCGCCGGAAAAAGAGCAAAACCCAGGTTGGTTGACCAAGTGATTCCTTCCTTCTATCATACTTTTACCCCTTATCTTATGTCCCAAGAGAAGCAACCCATCACCCTTGAAGATCTCGCCCGCATGATCAAGATGGAGTTTGACCATAATGGCGAAGAGTTTACTGGTATTCGTCAGCAATTTCATGATCTACATGGTGAAATTCAGGAGCTGAAGGACGGTCAGCATGCAATACTGGTTCGATTGGATAATGTTGCCTATCGTTTTGAAGTTACTGAACTGGAGCGCCGGGTGGGTATTTTGGAAAAGCGAGCCGGCCTCCGGGCGTAGGTATTTCGGAATCCTTGCGGCATACGGTATAGTTACTGCATGAGCCTTGCTGGATATACCGCGAAGCAAACGAAGACCAGTCCAATCATTCTGGTGGTGGAGGATGAGCTTTCAGTTGCCACCAGTTTGTCCGAAGCCCTGGAAGACCGCGGCTACCAGGTGGTGAATGCGAAGGATGGAATTTCCGCGGTTACCACAGCGCGCCAAGTGAAACCCGCGGCGGTGATTTTGGATTTAGGTTTACCCAAGCAGAGCGGGTTGGATGTGCTGGACCGCTTCCGCAATGACAAAGCACTCTTTGCGATTCCCGTGATTGTGCTCTCAGAAGTGGAAAGCAGTGTAGTGCTCCAGCGCTGTACAGAATTGGGTATGTCCTGCTACTTAGCCAAGTCGCACTCCTCCTTACCCAAGGTCTTGGAGAAGCTGGCGAAGATTGTGCCCCCGCCAAAAAAGTAATCACCATGCGCCGGTTTGGCATACTCTGCATCCTCCTCGTTATTGTGGGGTCATTTGGGTTTTCTTTCCTCCGGTACCAGGCGAACCAGGCTGATGCAGATAACTGGTTCAACCTGCATTGGCGGTCATCATTTGCACAGCACATATGGCTCCAAACGGCTTTTGGTTTGCATCGAGATGGTGACAACCGTGCGGCCTACCTTTCGAACAATCGTCCAACACTGCACGTCGTTGTGCACGCGTTGCGGGTAAAGCGCTTACCACCCAGACTCAAAATGAACTCGCTTCCGCACTGACGGTAGCAACGCAGAAGTCTAATGGTGTAACCTTTTCCATTGGGGATGTTGTACCAGCCCAACCCGAAGGTTATTCCCGTGCGCAGATTCGGGCTTTGGCGAGTGTGGAAGGCAACCACGGAGCCGTGCAGGACGCACCTACCGTGCACGTTTTTCTGCTTAATACTTTTTTTGATTCGCCAACGAACATTGGCATGACTGTACGCGAAGACGGCACTGTCCTTTTCTTGGACGCTATAGCAGACCTGGCGCGCAATGATCCCTCAACGACAAACGCCTACATCCTCTCCACCCTCCTCCACGAGTTTGGCCACCAGCTAGGGCTGGAGAATATTACTTCTGCGGACTGCATCATGGCCGCTTCGGTGGAAGAACCCACACCCCTGGAGGGACGTCGCATTGCCACACCCACCGAATATTGCCAACAGGAATTACAGCTGATAGAGGCAACACGACAGATTGTGAAATAACAAAAGCCCCATATGAGAATAGGGGCTTTAGAATGAAAGGACGAGTGAGCTTGAGTGTCGCTATCGAGCGATAACGTTATCAACTGAGAAACGAGTCGCGCCCACAATATGGGCAAATTTTTTTACGGCTGCTTGCAATCCCTCCGTAAGTGTTTTGTTGTAGACACGGCATTCAAGTTTTTGCCCCTCTTGAATGCCACGGGAACCCCCGTACACAATAAACTGCAGCCGCGCATGAACCTTTGGAAAAATTCCAAAGTGTTTTTCATGCACTGCTACACCCCAGAAAGACCGCAATCCTTCATCATCGACATAAAAATTCGCGGAAGAGCTAAATGGACTAACAAAGCGGATGATCGCTTTTTTGCCATTTGTGCAAGCAATATGCACGCGTTGCTCTTCGAGGAATCGGTAAAATGCCAAATTTTTCTTTTTGAGTTGTGCAAGATCAACTCTCGGCTCAATAAACGAGCTGTAGATGAAAAAGATGGAATAAACGAAAGCCGCGAAGAAGAAGATAAAATCCATATTTCCTCCTGATGCAATATTTTAACCACGTATTCTGTTGTAAAAGATGTTCCCCACCTTACTACGTGGGTTCTTGGGTGTCAACCGCAGCGTCGTGCATAGCTTTCTTGTATCTGTAGACAAAAAAAGCTCACTGCACGTGCAGTGAGCTTGCTCACAGTTACTATTCTGCAACTGCAATCACTGTGCCTCCGCAGCGAGAACATGCCCCATCGATCATGGGGTGACCACAGTAGTAGCAAAAACTATCTTCCACAATTCCTCCTTGGAAAAGGGTACTATTTTGAATGCCCCCACTTTACCGTAGGCGTTTCATGATGTCAAACGTTGTCAGTGCAACCTTTCCCAGCTAACCTGTAGGCATGCCCACCCCCACTGTCCTCCTCGTTGACGGCAACGCTATTATCCACCGGAGTTTCCATGCCCTACCGCCGCTGACGGCGAAGGATGGCACCATGGTGAACGCCGTGTACGGTTTTGCCACGGCGCTGCTGAAAGCCTTGAAAGACATCAAGCCCACGCACGTGGCGGTGGCTTTTGATATGAAGGGGCCCACCTTCCGTGACGCTATGTACGATCAGTACAAAGCTACGCGCGTCCAAGCCGCCCAAGAGCTGTACGATCAAATTCCTTTAGCCCATGAGCTCGTGGCGGGTTTTGGTTTTCCCGTTGTGGAAGTCCGAGGCGTGGAAGCGGATGACGTGATTGGCACCCTGAGCCAGCGCTTGGCAAAGGAGAAGGCAAAGGTTGTTATTCTTACCGGTGATATGGATACGATGCAACTGGTCTCGTCGCACGTCTCGGTCTACAGTCTGCGGAAAGGTTTGAATGACACCGTGCTGTACACCCCCAAGCAGGTGGTGGAGCGGTACGGTTTTGGACCTGAGCACATCATTGATTACAAAGCGCTACGCGGCGATCCGTCCGACAACATTCCTGGGGTGAAGGGCGTGGGCGAGAAAACCGCCACGGACCTCATTCTCCGGTTCAAGAATATTGAAGCCATGTACCGGACGTTGGAGCACACACCACAGCAAGCCGCGGATATGTCGGAGAAGCTCAAGCTGAAGTTGATGCAAGAGAAGGACAATGCGTACCTGAGCAAAAAGTTAGCCACAATTAAACTAGATGTGTCCATTCCTTTTGATTTGGATAAGGCAAAGATTCACTCAGCTGATGCCACAAAGCTGCACGAACTTTTCGTGCAATGGGGTTTCAAGAGTTTGGTGGCGAAGATTCCGCAGTTGAGTGGAGAAGGGGAAGCCGTAAGCCTTAAAGCTGTAAGCCGTAGAGACCAAGAGGACGGCGAGGGAAGTCGCCCCACACTATTTGGTGAAAAGAGTGATAAACATTCGTACACGCTGGTGGATGATGAGAAAAGTTTCAAGGTATTTTTGGCTGAGTTGGAGCAGCAAAAGAGCTTTGTCTTTGACACGGAGACCACAAGCTTAAATCCGTACGAAGCAAAACTCCTCGGCATCAGTTTTTCCTGGAAAGCCGGCGCCGCGTCCTATGTTAACGTGCATAAGCATGCGTCTTGGCTGAAAAAACTCAAACCATTTTTTGCTGATTCGAAAGTAGCGAAGTGGGGTCACAACCTGAAGTACGATTCCCAAATTTTGGAACTGGCGGGGCAGGTGGTCACGCCCTTGTCCTTTGATTCGATGCTAGCTAGCTACTTGCTCAATTCCAGTTCCCGGAGCCATAACCTGGATACCTTGGCCTTTGCAGAGTTTGGGCACCAGATGATTCCCATTGAGGAGCTGATTGGGAAGAAGGGGAAGGACCAGGTGACCATGGAGCACGTGGACGTGGAAAAAATCGCGGAGTACTCCGGGGAAGATGCAGACTACACGTACCGGCTGGTCAAGAAGTTCCAACCTCAGCTAAAAGTCGCAAAACTGGAAAAGTTGTTTACCGATATTGAAATGCCGCTCATCCCCGTGCTCAGCCGGATGGAATTGGCTGGGGTGAAGTTGGATACCAAAGTCCTGGCCAAGCTTGGGGCAGAGCTGCACACGTCTATCCGCCGTTTGGAAAAGCAAATACACGGCTACGCAAAGTCAGACTTCAACATTAGTTCCCCGCTGCAGTTGAAGGTTGTCCTGTTTGAAACGCTGAAACTGCCCACGGAAGGCATTAAGAAAACCAAGACCGGCATTTCCACGGCTGTGGATGAATTGGAGAAACTTCAGGGCAAACATCCTATCATTGACGCCATTATGGAGTACCGGGAAGTGACCAAGTTGCTGAATACGTACGTCGAAGCGCTGCCTGAGCTGGTCCAGAAGCAAACCGGGCGGGTGCATACGGATTTCAACCAGACCGTGGCAGCCACGGGCCGGCTCTCCAGCAATAATCCAAACTTGCAGAACATTCCCATTCGTACCGAACTGGGCCGAGAAATCCGCAAGGCCTTCATTGCGGAAAAAGGTTTTCAGCTAGTCTCCGTGGACTACTCGCAGATTGAGCTCCGGGTTGTGGCTAGCTTAGCAAAAGAAGAGAAGATGATTGACGCATTCAAGCATGGGGCAGACATTCACCAAGCCACTGCCGCGGATATCTTTAATATACCGGTGGAGCAAGTGACCAAAGACCAGCGCAGCGCTGCCAAGGAAGTGAACTTCGGCGTGCTGTACGGCATGGGCGCCTGGGGCTTGGCGAGCCGCAAGAAGATTAGCCGCGAGCAGGCGCAGGACTTCATTGAGCGATACTTTGCCAGCCGGCCCAAAGTAGCTAAGTACTTGGAAGAGGTTAAGGAGCAGGCGCGGAAAGTGGGCTACGTGGAAACCTTGTTTGGCCGGCGACGGAATTTGCCTGAACTAAACTCTTCCAACGGCCAGATTCGCAGCCAGGCAGAGCGCATTGCTGTGAACTTGCCGGTGCAGGGGACGGCGGCGGATATTCTGAAGTTGGCCATGATTGCCTGCGATGCGGGTTTACCCAAAGTCAGTCCCAAGGCTCGCATGATTCTCACCGTGCATGACGAACTGGTGTTCGAAGTGCCGGACAAGGATGTGCAAAAAGTGTCCGCCTTCGTGAAGAAAACTATGGAAGGAGTGTACGATCTGGCCGCCCCACTCGTGGCTGACGTGAAGGTTGGGGATAATTGGGGGGAGATGGAGGAGGCTAAGTCGTAGGTAGCTCACCAATGTGGCAGAGCACAGCAAGCTGTGCACCTACATTGAATGCAATAAAGGCGAACTGGGTAGCTTCCTCTGGTTGACTAAATTCTTTGAAGTACTACACTTTCCCTTTACTCGTATTCGCTGACCGGATTTCTTTGTTCGTCACTTTACCATTAACATCCAGGGCGTAGCAGTGCACTTCGCCGGTACCAATTTCCAGGTCGCAGACCTCATCTTCGGTCATACCTTCAACGTGCTTGGCAAGTGCGCGCAGGGAATTCCCGTGCGCGACGATGAGTACGTTGTGCCCAGCCGCGAGTTCCGGGGCAATGTACTCGTCAAAGTACTTTGCCACCCGATCGTACACATCCTTGAGGGTTTCACCCTCAGGAATTTTCACGTCCCAGCCGCGCCGAATGTTTTTGAATTGCTCGTCTCCGACTTCCTCCTTGACCTGCCATTTATTCTTACCGGTGTAGATGCCGTAGTGCCGTTCTTTCAAGGCATGGTGGGAGGTGTGCGGCACATGTTCGATACCCAAAGTTTTCTTCACCTCATGCAGGGTTTGGTGCGCACGGCGTAGATCTGACACGTGAATCCGGTGAATGACAATATCACGCATGGCTTCCGCAGCGGCACGCGCTTCATCACGTCCCTCTGCAATTAAATCAATATCCGTGTGCCCGGTCCACAAACCTTTGGCATTCCATTCAGATTTTCCATGACGGAGGAGAATGAGGTGTGGCATAGGAAGTAATCTTTTCGTTGGCAGTACAGTATTGCATAGGAGGGCAAAAATGCAATCGTCGCAATGTACGTATTATTGGTTAGATCAAAAAAAAGATAGGTTGACATCTCATCCATCTGGTGCTAGAGTGATTTGAAATTACACAAAAAGTTTTGGAGGACAGAAAAATGCGAAGATGGATTGCCGTCGTGGTTCTTCTGATCGTCGCGGGGATCACCGTAGGTATCTCCTTTTACAAACCAAACCCGTTTACGCAGGCGTATGGGACACTCACATTCCCACCTGGAGTGGAAGTTCCCGACACGGAGAAGGCATTTTTTTTGGTTATTGATACGCTACCTAGTCGATATTGTGCGGAGCAACAGAGCGTCTTCATTTTACCCTTGGGAGCTTTCATAACCGATATCATTTCTATGTCCCCCAGGTCTGACCCGCCGGCTATTTCTTGGGCGCAACGAGTAGAAGTGTCTCGGTACCCTGAGGTTCTTCTACCCAGAAATATCGTTTCCCTCATACAGGTGCCTATTATTTCTCGGGTCCAAGAAGAAGCACTTTTTCAAGGAACGGTGACTTGGTTTATCCAAGCAACCCCGTCGTACAAGGCAGTCCTGATGGCTCTCCATCGCTCGAAGGATTACGAACAAGCCCTTTCCGCCGACCTGTAAAAAGGTCGGCTTTTGGTAATAAAAAAGGCGAACTGGGTAAGCACTTTTTTGTAATCAATTGACTTGCAAGGCATAGAGCAGGCTGGTAGGATGCAGCTGCTCTTTGAAAGGAGGAAACATGAGCTGGAATCGACCAGCAGAAATAGTGCTCATTCGACATGGGGAATCGTTACGAAATTTGCTTATGGAAGGGAAGGCCTGCATTCCTAATGAGACTGCGAGGCGGGGACTGGAGGGCTACCATGACCACACTATCCCGCTCACGGCACGTGGGGAAGTGCAGGCGCGTGATGCTGGACCGAAGATCATTGCGGACATTGGACTGCCAGATTGTGTGTACCACTCTGGGTATGTACGCGCCAAGCGAACGTTGGAGGGCATGCTCGAGCATCTCCCTGAGGAGGTTCGATCCAAAATTCGGATCTACTGGAAGTTCGAACTTCGCGAACGAAGTTCCGGCGCACGTTGGCTGATGACGCAGGAGGAGTATGACAAACACTTCCCCTGGGCTGAAGCTCAGTATCGTACTATTGGGCCGTTTCTCTTTCAACCACCTGGTGGTGGGGAGAGTATCGCCGATTTGGTTTGCGGGCGCGTCCATAGCGCCGTTGATACGATTTTTCGAGATCGGCCTGGTCAACGCGTGTGGTTGGTGTGCCACGGCCAAGTCATGCGAGCCGCGCGCGTCCTCTTTGAGCGGACGCCGCTGGAAGCACTTGATGCAGTCATGGCAAGCCATGCACCGAACCTCGGCCTCATCCGCTACGTCTACGAGGAGGGGAGTGAGACGCCCACGCGTACACACCTCTACAGCACGTACACTGATCTTTAAGTTCGTTCTATGGGGCGAGTCGTTATGCGATTCGCCCCCTTTTTTTGTCGAAAGAAAAAAGGCGAACCGGGGTGGGTTCGCCTGACCATGATTCATGCGTGAAGCATGTTCAAAAGCGTATCATTGAAGGAAACTGCCTGATTGATCACGGCCTCGCTTAGACGATAGATCTTCAGTACCTTGCCCTGTAAGTCGTTCAATCCAAAGTCAATGCAGATGTGCGCAACTGAGAAATTCTCAGGGATAGAAGACTCTTTAACGTTTTGTGGATTTGGTAGCTGTAGATGTTTGTAAATGCCTGCAACAATGTGAGTGGCAAATGACTGAGTGCGTTCGCGTCCATCCACTGGTATTTGAATGACCGCTTCTTCTGTTTGCTCTTTCGAAGTTTGATGAATGCAGTGAAGCCAGTACACCTTCGGGCTAAAATAGGTGTTGTCCAAGAAATTCTGGCAGAAATCAGTGTAAGCCCAATGTTTCAGGCGGAGGTCTCGCACCTGAATTTGTGCTGCACTTGGATTAAATTTTCCACGTTGGTCCGCAGCTATGACAAACCACAGCCACGGAAAATCACGGATTAATTCATTTACATTCGAAGCATAATACATGTTTCCTCCTGCGCGTCCGCGCTTTGATCCGTCCGGATCTGGAAGGGGTTGTTTGGTTTTTGCCCAGCTATCTAGCGAGGCAGTTGTCAAAGAATAGTCTAGGTTAGTTTACAGCTCAGTATTTGTCAATGATTGAGAGCATTGTTTTTCCATTGCGCGGGCACAGAGACCCGCGCTAGGTTCTTTTGTTGGTCATTCGATCTTTCGGCTTTACGGCGTACGGCTCTACGGCTATCCTTCCCCCATGGACCTCCTGATTCTTCACGGCGATGACACGTTTTCCTCCCGCCAGCGGCTGCGTACCCTGGTGGCTGGCTTTCAGAAGAAGTACGACCCCACGGGTGGGAACATTGTTCGGTTTTCCCCGCCGTTTGAGCTGGGGCAGATGCGGAACGCCATTGCTCAAGTGGGGATGTTCGCCAAGAAGCGGCTGGTGGTGTTGAACGATTTCTTACGCACAGCATCAGTCGCGGACAGCACGCAGTTCAACTCGTGGTTTGCAGACCCCACCGCGTTCCCAGATGCCGTGGTGATTTGCTGGGAGGGGAAAGATTTGGGAAAGCCCACGGTTCCCAAAAAACCAGCAAAACCCAAGAAGGCTACAGCGAAGAAAGCTCCCCCCAAGGCGCCAACGAAAGTCAGTTGGCCAGAGCACGCCAAGGTGGAACTCTTCTTACCCTTGGCTGAAGCGCAACTGGCTGGGTGGATTCGGAAAGAAGTGCAGCGCTTGGGTGGGCTCATTGAGCCCAATGCAGTGCATTTGCTCATGGCCAATGTTGGGGCTGACCTGTGGCGCTTGTCGAACATCATCGCCCAGTTGGTAGCCGCCGCTGGGAAGGCACCCATTGACGTGCACCTTATCAACCAGTGGACCCAAGCTCCGCATGATGACAACATGTTTCACTTTACGGATGCGCTGGCAGCCCGGAACTTACCAGCTGCACTCAAGCTCATGCACGGGCAAATCCTTTTGGGTGTGCATCCGCTCGTCCTGCACGCCATGCTGGTGCGGCAAATCCGGATTCTGCTGATGGTCGCAGACTGCGTGGAACGGGGGAGTGCTCCAGGCGCCATTGCCGAAGAAACTGACCTTCACCCATTCGTGGCACAGAAAGCCGTGGCCGCGGTTCGGCAATTCCCCAAAGGCCGGTTAGCACAGCTCTTCCAAGACGTAGTGCAGCTGGAAGTCGACATGAAAACCGGGAAGGTAGACCCAGAAATTGGTCTGACACACTTTTTGACCAAAGTCTGCGCGGGGTAGAGAGATTTCCTTGCATACCACAAACGCACCTTGGAGAAGGTGCGTTTGGAATAGATAAAACAACGTAATTACTTCGCTTTGTTCAGCGCTTTCATCAACCGGGACTTCTTGCGGCTGGCGGTGTTCTTCTTGATCACACCTTTGCGAGCCGCCTTGTCCAAGAGCTGAATTGCCGCCAGGACGCTGGCTTTGGATTCAGCGGTTTTGCCCGTAATAGATTTACGTGCAGACTGGACGGCCTGTTTGGTGGTGCGTTTCACGTTGAGGTTCCGGGCGCCCCGGGAAATGGTCTGGCGGACGTGCTTGGCTGACGCTTTCTTGATTGGCATACGAAAGTAAAGTGTAAACGTTGAGGTGACTTTTACGCTACCATGGACAAAAGCCGGGTGCAAGTCTCCGGCTCAGGAAGGCCTTGCTGGCTCGCATCTGCGGCGTATACTTACAGCATAGTTTACCCCCCGTTCTTTTACCCCAAACAGGAGGCTGGTGATGACAGGAAGTTCTCACCCCACAGTCGCGGAGCGTACATTCGCAGACAAATTCATCACTTGCATAGACTGCAAGGAAGAGTTTGCCTTCACCGTATCTGCTCAGGAGTACTTTGCCGAAAAAGGTTTCACAGGAGACCCAAAACGATGCCGCACGTGTTACGCTGCGTACAAACAGCAACACCCGAAGGGAAGCAGCAAAACAATGAAGGGACCATTCACTGTCCCGCCAGGAGGTGAGCACCTTCTGAACCTCGACTTTGAGTAGAAGCCTTCCCCACAGCCTTTTGCCGAGCATTGAAACCCCGCCTTACCGTGGGGTTTTTCTTATAGCTCAACAGCTTTGACGCAAGAAAACCACAGTGGTAAGCTGGCCGCTCAGAAACAGAAAAAAAGTAAATTTACAATAGAACAAAGGAGAATACATGTGTGGCATCCTCTACTTACATGACCCATCAAAAAAGATCCCCGGTTTGGTCATGGCGAAACGTGCGTTTATGGCCTTGGCCATGCAGCAGCACCGTGGATACCAAGGGGGCGGCGTTGGGTATGTTGCTGGTGTTCAGGGTGATCGGAAGCGGGTTTGGCTGGATAAATTTTTTGGTCCTGTGTCATCACAGTACGATACGCATGGCGCAAAAAAAAGTCCGCCTGAACCGTTCTGCGATGGACTTGGGAAGATGGTGCATCGGAATCCCTATAAAGTCATTGGACATGGGCGTTATGCAACCGCCGGACCAGCAGATGACCTCATTCACTACCAACCAAACTTCGTTGAGGATATCATCGACGGTCGGGTTATTTATGCGGCGAATGGTGACATCCCTCGTTTGGACTTCTACCGTGAAGCCCTAGAAGAAGTTGCTGACGACGTGCCTTCGCAGAATGATGGCGACTTTACGCTTCGTCAGATTGCGTACTACCGTCGTAAGGAAGGCTTGTCTTGGGTAGCAGCAATGCAACGTTTTATGCAAGAGATTCCGGGCGCATACTCGGGCATTTTGATGACGAAGAAGCGGACATTTTTCATGCGGGATCCGCATGGCATTCGACCTTTCCTCGTCGGTCGTACAGAAGATGGCATGATCGTTGCCGCCTCCGAGTCTTGCGTTTTTCCCATTCTCAAAGCTTCACTTATCTTCGAAGTAGAACGGGGTTCGATTGTAGAAATTACCGATGATGGCACAATGACAGTCCATGCTTATCCCGGGGTACTTCCAAAGCATTCAGCTCATTGCGTTGTCTGCCTCGCGTACTTTGCACGCCCAGATAGCCACGTTTTCATTGACGGTAAGAACCCTGCTGATGTTCACCAGAAAGGATCGTACGCGTATAGATTTGGAGTGGAGCTTGCAGTTGAACATCCAGTAAAAGCAGACTTTGTTGCATCTATTCGAAATTCTGGTGATCTAGCCACGAAGGGCTACTCAAAAAGATCTGGCCTACCAGATAAAGAGTTACTCATTCGGAATTTTTCCATTCCCCGCACCTTCCTAGCTTCAGAGCAGGAAGAGCGAGAATTTATGGTGATGCTCAAGTTTGGCTTAATGACGGACATGTTTCGGGATGCGGACATGCGTCGGGTTTGCCTGATTGATGACACGATAATCCGTGCCACTACCATGCGCGGGATTGTCTCATTACTTCGTGCTGGAGGCGCAGAAGAAGTGCACATTCGGACCGCTTTTCCGCCAATCACGAATCCTTGTTTCATGGGTATTGCCATGCCTACCCGTGCCGAACTTGTTGCTTCCTCACGAACCATTGAAGAAATTAAAGATTTCATTCAAGCTGACTCCCTGGGGTACCTTTCGATAGATGGCCTCAGTAGAGCTATGGTAGAACGCAATGATAGTTTGCAGAACTATTGCACCGCCTGCTTCACTGGCCACTATCCCATTCCAGTAACTGCGTAGTACATTTCCACGGCCTCTCCCTTGAGAGGTCGTTTTGTTGCAAAGAAAAACCCGAGATATGGTATCTCGGGTTCGTACAAATACTTTCGTCGAGTCAATTTTTGTACGTGTACCAGCGTTTGTACATGTCGGCAAATGTTTTGGTAGCCTGTTCCACATTACTCCAATCGTCCTCGGCGCCATACTTTTCAAAGTAGTCTCGGCTGGCCTTTGCATCACGTTCCACTTCGTAGCACTGGAGTCGCCCGCCGACTGGCATACTCAGCACGCTTGCCGCCACCAGGGAAGAGAGCACTTCTTCTAGCTCAGCTGAAATCACATGTTTGCCTGAACAATCGAAAGTAATGCCAGCGAACATTTCCGGCCACGTGCCAACGAGTTTCCACAGCGCTTCATGCAGATCACGAATGCCAATGCGCTTGGGTCCAGTTTGCTGCTCAGCCCACAGGGTGAGAATGGCCTGAATGTAGTGATAGGGAAAGAGCTGCTGGTTTGTGGTTTTTTCTGTGGTCATGCAACCTCCTCATGGTTTTTTTATTTCTTTCTACTCGAACCCTAGCTAGGGCTGCGCGTCGTGTCAACGTTTGCCCAAAAAAAAGAAGGCCCGAGCCCCTTTGAGGTATGTGTTTTTGAAGTGAACACAATGTCTCCGGTGCTGCAGGCCAATCCGTGGCTGATCGCTCGCGTGGTACTCAAACGTACGATCTTCCTTTTGATAGCTTCAGCCTAGCATGCTTGCAAAACTCCGCAAGTGCCTTGTGAGTTTCAAAAAAATGCCACCGGTGGGGTTCGGTGGCATATGAGAAGAGCTTAGTCTAGTTGTAAATTTGGGAATACGTGCGCAATGAACACGCACACAAGTTTTGGGTCCAGGCGTTCACCTGCCAGTTTTCGCAACTGCGTGACGGCATCCTTGGGGGTTAATTTCTTTTGGTACGTACGTTGTGAGGTCATGGCGTCAAAGGTGTCAGCTATTGCCACAATCCGACCGGCGATGGGAATTTCCTTTCCTGCAAGTCCCCGTGGGTAGCCCTGCATGTTGCCAGCGTGATTACCATCCCATGATTCATGGTGGGAGAAGACACAGTCGTAAATAATTCTTGGGAACTCCACCCCAGATTTTCGAAGGATTTGTTCGCCCTCGTATGGGTGATCTTCAAGATCTCGAATTTGATCAGTCGTTAGGAATCGATTTGGATTGTCTAAAGTTGTTTCTCCAACGGTGATCTTCCCAATGTCATGTAGCAAGGCGCCAATTCGAATGAACTCGATGTCTTCTTTCGATAGCTTGAGTTCTAGCTCTCTGTTTGCCGCTAATGCCAATTTGTAGGCAATGACGCTGATTCGCTGCGAATGTCCCTTGGTGTACGGGTGCATTCTTTCTAAGGCCGCTACCAGGACTCCTGCAGCAATGAGGATGTGTTCTAAGACGTAGCGTTTCTTTTTCAAAGTTCCTCCTGTGTTATTGTTTTCACATCAAAGTAGCACCCAGCTGGGGGAGTGTCAACCCAGCGTTGGTTTTTGGGAAAAAGAAAAACCGCCCCAGGTGGAGCGGCTAAGAGAACTTGGATTTTTGGGACTAGATGATGCAGGTTAATTTTTGATCCTTCTGTTTCGCAAGTTGTTGAAGGGCTTCATACAGTGGTGTCAGCTGCAAACACTTGTCCGGAAACGATTGTTTCGCAACTTTGCCGTTGATCGTAGCAAGTACCGGCTGTAGTTCTTGTGCGCACTCCTGTTCAAAGTCGGCAAAGAATATTTCTGGCTTCCCGTACTTCCGAAAAAGGTCAGCGGCGTCTCCTTCGTACCAAACACTCACGCTGATAGTTTCTCCATCAGAAGTTTGCAGCCGCAGGTAGGCATGTTTTTGTACGTCAAACGGGGATTGAATGTCACTTGTCCACGGAGCAGCAATGAGTGCTTCATACCTACCTAAAGTAAAGGCTTTCGCCGGATCACCGTTTGGTAACACAACCGCACCATCATATGCCGGCATATATACGAATGATGAAATGCTTAGTCCGATGGCGAGTATGAAGCCGCTACATCCAAAAGCTAGTGTGGCAAGTGAATGAGATTCGCCCTTGTCCTCTCGGAGGATGAGCCCTACGACTCCAATCAGGACACCAAGGGCCAAAGGAATTGTCGCCACCATATTCGACACTAACGGCCTGGAGCCTGGTAGCATGATGAGTGCGGCAATGACGAAACAGAGCGCGGCGAAGGTGTACGTTGGCCAGCGACTTGACCGAAAAAATGAAGCAAGATTGGCAAAGGACATATTTCCTCCTAATGTTGAGTTTTTGGTTTCATTTTTTACTTTCACGTCAAAGTAGCACCCGGCTGGGGGAGTGTCAATCTTGTAAAGCAGACTTTACCGTCGGCGTTTGCGCGCCTTTATTTTTGTTGGTGGCTGGTTGCCCTTGAGGAGGGTGATTTGATCCCGCAGGTGCGCGGCTTTTTCAAACTGTAAATTTTGGGCGGCGATTTCCATTTGCTGCTCCAAATCGCGCAGGAGGTGGGGGAGCTCCTCTTTGGGAATGATGCTGGGGTCAAAGTCAGGCCTCTCCGCCTGCTCTGCCAGTTTCTTTCCGGCCAAGCGAGATTCCTTTATTGCTTTGATGATTGATTGGGGAGTGATGCCATGCGCTTGGTTGTACGCCTCCTGAATTTTGCGGCGGCGTTCGGTCTCGGCAATGGCGCGCTGCATGGAGCCGGTCATGCGGTCCGCGTACATTATGACTTGGCCTTCCAGGTGTCGCGCAGCGCGACCCATGGTTTGCATCAGGGCAGTTTCAGAACGGAGGTAGCCTTCCTTATCTGCATCCAGAATGGCCACCAGGCTCACCTCAGGTAAGTCCAAGCCTTCGCGGAGCAAGTTAATACCCACGACCACGTCAAATTCACCTGTTCGCAGGCTCCGCAGAATTTCCAAGCGGTCAAAGGTGTCCACGTCTGAGTGCAGGTACTGGACTTTTATATCCAAGTCTTTCAGGTAATCCGTCAGGTCTTCAGCAATGCGCTTGGTGAGTGTGGTCACCAGCACGCGTTGGTTCTTCTCCGTGCGGAGTTTGATTTGCTCCACTAGGTCATCCACCTGATCCTTGGTGGGCTTCACCGTCACTTTGGGATCCAGCAAGCCCGTGGGCCGGATGAGCTGCTCCGCCACCTGCTTGCTGTGGGTTTTTTCGTACACGGCTGGGGTGGCAGAAACGTAGATGGCTTGGTTGATTTTTTGCTCGAATTCCGGGAAGGTGAGCGGCCGGTTGTCGTAGGCCGCGGGGAGGCGGAAGCCATAGTCAATCAACGAGGTCTTCCGGGATTTGTCACCTTCGTACATGCCGCCAATTTGCGGCACGGTCATGTGGGACTCGTCAATGACCAGGAGGAAATCTTTGGGGAAGAAGTCAATGAGCGTGTACGGCGGGGTGCCGGGTTTGCGACCGTCAAAGTACCGCGAGTAGTTTTCAATGCCGCTGGTGAAACCCGTGGTGCGGATCATCTCAATGTCAAAGCGGGAGCGTTGCTCCATGCGTTCGGCTTCCAGGGGTTTGTCATGCGCCTTGAACCAGGCCACGCGCTCTTTGGCGTCACGTTCCATTTGCTTCAGAGCATCCTCGGTGCCGCTGGGATCGGTCACGTACTGCGTCGCAGGGTAAATGTCCACGGTTTCCATCATCGATGCATTTTTGCCGGTGAGCGCGTCCACTTCCTCAATCTTCTCCACGGTATCACCAAAGAAGTGCACGCGGATGAGTCGGTCTTCGCTGAAGGTGGGGAAGATTTCCAGGGTCTCACCCAGGACGCGGAAGGAGCCGCGCCAGAGGTCCATTTGCTTCCGGTCAAACTGCATTTTGATGAGCTTGTCCAAGATTTTTTTCCGGGGGAGGTTTTGGCCTTGCCGAATAGTGGTCACCCCGCTCTTGTACGACTCGGGTGAACCCAGGCCGTAGATGCAGGACACCGAGGCGACGATAATGACATCACGGCGCGAGAGAATGGCCTGGGTGGAGGCGTGGCGGAGCCGGTCAATTTCCTCGTTGATGTTCGTCTCTTTTTCAATGTACGTGTCGGACTTGGCAATGTACGCCTCAGGTTGGTAGTAGTCGTAGTAGGAGACGAAGTAGTGCACGGCGTTCTCCGGGAAGAAGTCCGCAAACTCGCTGGCCAGCTGCGCGGCCAAAGTTTTGTTATGGGAAATGACCAAGGTGGGCCGCTGCACCTGCTGGATGACGTTGGCTATGGTAAAGGTTTTGCCCGAGCCCGTTACACCCAGCAGGGTTTGGTCGTGGTAGCCTTTTTCCAAGCCAGCAACCAGCTTTTTTATTGCTGCGGGTTGGTCGCCGGTTGGCTTGAAGGGGGAGCGGAGGGTGAAGGGCATATGGAGTTCACTGAGTATACCTGTGACCACCCATTGTCTCAAGCATGAAAAAGCCGCTCACATGGGTGAGCGGCTTGAAGGTGCAATTACATAAACGGAGTAAAGTACTGCAGGAAAGAATTCTCAAAAACCTTCAGAAAGTGTTCTCGGACATTTGCGTTGTCCTCGGAGAGGGCTGTTAATTCTTTCACAATGTGCAGTTGGACATACTCCTGGAGCGTCTTCGTACCCGCCGTGTCAGCTCGGATCCAATCTTCATGACTAAGATTGAAAATGAGTATTCCACCCTGAATGCGGGTTCTCCATTTAAAACCCGTTTTCTCGGTAGCTTCCTCGTACGTAACCGTGAGGCCAAATTGACCTTGGATCAAATGGCGCGGTCGCCCACTTGGATGCTTCACAGAACTGTGTGGAAGTTTCGTGCGTTCTTGCGTCGGCGACGAGTGCTTTCGATCTTGGTTCTGCGTTTTTCGACGTTCCCGAACTTCTGCAATAGTGGGCAGGGTTCGGAAGCGTTCGGGGGTTCGTTCACCGGCGCTGGCAGCAGTGTGATTACTGGATACCAGACCGACCAATTGATGGAGCCTACCTTGCAAGCTAAGCTGTGGGTGCTCTTTGAAGAATTTATCCAGCTGTTCAACAGTGCCACGGATAATGTCCGCATACTTTTTGAACCGACTGGTGTCCTTCAGTTCTTCCAAGTACAGAATCAGCGATTCCTCTTGGTAGGTAAGAATCGCCTCTGCCAGGGCATCATATAGCTCATCTTCAGCCATGCGTGAACGATCACTCACAAGGTTCCCCCAATTAATTCGGAAGTACCCTTGGAAGTGTCCGCTGCCAAGAATTGCCCGCGCGTCCTTCCATAAACCTCGCATGTTCTGCAGGTCAAAAGGCCAGTTGTTGCACTCCACAATGAGTTTTGGACTTTTAACCGGCTGGATTGTTGTGTAGAGTTCGATGTCGACATCCCCAAAGGTTGTCTTGATCGTTTCCACTTTTTGCTTGGTCCCAGGAAACTCTCGGGCTTTTGCCTGTACACGCTGGGGCTCCTCCCGGTTCGCAGAAAAAAGGATTTGAATCACCACATTTCGTCTCCGAATCGCTGTGGCAAATTTCTCACCCACTGTATCCGCAATTTCCTGGATATCCTGCAGTTCACGTATGGCGCTGGAACTCAGGCCTTTCAGCAGTACTCTGGTTGTCGCCTTGAATTTTACGTACTCATGATTAACACCAAAACCCGGCTCCTCATGAACGAAACCCATCTTTGGTGCTTCATTTTCACGAAGCTCGGATTTCTTCAGCTTCATGGTGAAGTAGCCACTGCCTTTGATTTTCAACGGCCGAGTGGTGAAGTTGTATTCCTCAGCGATGCTTAGGCCGGCCAGTTTTGCAATACCTTTCTGACCAATTTTGTCTGCACGTCCACGCTTGGTTGACGTACCTACATTTGACCACAGGTTTTGCATTTCCTGAAAGGTCGTCCCATAACCATCATCGAAGGCTAGGAGGGTTTCCTTGGCCTTATTGATGCTGATGAGAATTCGAGTGGCTCCTTCATCCACGGCATTCTGCACCAGTTCAACGATGACATCTTCAGCACTCTTGTGCGCATGCGCCAACTCCCAGAGTACATTGCCGGTATGCACATGGATGCCGAAAGTTCCTGTGCGTTGCTGCGGGTTGGTTTTAGTTACCATGCGTTCCTCCTTGGAGCTTTTCTAGTTCTCCATCTTCAAGGAGTTTCTGCAACGTCGTTTCAGAAGAAAGTGCCCGAGTGGCCACAGAAAGTTGGAAGAGTTGATCCGATCCAACTTTTTTCCGGATGGCAGCCCGAAGGCGCCCAGCCGGTGACGTGACAATTGCAATGAGATCTGGCAGAATTGCCGGAATCAGGTGACCCACCCGATCCGCAGCAACATCCATACTATCTATTTTTCCAGGCTGCTCTTCAATCGGTGAAGCTAGGAGTTTCTGCTTCACTTCCTTGGTTAAGAAACCTTGGAAAAGTTCATGGGGTATGAGCTTGTAGAGCGCATCCCGGTGCACCATTTTTGACGGTACCGTTATCCCATGCCACCAGTCATACACAGTGGCTCGCGGGAAACCAAAGCGGGCTGCAAATTCTACCAAAGATGAGATCCCTTTACTTTCCGCGAAGTTTCGAAGGAGTTGGCTGCAGAGTGTGACCCGCTGCTGCTTCGCTGTCTCTTTCATGGCCTACCCTCTTTTCTTTAATTGATGTTTTTTGCCCCAGCGGTAAAGACGCGAGAGCTGTGACTGATGCACGTTCTTTCCCGTTAGCTCAAGAATGACTCTCTGGAGGTCTGGCCAGGAGTACGTTTTCTTGAGTTTCAGAATGAGGTTCGCCAACGTCATGCCGCGTTTTTCCAGAGTGATGTCGTTTGCGTCTTTGAGTTTACCAGTCGCGAAAGGATATGCTGCAGTTTTGGCGACATCCCTTTTGGAATGGTGGCGTTTCGGTGACTGATTGGTGTTGTCAACTGGGATGGATAAAAATTTCATCCAGTTGCTGAGGGTGCGTTGTGCATTCTTGCGTTTCAGCAGCTTTGGGTACTTCCGGCTGAGGGCCAGCGCGGCTTTTCCCTGGGAACCCTTCTTAGCGTACATGTCCGAAATGATTTTTCGGGCAGCAGCTTCGCCACCAACCGCATCGCAAAACGTTTTCAGATTGCCAACGAGCGTTTTGGATTCCTTCGATGGTGCAGGCGGCATGGCCTGTGGGGTAGGCGGTTTCTTGGTTTCTCCCCGTGGGGTCACATCTTGAATGGGCCAGCCAAAGGTGCGGGCGGAGACAACAATCCAAACGGCAAATTGGCGCGCAGCCTCAATGAGCTTGAGCGCCAGCTCGCCAGTAGTGCCTTTGCCCAGCTGTTCAGTAACAACTCCTGCGTTCAGACTGAGGATAGCTTTCGTTACCACTCTCGATCGATCAGCTTGCGCTAAGAAACCGAGGAGTTGCGGATGCTTTTTGAGGTATGCCAGCCACTCGTTGTCGGTGAGCTGTTCATTCTTCACCAGGTGAAGTTGCTGCATTAATAGGGTTACATATTCATTCATGATTCATGTCCTTACTTCTTTTGGCAGATAGCGTTGAACGCCTCTACACCGTAATCACGTTTAATGGTCGCCAGCCAGCGAGTGGCTTTGGCGAGCGTGGAATCACCGGTAATTTGCTTGGCCAGGTCGAATGCGGCCGTAGGGCTGCTCGTCTCCTGCACAATGCGAACAAGATCATCACGTGCGAGCGCAATGCTTGCCCGTGCTGTGAGCTCGCCTAAAGGGCGAGGTGGATTTCTCCTCATAGCGTGGGTCTCTCTTTCTCCGTTTTGTCAACGGGCTTGGTTTTCCTATGCTGTTCTCGTTTCGTCTTTGAGAAACAACATCCAGACACCTTATGGGAAAACTCTGGGGCTGTCAATGTTGCTTGACAAAGTCCATATTTGTGGTACGCTCACGGACTAAAAATACAAACTCAAAACCGCGGAGGATGAGTGTTCGATCTCACCGCATATTTGCTCCTTCCAGATTGGCAGTTTGTCATCATCATCAATCAGCTCGTAGAGTTGCCTTTTTGGAGGATTGTCATGAGCCAGATCCTGGGGGTGCCAGATTGGTGCATCGTGTATCCTGCAGTCGTCCTTCATTCTGGTTTGTGGCTCACATTGAAAATTAGCCTCGTGCATGGGGTAACCGTCATTGTGCAAAAGCAGAAGGCACGACGCCAGCATCGGCTTGCAGAAAGCCAAATGGTTGGAGTTTGGCCGCCGACCTTACCCCGACGCATTTTTCAGATGTCTGGACGCGCACTCAAATACCTCACTCATCAGATGTATGAGGGTGCTCGGCAAATGGCTCATGGGAAAGTCGTTACGCCAGTTTTTCTGCTCTGGTTGGCAGCGGTGCCATTTATGCAAAAGGTCGGCATAGCCATTGTGGGGATAAGTTGGATCAGATTTGGTTGGCGTGGCGCTGTCGCACTTTTCTTTGGAACAGTGTTGCAAGTGGTTCCTTTTTGCTTCCTCTATACCCTCTATGGGAAGGAGACCGCAGAACGGTTCATCATGTGGGCAATGATTTCTCTGGGCATCATCATGCTGTTTGGCTGGTTGCGGAAGAATGGAAGACGTTCCTTATGAAAACCGATACTGTCAAAAGTGTCGGTTTTTCATACTTACGAATAAAGTTACGAATTACGAAAAGAGACTACAAAATTACGAAATACGAATGAGGATTGAGAGGACAGGGAACGAAGAATAAGGAACCAGAATGGTGGCGGGAAATTACGAATGGATGGGTAGAGGTATAGAGGCTTGTTAGGTTAAAAGGTGAGGGCGTGGGTTGAAGAAATGGCGCGCCTTCCTTCTATACCGTATACCCTAATGAGCATCCATGTCTTTGCCTCACCCGCATTCGTTCCTCAGATCCCATACATCTACTGCCAACTGAGTACTCTAGTCGTAAGATATAAAAATCCCCAAAGACCTCTAAAGCTTTACCGCTCTACGGCTTACCCCGACGATCCCGCTGCGGGATGTCGGGGCTCCGACCGCAGCGTCGGAGTAGCTCTATACCTTTATACCTTCCTACTTCCCCGCTATACTATTCCCATGATCGCTTTTCTTCGTGGCACGGTTGCAAGTATTACAGTGAAATCTATTGTCCTGGATATCCATGGCGTGGGGTATCAAGTTTTTGTGACGCCCAAAGTGTTGGGTCAGGTGGAGGTGGGGCAGGAGCAGACCTTCCACACCTACCACAATGTGCGGGAGGATGGGGAAGAGCTTTACGGCTTTTTGGCCATGGACGAGCGGGATATGTTTGAGCAGCTTCTACGGGTGAACGGGGTAGGCCCCAAGTCAGCCCTGGGCGTGCTTTCCCGCGCGACTGTTCAAGATATTCTCCAAGCCATTACGAATGAAGAGACTAGTCTGCTCACCAAAGTCTCGGGCATTGGCGCCAAGACGGCGGAACGTATTGTGCGCGAACTAGCTGGCAAAGTTGCGGCTCCCACGGTCGCAGGGAAAACCTCGGTGCAGTCTGATGACGCAGATACCCTGGCTGCCTTGGAGCAACTTGGCTACTCCGCGGCGGAAGCGCGGAAAGCCTTGAGCCAAGTTGAGGCTAGCATTACCAAACCCGCCGAGCGCATTCGGGCCGTGCTCCGCAATCGAGGGAGCCGCGTATGACCGTGCAGGAATGGACTGACCAACAATCCTGGGAACAGTTTTTGGACACGCAGCCGCACGCGTCGTTCCAGCAGCGGTGGGCGTGGGGTGCTTTTCGGGAAAAAATTGGCACCGTCGTTTCCCGATACGCCGCAGTAGAGGGCGACAAGCTCATTGGTGTGGTGCAGGTACTAGCAGACCAGTGGCGCTTTGGTTTGGTGACGCATACGGTGTTCAGTGGGCCAGTGGCTACTACACCAGAGGCATACCAGAAGTTGCTGGCACATGTGGCGGAGGTCGCGCAGAAACAACGTGTGCTCTTTGCGCACGTAGAATCGCCGGCCTTGCTCAGTGACCATGCAGCGCAGGACACCGCAACCAAACTTGGTTTCCGTCTGGCAAAGGCCTTGCAGCCCACGGACACCCAACTCCTTGATCTGACCCATGCCGAAGCGCAGCTGCTCCAGGGCATGCATGAGAAAACTCGGTACAACATTCGCTTAGCGGAGAAACGGGGAGTCCACGTTACGGTGCACGCTGGTGCTACTGCCCGTGATGCCGCGCAGACCTTTGCGGATATCCAAAAGCAAACCACGACGCGAGATCGGTTTTCTGCACATGGCGCGGCATACTACCAAGCCATGGTTGAGTATTTACCAACGGGGATGGTGAAAATCTACGTGGCCATGTACGAAGGGCAGCCGATAGCCGCAAACCTCATTATCCACTCTGGTGATACCGCCACCTACCTGCACGGGGCCTCTGCAGATGCCCATCGGAATGTGATGGCACCGCACCTCCTGCAATGGCGGCAGATTGTGGACGCTAAACTGGCTGGACTGCACTGGTATGACTTCTTTGGCATTGAGACCCCGGAACGCCCCCGCCAGAGTCGGGCCGGCGCCAGTTGGGCTGGGATTACCCGCTTCAAACTGGGGTTTGGTGGACAGACTGTGTCCTCCGCCAACGCGGTGGAGTTGCCAGTTCGAAAAGGTTGGTATAGGATTCTGAACATTCGCCGCTCATTACGCTAATCCATATGGAAGGTGAACCCCAACCGGAGCCAGGCTCATTGCTACGGGTTGAACTCAGTGAAGATAATAAGATTCTTCACAAGCAGTGTTCGTGTGGTGAGGAATTCAGTACTGCCATCCCTCGAAAGTTTTTCAAGCACCCAAATGATACTTCGCTAGAGCTGGCAAAGAGTGGTGGTGCAATTTCTGGTTTTCCAAGCATCAGCGCAGATGCCCTCCAAGCGCGGATTGAGAAAGTTGAGTGTGGCGTGAAAGAACGCCACCCCGAAGCCTAATTATTCTTTTTCTATGATCGACACCGTTGTCATTTCCGCCGCGGGGAAAGGCACCCGCATGAAGGAACTTGCCAAAGACAAACCCAAGCACATGATTGAAGTGAATGGGAAACCTTTCCTGTGGTACCTCTTGGAAAACCTCCGTGCGGTTGGGTACGAGAAGATTGTGGTGGTGGTTGGCCACCTGAGCCAGCACATTGAGCAATTTGCTGAATCGTACCCGCATCCAATTACCATCGTGAATCAGTATGCGGTCATGGGGGAAGACGTGTACGGTACAGCGGTGCCCGTCCTCGCTGCGGAAAAAGCGGTGAACGGAAAGCCGTTTTGTGCGCTGTACGGTGATAACCTGTACTCAGTTCGTGACCTCAAGTCTATGATCCATGAGGATGGGTTCTGCTACGTGGGCGGCCTGCCGCATGATGATTGGCAGAAGTACGGCGTGCTCATTCCCGGGGAAAATGATCAGTTGAAGGAAATTATAGAAAAACCTGATCACGATGTTGGCTCTACGCTCATTAACACTGGGCTCTTTACCTTCACGCACGACATTTTTGACGCGTGCCGCCGGGTAAAGCCAACGCCGCCGAAGAATGAACTGTACCTCACCGATGCGGTCACGGAGCTGGCCAAGGCGGGCAAGTTCCGCATCCAGCGCATCCAAGACTACTGGAAAGACTTTGGCTCACCAGAAGATGTGGGCACGGTGAGCTCATTCCTCCAACAACGAACATGAGTAGCCTCGTTGAATCATTCTCAGGGATCCGTGGCACGTGGGGTGAGAGCTTCACCCCAGAGGTCTGTCGGCGGTACGGTTACGCCTTTGGCCAAATGCTTCTGGCCAAACATGCTGATGCAAACGTGGTGATTGGCCGAGATACGCGGCCATCCGGACCTGGCGTGTTTGCTGCTTTGGTGCAGGGTTTGGCAGCGGCTGGGGTACGGC
This sequence comes from Patescibacteria group bacterium, assembly GCA_041665345.1. Lineage (NCBI taxonomy): Bacteria > Patescibacteria group bacterium. Next base: position 35,158 of record JBAYJA010000001.1, read on the forward strand.
GGGTCATTGATCTGGGCATTAGCTCCACACCCATGACCGAGCACGGAGTACGGCACTTCCGCGCAGCTGGTGGAGTTATCCTCACTGCTTCCCACAACCAGCCAGAAGATAATGGCTTGAAGTTTTTGCAAGCCACGGGTGGCATTCTCTCTGCCGGTGACGCCGCCATCCTCATCCACGAAGCAGGCAGCGAAGAAGTGCTGGCTGTGAGCGAAGCCATGGAGGGCGCCACAGCCTCCGTTGGGTTGGAAATTATTGATGGTCAGCAAGAAGCCATGGATGCGTACCTCCAGTTTGTGCTGGATTCGTCTGGCTGTACTCCTGCCCACGTCCAAAAGGCAAAAGTGAAAGTGCTGCTGGATATCAATGGCGGGGCAAACGGCGAAGTTGCACCAGCGTTGGCCAAGAAACTCGGATTAGATGTTGTCGTGAAAGGTCAGGAGCCAGGAATTTTTTGGCGTTTGGTGGAACCGAAGGCAGAATCCCTTGCGCCCCTTGCTACCGAGTTACACGAGGGTATGTTCGCCTGTGCGTTTGACTGCGATGCTGACCGCATGGAAATCGTCCTGCCGACTTCAAGCCAATTTGCCTTACAGTATGGCCCATTGGTCTCTGGCCAGTACGTCGTTGGTCTGGTTGTGCAGGCAATCCTCAGTATCGATCCAAAGGCAAAGGAGCATCCGGTGATTACCAATGATGCGACGAGTCAGATGGTGAAGCGCATTGCCGAACATGCTGGGACAACGGTGGAAGAAGTGGAGGTTGGGGAAACGAATGTTGTGTCCATGATGCACGAGCGGGGGAGCAAGGTCGGTGGTGAAGGATCTAATGGTGGCAGCATTGTGGCTCCTGGGCAGTGCCGTGACGGCTTGCAGGCGCTCGCTGTTATCATTCGGTATCTGGCTGAGCACCAGACAACTTTGGATGAGACTTTACTCCACTTACCACATTTCCACACCGTGGCGGTCAAGGCGCAATGCCTGGGGAGCCAGCAAGCCCGGGCGCGGCAGGGGATGATCGAGCACTATCGCGTCGCGGGCGCGCGGGTAACGACCACTGGCGGACAGGACGGCGGGGTGAAGGCATGGGTCCACTCTGATGCTTGGGTTTGGTGGCGTGCCTCCAAGACTGAAGCCGGCGTCTTCCGCATCATCGCGGACGCCAAAGACCGGCACACCGCAGAGCAGCTGCTGAAAGAAGCTAATGAGGTCTTTGCTCGGGTGAGTAAAGTGTAGGAGAAGCCATAGGCCGTAAAGCCATAAAGCCGTAAGCCAATGCAACTACCCAGAGCGGCCTTTCTAGGCCGCGATATTTGGAGCACGTCTCTCCGATAAGGGTTCCTCCCGCACTCCAGAGAACGTGTTGGTCCTGGGTAGAACAAGTATCTTCCACACTCCTTCATCTTGCCCCCAAGCGTGTGCCGTGCTACCTTTTTTGCGCATCTGTTTGCGCCCGTAGCTCAATGGATAGAGCGTTGGCCTCCCTCCGGGCCGGAGGCCGAAGCCAAAAATTAGTATGTTTTACGTCTATCTTTTACGAAGTAAGAAGGATCAGTCATACTATATTGGACAAACTGAAGATGTGGATGCAAGACTGCAACGCCATAACAATGGCTATGTTTCTTCAACACGTAGAAGAGTTCCTTGGGTACTAGTAGGATTTGAGACATACCCAACTCGATCAGCAGCTCGGTGGAGAGAGTTTGAATTGAAAAACTCTTCAGTGAAAAGAAGGGAGTTTATCAAAAACGTTCGAATAGGTCCCCATAGCTCAACGGATAGAGCGTAGGCCTCCGAAGCCTGAGATTGAGGTTCAATTCCTCATGGGGACACCAATGAGCTTTTGTTTCCACGTTAGATTTCTAGCCTCCGGAAGATTTTTTTGCGTATAAAAAAAGCTGCCGAAGGGATTCGGCAGCTAGATGATTAATCGTCAACGAGCATTTCGTTAAATTGCTTCACAATAAGCGGTGCCAGAGAAAGCTGCTCGATTTTGTCGGTGCGCTTTTCCCACGGCAGGTAAATGGAGTCAGTCGTGTAGATTTTTGATATGATCTCCGCCCGATTGAGCGTCTGAATTGCACCTCCGGCCAGCACGCCATGGGTGGCCATGACGATAATATTCTCTCCGCCAACTTTCCGCACCTCTCGTTCGGTAGCTGCAATCGTGCCGGCAGTGCTGATTTCATCTTCTCGGATAATTGCGGTAATACCCCGCAAGCTGCCTTGGATACCATGTGACTCCGAAATATCATGCTCCGGCCGACTTTTGATCAGCGAGATCATTGGAATGCCTAGAGTTTTGGCAAAAGCTTCAGTGGTTTTCGATCTGCCTTTATCCGGACTCAAAGCCCGAACGTTGCTGAGGTCTCGATCTCTCAGCACATCCACGAAGAGTGGATTTGCATCAATGACCCAGGTGCGCAAACCTGCATCTTGGAAGTACTGAACATTCTTTGGTGAATGCGGGTCGCAGAGCATCACGTCGGTTGCACCAGCAGCTGCAAGTAATTTAGCCACGAGCTCCGCAGTAACTGCTTCGCCACCATCCTTGTCTCGCTCCTGCCGTCGGAAACCCATGAAGGGCATGACCGCAATGAGTCGCGAAGGATTGTACCGTTTGACAGCACTAACAATCGCAAAGAGATCAAAGTACGTCTTCGGAGCGTACTCACCAGTCGATTGCACCACCGCACACGGTTGACCCACTATCACAGCAGGGTGGGTAATCTTGTACCATGGCTCAGAATCTGCAAACTCTCGTATACCCACCTCACTGAGGGGTTGTCCAAGTAGTTCACAGACTCCTCGTGCCATTTTATGACTCGCTCGACCGCAAAAAATGAGTGGTTTTACCATTACACTTCTCCTATTTGGAATGTACGTTTCTGTGTTAGCCTCTTACCCTAGCTCCTTCGGGCGGAATTCGTCAACCACCCCTTGACGCTCAGCCGCAGGGCTTTATACTTTACTCTCCGTTTCTTAAAAATTCGCTTTAACGCTTGCTGAGTATTCGGCTGATGCGGTGCGATGCTAACTCCGCCCCCTCGACTTGCCCTCTCGATTGTCCTCGAGGGCTTCGCTCGGGACGGAGAACCCCGAACCTATGAATCAGGGTCCGTTAGGTTCATCAAGCGCAACAAAGGAGGGCACGCACATGCCCCACACGTCTGTCGCCGAAGCCCCAGTGGTTGCTGCCACTGCCGAATCGGCAATTCCCTTCGGTTCGCACCTCACCCTGGATGGGTACGGGTGCAGTGAGGAGAAGCTCGCAGACATGGACCTCGTGTTTGAGGTTCTGGAACGCTTGCCTGGGCACCTGGGCATGCACAAGATCATTACGCCGTACGTGGTGAAGGCCGCCGGCAACGATAAGAAGGATCCGGGTGGCTACTCAGGGTTCGTCATGATTGCGGAGAGTCACATCTCCATTCATACCTTCCCCAAGAAGCGGTTCGTCTCCATTGATGTGTACACCTGCCAAGGGGATCTGGACACGGCCAAGGCGAAAGCTTTTTTCCAAGAGGCTTTCCAGATTGAAGAGTTTGAAGAGCATCGGATTACCCGCGGCACGAAGTACGACATCTACCCACTCTAGTCTGAGTCCAATGCAGCTCCTCAATGGAGCTGTTTTTGGTTGCTGAACTGTGCCAGACGCGGTACGCTGCAGGTAGCGCATTAACCCCCAAACCTATGCCAACCATCCATAATCACACTGTTGACGGCGACACCGAAGCCCTGCGGGCGTTTCGGCAGCTTGATGAAGACGAAGCAAAGGTACTTTTGGAATATGTAAAACGACATGACGAAGCGGATTTTGAAACCACGGTGAATGGGAAGCGGATGAACTTCAAACTCATCCGGGAGTCAGACGGCACGTACCATGTGGAAAATGAAGGGAAGGAAAAGTCTTCCAGTGGTTGGTTTTAAGGTATGATGCAACGCTTTGGTCCTTGGACGCGACTTTCATCAAAGGTGAAGTATAAGAATTCTTGGATAAGCATCCAAGAAGATAGAGTTATTCAACCGGATGGCAGTAAAGGAGTCTATGCGTATCTGAGAAAAGTTCCTGGAATTTTTGTTGTGGCTTTCACTGGTACGGAAGTCTACCTACTCCGCCAATTCCGATACGTCCTAAGGAAGTCTATTTATGAAATACCAGCAGGCACTGTAAACTCAAAGAATTTTTTGCAGGTTGCAAAACGAGAATTATTTGAGGAAACTGGAATGCATGCAAAGCAGTGGACTCGCCTCGGGAAGCACTACATTGCCCCTGGGCATGAGTCGACGTGTATTATCACGTATCTAGCTGAAGGGCTTGATGAAAAATCGGTAAGTATTGATGGGCAAGAAGGCGACGAAAGCATCCAAGCGGTTATGAAAGTGTCGTTACCAAAGCTCTGGAAAATGATCCATGAGGGGAAAATTGAGTGCGGATTAACCTTAGCTGCATTGAATTACTTTTTTTCCTACCTCCGTGTCGTCAGAAAGCAAAAAATATGAAATTTTTTACCAAACTCCACAAAGACTTAGCTCGCCAACGTCGTTTGCGGGAGCAAACCTTTGGCATTACTCGCCAAGCGCAGCAAGCAGCCAAGCTCGCTATCTTCGCCGTGCATCGGGACAACCCCAAAGAAGCGGAAGAGTTTTTGACCCGTGCCCAGAAGCAACTGGCAGGTGTGCAGCATAATTTGCGCAAAGAACCCCGTGCGCTCAACGACGGAAATCTCCTTGCTGCCTTGGAAGAGTTTGGCGAAGCCTGGCTCACTTTCATGTTCACCCAGAATAAGAAGTTAGCGTTCCCCAAGAAGCCCGTCCTAGCGGCTGATCAGCAAGTTGGAGCGGCAGCGGATTTTACTGGCGAGTTAGTCCGGCGCGTTGTGCTGGCCGCGACTGATGGAGACCGGAAAACCGTGGACCGGGCATACAAGACTGTCCGGGAAGTGGTTGACCATCTGGCCAAGGCTGATCTCACCGGCCACCTGCGCCAAAAGTTTGACGAAGCCAAACGGAACCTGAAGCGCCTGGAAGAAATTCGATACGATTTGAAAGTGCGGGGGAGATAGAAGCAGGGGTGGAGGGTTTTGGTGTGGCGGCGAGTATGGATGGAGGGTGTGGATTGAGGGTAAGAGCAAGAAGTCCGTTTTTTGTCATTGCGAGCTCCAGCAGGAGCGTGGCAATCCCGCAGTAGTATGGGATCAAGTTTTTTTGCCGATAAAAAAACCGGACTCCCTGGGGAATCCGGTTGTCGGTGCTATTACTTTACTACTGCCAGGACGAGGTCGCCATCGCGCTCGATGAGCACGCCGTGCGGGTGCTCGGTCCAGGCATCCCACGGACCATCGTAAACGATTTTCTCATCAAGGGTTTGAAAGACTTTACCCTCAAGAGTGATGATTTGCCCTCCCTGCGTAACGAACCAAACCGTTGGAGATGTTGTGCTTTTTTGTAGCACATTGCTCCCGGTCCATTCCCATAGTCCGTCTGTTTCTGCGGTGTAGAAAACGCACGATTTTGATGTGCGCCAGTGCATCAGTCCGCGTTTTTGCAAACACCCAGGGAAATGCTTTTGCTGCCCAATAATTTTGAGCATTGTACCACATTGCACAATGCAACCAAGATTATTTACTGACCAGGCATCGAATGGTTCGTTCACAATGACCTGTTCAGTGGATTTGGTTATTCGGACTATCTCATTTCCATATCGAATGTAGATGGTCTTCCTCCATTCCTGCACTTCAAAGGGGTCAGTTTTACTGACAGCCGCACGGAGTGGATGCAATGTGCCATTGCACTCGAAAATATTTCGAAGATTATTCATGCTTTTGGCAAAGAGTGCCGTCTGTCCGAATGGGAAGAAGTTTTCACACGTCCCTGTGAAAACCGGATGTTTCACATTGTCATTCCAGAAGATTTCTCTTCCGCATTGCACCAGGACGCCGTGCAATCCTGGGACATGCGCATCGGATGCTTCACCTTGGTACAGAATAATGCGGTCACCAGTTTTGGCAGCAGCTAATAAATCTTCGTAGGCCACCTCCCTATTTGCTTGGGGGTGGTATCTTTTGTAAAGATGCATTCTTTTCCTCCTTGGTTTGTTCATCTGGTTTTCCGCTTACCTTACGGAAATGGCGCTCTGTCGTCAAGTATAAAAAACCGGACTCCCTGGGGAATCCGGTTATATGAACGTTCAATACAACGCGCTATGGAATAAGTTGGAAGAGCGTATCACCGGCCTCAATAATTAGGCCGTAATCATTCTCCTCGAACCTTTCACAGGGACCCGCGTATACATAGCGTATCCCGTTATGGATGCCATCTTCACGCTTGCTATAGCGTGATGGCGATGACTCGGTGAAAGGAAAACTTTGCATACGGCCTGAAGATGTATCTACAAGCCAGGATGTTTTTTTGCCCTCATGCGTTTGCGTGAAGGCAATTGTGTTCGTTCCAACAGTGGAAAAGTTATCACACTTGCCTCCAGGTAGGACGCAGCACTTTTTGCCGTTCAGTAGTAAGTCCTGACCCTGGAAGTCCAACACTCCCAGCGTTATTGCCAACCAATCATCTGTAGCCTCGAAGGTCCCAATTTCTTGGTGGTGGACGGTCAATGAAAATGGCGCTTTTCCAGAAACAATGTGGCGGCAGAATGTATTCCCGCGTCGAGTCAGAATTCCATTTGGAAGTGCCTGCCATCCTTCGATAGTCTGGATGAGGTGTGGCACTTCGCCAGGCAGCGCAGGGCTGCCGTCTTTTCGAAAGTACAAATCACGGTCAGGATCTTGGTCTTCCGGCTCAGTGAGGATGTACTGGCCATTCTGAATGATTTGGCCATGGTCCACCACCACGAAACCAAAGTCGTTTGTATGCCAGCTGTCACGTGAATACACAGACTGCCGAAAAACATTTCCACGTTCATCCGTGACCATTGCACCATTGAGAAAGTACCATACGTCTTTCTCGAAGTCTGTTCCTTCCACAACGACTCCGCCGGGGAATGCTCTCCAGTCCAACCCTGCTTCGCAGTACTCTGCATTCCCATTAGGATGAACAGGGATGATGTCTCCACTCCTAGCTTCCTGGAGAAGTTCATGGAATGGACCAATCTTTTTCAACGTACAGAGAAATAAATCGTTCATTTTTTACCTCCTCAAGGTATTTTTCGTTTTCACCTGACCCTACCAAAGTGGGTATAAGATGTCAACAAGAAAAAAACCGGACTCCCTGGGGGAATCCGGTTGTATTCGGTCAAAATCTGTCATCACCGAATAATAATGAGCAGTGTCTCTTTCCCGCGGTTAATCAGTACGCCCTTAGGATGTTCCCTTGGCACGTCGCCACATTTTGGGGAAAAACCATTTAGCAGTAATTCGTCATTCCAGAAGAGATTACTGCCAATGAGATACACGTTTCCTCCAGGCAGGAGGGTATAGTTATCAACCGGTGCTTCATGAATGATTTGAGAACCATTTTTCAAGACGCGGCCGTCCGGCAAAGAAATTCCTATGCCAGAAGAAAAACGTCGCCAATTTTTCATTTCTCCTTCGTATAGTGTGGTAGAAAAGTTCAGTATGAGTCGTTTGTACGCACTGTGCAGTATTCCAGGATACTCCACGACAACACCATCTGGATGCAGATCCCAGTCAATGCGGACATCACGAACCCCCCGGCTGTTAAGAATATCAAGTTCTACATAATCACCCAGTGGCATTTCAGCTATGGGCACCTCATCATTTAGGAGAAATTGGTTTCCTCGCCGAATGATAATTTCACCCTCGTACGTTACCTTATAGCTATCGTGAAAATGCAAAAAGGGTACGCGTGTGTCATTCATGAAATAGGAATCCCCAACAGAAGTTAGGCGCCATCCGCCAAAGCTACGCCGTACGAATCCGGGAATAGGCTGACTTTCGTCACCATTGATTGCCCAGTAAAAATTACGTTCTAGGCCAATGCAGGTGTATACACCCGCATCTGCTGGGTAAGTACAGGCGCGATATTCCTCGTCGAGGAGAATGCAATCAAACGGCTCAGCTTCCTGAATAGCTCGTGGGATATCGGCCTTTGCATACTTTTGTACTTTTGCAACGAGCATTTTTTTCCTTTCATTTTTAGCATTTTTAACTTTTTACAGTATCAAAAGTAGAGATCTTGTCAAGTATAAAAAAACCGGACTCCCTGGGGAATCCGGTTGCATTGAATGAGTGGTCTATCGATAGTCAACGAGCTGGAAGATCAATCCGTTTGCCTCGATGATGAGACCGTAGGCATTTGGTTCGAATCGGACGCATGCTCCGTTGAACACTTTCCGATTACTACAGTAAATACCATCCTCGCGTTGGTCGTACAGTTGGATGTTTGGTGATTGTTTGTAGACATCGATACTTTTCGTTCTTGCGCTAATGTGCCAATACTCTTTGAGTTCATCGTAACGTCGAGTGAAGCATACAGCTACGCCACCATCAGTTCGGAAGTCCCTACACTCACCGTCTGGCAGTACGCATAATCTTTCCCCATTCAGGAAAAGACACCCCTCCCGTACGTCAAGGACCCCAAGATCCGTGCCTATCCAATCGTGCGTTACTTCGAATTCCCCCAGAACTTTGTGATCAACCTCTAGTTCATTTGGCCAAGTCCCGACGAACGTGTGTTGGGTAAAAGTACGGCCTTTTCGGGTTATGAAACCATAGGGGAATGCCTGCCATGCCGGAACAATCCTAATTATTTCCGGCCGCTCACTGGTATCTGGGGTGCCGTCCTTATGCGTTGCAATTTCAGCATCTGGATCGAAATCTTTGCAGATTACCAGGCCGGCATTTTGAAGTAGTAGCCCACCAATGCAGACGTAGAAGCCATAGTGATTCGTCCCCCAAGAGTCTATAGTGCCATACATTGTTGGCCTATATGGATTTTCAGGTGACTCGCAAACAAGTTCACCGTTTATGTGGAACCAACTATCCTGGTCATCATTCTCCTCCACGACGACCACACCATCATTGAAAGCTTTCCATGTCGGCATATCCACGCTATCGAATTTTGGCGTGGGGAAGACCGTAATCATATCTCCAGGTTTCGCCTGGGAGATAAGCTCATCAAATGATCCAAATTTTTTCAACGTACTCAACAGTAGATTTGTCATATTTCCTCCATAGCGTTTGTTTTTGATTTTCACGTGACAGTAGAACATTTCTTGAAATGCGTCAAGCATAAACCGTCTCTACTTGTCAGTCGTGCGTTATTTATCGTCCGTTGTTTGCTACACTACTCCTACCTATGTCCACTGTGATTCTCCACCGCCGGCCAGCCAAGGACCTTAAAATTGACTACGCCAAAGAGCTAAATGCTGAGCAATTTGTCGTGGTGGAAAATGGCGATGGACATGTGCTGGTTTTAGCCGGTGCCGGGTCGGGTAAGACGCGGACCATTGTCTACCGCGTGGCCTGGCTCCTGGAGCATGGCATTAGCCCAGACCGGATTTTGCTGGTCACGTTTACCAACAAAGCCGCTCGGGAAATGCTCACCCGCATTCAAGAGCGCTTGGGCGGCGTTCCGAGTCCCATTTGGGGTGGGACGTTCCACCACGTGGCCAACCGGATTCTGCGCCGCTACGCCGACCGGGTGGGCCGCACCCCCAGCTTTAGCATTCTGGACCAGGAAGACAGCCGGAGTCTGATCAACGCGTGCATTGCAGATTTAAATATTGATACCAAGCAGCGACGCTTTCCCACGGCGAATGTTTTGAAGAACCTCATTTCCTTTTCGCGAAACACACGGCAGGATATTGCCGACATTGCTGTAGAGAAACTGCCCAACGCGCATGCAATTGTGGACCAAGTGGTCGGCGTGGCTCGGCGGTACGCCGAGCGGAAGGCGAAGCAGAACCTCATGGACTTCGATGACCTGCTCGTCCTCATGGTGGAGCTTCTGGCCAACCATGCCGATGTCCGCACCAAGCTCCAAGAGCAGTTCCAGTACGTCCTGGTAGACGAATTTCAAGATACGAACTCTTTACAAGGCGAGCTAGTGCGCAATCTTGCCAGCAAGCACGGGAATTTGCTGGTCGTGGGGGATGACAGCCAGAGCATTTACGCCTTCCGCGGCGCAGACATAAGTAATATTTTGCAGTTCCCCAAGACCTTTCCCGAAACCAAGCAGTTTCGCCTGGAGTCCAATTACCGTTCCACCCCGCAGATCCTCAAATTGGCCAACGCAGTTATCCGGCACAACCTTGAGCAGTTCCCCAAAGAGCTCCATGCCATGCGCCCAGCCGGGGATTTGCCGCAGCTCATTCCCTGCCGGGATGATGGGCAGGAAGCCACGTTCATTGCTCAGCGCATTTTAGAATTGCAAACGAACGGCACTGCGTTTCGCGAGATGGCCGTGCTCGTGCGCGCGATTAGCCACACCCAAGCTTTGGAATTTGAGCTCGCCCAGCGGGACATTCCATACATTGTGCGTGGCGGCTTGCGGTTCTTTGAGCGCGCGCACATCAAGGACGTGCTGGCCTACGTGAAGTTCATTGCCAACCCAGCAGATGAAGTTGCGTGGTTACGCGCCACCACCTTACACGTCGGTGTTGGACCCAAGACCGCGGGAGAACTTTTCAACCGCGTGCAGAGCTTGGGATCGGATACTGATCTGAAGACCATCAATTTTGTGTCGTTGGTGGACAAGCGGGGGATGAAGGGGATAGCCATGTTCCAGGCGGTGATTCGGAAGATGTTGGACACCGGAGTCATGGATGAAAAAAAGGAAAAAGTAGTGTACCTTCCGCAGGAGCTCATTCGTGTTGTGGCAACCGGGGAGTACATTGATTACCTGCGCACGCAGTACCCAGATGCGGATGAGCGTTTGCAGGACTTGGAACAGCTGGCCTTGTTTGCCAGCAAGTACAAATCCCTTAGCTCATTTCTGTCCGACGTGAGTTTGCAAGAAGCGTTCAGCGTGGGTGCGGTGAGCAGCGAGAATGATGACGCCATTGTGCTGTCCACCATCCACCAAGCCAAAGGCTTGGAATGGGAAGCAGTTTTTGTCCCTCGTCTGGTGGAAGGGAGCTTCCCCAATGGACGCGCCACGGAGGAGCGAAACGGCATTGAAGAAGAGCGACGGCTATTCTACGTGGCCACCACGCGGGCCAAGACCCACTTAGCGTTGTCCTACCCATTGGTCATCAATCCCACGGGCGCCATGCTCCTCACCCGGCCATCACGTTTCTTGGACGAAATTCCATCCAACGCCCTGGATCGGGTTGAGCTGCAGGAAGAAGGATTGGGGAATTGGGACGGGAGCGAAAGAATCATTCAGATATAACACCAAGTTTGATTTGCATGTCCCTCCCCCGGTTCCACGAAGATAGCTATGGACATTTTGTAACGACGAAGACCTTCCAAAGTCAGCGGCTATTTACTGATCCAAAAAATTGTCAGATGGTCTTAGATAATTTGGAATTTTACCGTCAGCAATTACACTTCGACGTGTTGGGGTACTGCCTCATGCCAGACCATTTCCATATGATTGTGTGGTGGGATGTGGATGCACACCCAAAGCTGACCATTGGGAAAATTATGCAAGGCATCAAGAGCCACTCGGCGAAGGAGATTGTTACCTACCACCAACTGGGTAGGCGAGGTCCCTTGACCTCGCCTGGTGGAAAACGCCCGGGTCAAGGGACCCGGGCTACCCACCCAGGGGTATATCCCAAGCGTCGAATGAGTGTACAGACCACCCGCATCTGGCAACCCTCCTTCTACGACTTTAACATCCATTCCGATAACAAACTCCGCCAGAAGCTCGCCTACATCCACAATAACCCGGTCACCGCAGGGCTTTGTAAAAACCCTGAAGACTGGCCGTGGTCATCCTACCGGCAGGTAGAGCTGGGTGAGCAAAGCAAAGAGGTTGCAATCACTACCTGGTAACAAAAAAAGACCAGCCTTGGTGGCTGGTCAAATAGGCTTACTGTACGTACGGTCGAGGGTCTTTTAAGAAACGACCGCTCCTACCCACCGCAATGTACTGCGGGATCTGGGAACCCTGTTCGTAATCACGCCGCTCGGCCAGAATGACGAAATGCAAGGTGTCCATGGAGTAGCGATAGTACGAGGTGTCCAAGTCGTCCTCCGGGTACATTGCTGGCAAATTTTCGTTCCAGCGACCTTCCCGGCAAAAGTGACTTTCCTGGTTGATCATGAGTTGCAGCAAGGTGCGTTTGGCGATTCCAGCTTGCTTTTCTTGAAGCGCATTCTCATCGGAACTTGTAGTTATTCCTATGAGGGAGGCGATCATAATGAACGAGATTGTGAACAGCATGATTTTCATTTTGGTCATTCCTGTCATGTTTCCTCCAAAGTATGATTTCATTTTCGTGTCACCATAGCCATGGTCAGGGGTATTGTCAAGCGCATAACAAAAACCAGCCTCATGGGAGACTGGTCAAAAAATTCTAAGGAACAAATCGCTCGGGTTGCAATCCAGGGAGCCGAGACGTTGCTAAACTGATTGCGTCTAGGCTGCGTTGGAGGTGGTCGTACTCTGGATGTACGCCCTTACTTTCATCGTAGGCGAGTGAAAATTCGTGTTGCACGCGTGCGGAGAAGTTTTCTGGATTGCCATACTTTTCGTATAGGGAACTTGCTGGGGAGATCGTTTTCCAGACAATTGCCGATGGAAAGGTATGCGCCATATCCGGGCACGTGGTGGTGATGCTGTCTGGGTACTCTAGGTAGGAGTCTGAAAAGGGACGGAGGAAGCTTCGTTCGACAATTTTTCCATTGGCATTTTGAACAAGCATCTTTTCCGGTTTCACCTTCAAGCTTATATACGTTCCGAAAACCAAAAAGAAAAGGAACATTGTTAGAGCAAAGGCGTGCGCTCGTAAAGGCGCTGGGTTGGAACTGTTTCTTGCTATGAAGCACACCGCACTCCAAATGAGGATTAGTAGACTCGTGAAGAGCTGAGTATAGCCAGGAGACGTTCGCCCAATCGAAATTGCCCAGCCGCCAATAAGTAGATTTAGTACACATATGACGAGGAACATCCAAATCGCGTACCAGGTCATTTTTTTCAGGTTCATTTTTCCTCCAAATTTTCAAGGCTCATTCAATTTCAAGACACCGTAACAAAACAACTAGACAGTGTCAATAGCAAAGCCCCTCCATTCGTCGTCCGTTGTCTGTTGTCCGTTGTTTACTAAAAACCAGCCCTCGGCAGAAGGCTGGTCATAAGTACTACAGGATCTCGTACCACGATTTCCCAATTTCTCTTTGGTAGATTGTCAGTTTATCCAGGATAAACGTCTCTTGGAAAGGTTCAGTCTGAAGCTCTGTCATTACCCGTTCTAGCTCGGGATTCGGAATGCCGCGGGCAATGGAAATATGGAAAACAATTTTTTTCCTTTCCAGTGGCTCACGAAGTTGGGACAGGTCTTCCTTCAACACCCGCAGTAATTCCTCAAGATCCGGGCTGAAAATTTTCAGGCAGGCGACATTCTCTTTTTGGTTCTGGAAAGAACTGTAGCCCTGGATTTTTATCCGAGCCTCCAACAAAGAGCCTGCTTGATTTAAGACACTCGCCTTTGTGCTAAAGCCAGGCACCTGAAACGGCGGGACAATGGTGATATGCGGTGGCAGCATTTGCTTCCGAAACTGCCACCGAGCTTGCATCATCGCAATGCGGCTTTTCAGCGGCTCTGGGACAAGGCCGACAATCAGGTATTCGTAGATCATGGCGTATTCCTTATGGGAAGAACATTTTTCCAATACATTTTTTAGGTAGTGAGCGTAGCAAATGTGCAGTCGGGGGTCAATGGTACGGCCTACACAAAAATATGTATGTGTTTAAATGAAAAAGCTCAGCTGCGGTGTTGCAACTGAGCTAAGGGTTCAATTTTATTCTTGAGCTTGGAATGCCCAGTGCACCCAGGCAATCGGCACATCTGCTTGTTTTGCTAATTCTTCAACACTCATATTGAGTTGCAGACGACACTGGTTTGCCTCGCGTATATCACCGTCATCCCAGCGTCGCTGTACTGGTGATTCGGCGTACGCCCGACGGAGCGCGTGGACAGCCCCATTTTGCCAGCCTTGCCTCCGGAGTTCTTCCAAGTCCTCGCGACTAGTCCCTAACCAGTGCAGAAAGCCCGGGATCGTGTCACGCGCAATGAGGTATCCAACTGTACTTTCAACAGAAAAAGAATCTACTCGTTCCAAGGCTCTTTCATAGCTATGCCGTAAATCGTAGAGGAAGCAAGAATCTTCCACCATCTGGAGCTGTGTGAGGGTTGGTTCCAGACCGCCAAACAAGCACCCATCTTTCTGCATGGCTTGTCGGAGTCGTTTCGTTAATGCACGCGCATCGGAGCAAGCCCACTCGTCACTGTAGTCTAAAGTTTTAAGTGTTTGCCACAGCCGCTGTGCGTCGTATGATTCTGACAGGCAAATGAGCGAGTCAACGTGCAGTGAGTCAGGACCGAAACTTTCTCCCAGCATAGTGACTTTTAAGAATCGAAGGGAATCCAGAGCCTGCCGACGAATGAGGTCCTCTTGGTAGCTTTGTTCCATTGATTGCATTCGACTTGTGTATGCCTGAGAAACCTCACGTTTTTTCTGCGCTACCGGATCCATTTTTTGCTTCTCGCAATACACCAGCAGCGACGACAAAATGACAATGAACAATAGGCGGACAGCCCAATAATGTCTACTCAACATTTCACCCTCCAGTCAATTTTGAATAAGCTTTTTTAAAATTCACCCAACCTTACCAACCTGCCCTGAGGTTGTCAAATGGAGTGAAAATGTATTTTTTAATCTCCGGGCATGGCAGCTCAGACCCAGGAGGAGTACAATACCTCCGCATGCCCAAAGACCTCTTTGACCACAAACTGGAAATGGATGTTGCCCAGCACGCTCCGCTGGCGGATCGTTTGCGTCCCAGTAAATTAGACGACTTTGTTGGCCAGGAGGAAATCGTGGGTGAAGGGAAGCTGCTTCGCAAAGCCATTGCCAACGATGAGCTCTTCTCCATGATTTTTTGGGGACCGCCGGGCAGTGGGAAAACCACTCTGGCGCGGATCATCGCCCAGCTCACCAAGTCGTACTTTGTGCAAATGTCCGCGGTGACCAGCGGCATTGCGGATTTACGTAAGGTTGTGGAATATGCCAAAGAGCGTCGCAAGCTACACGGAACCCGCACTATTTTGTTTGTCGATGAAATTCATCGGTGGAACAAAGCCCAGCAAGATGCGTTCTTGCCACACGTAGAAGATGGGACAGTGGTTTTGATTGGCGCTACAACCGAGAATCCTTCCTTTGAAATTATTAGTCCGCTCCTCTCCCGAACACGCGTTTTCGTAATGAAACGCTTGGGCATTCCCGAGCTTTCAAAAATTGTGAAGCGCGCACTATCCGATAAAGATCGCGGTTTGGGCAAACACAAAGTTGCGATTGCAGCCAAGGCTTTGGATTTGCTGCTCAGTGCGGGGAATGGCGACGCACGAACTGTACTCAATGCTTTGGAAATCGCAACGAAAGCAGCCAAGGCGGACAGCAAAGGGAAGAAGCATGTGGGTCTACCGGACATGGAAGACGCACTCCAACATAAAGCGCTGCAGTACGACAAACATGGGGAGGAGCACTACAATGTCATATCCGCGTTCATCAAATCCATGCGTGGGTCAGATCCAGATGCCGCGCTCTACTGGTTGCACCGCATGGTGGAAGCCGGTGAGGACCCGGAGTTCATTGCTCGGCGCATGGTGGTCTTCGCCTCCGAAGACGTTGGCTTGGCTGACCCAAATGCGCTTACCGTGGCCATTAATGTGATGCAGGCCGTAAAGCTGATTGGTTACCCAGAGTGTCAGATCAACCTTTCTCACGGCTGTGTGTACTTGGCCAACGCGCCAAAAGATAACTCGACGTACAAGGGTATGCTCGCAGCCAAGCAGGACGTGAAGGAGAGCATGAACGAGCCAGTGCCGCTGCACTTACGTAATGCGGTTACCGATCTGATGAAAGATTTAGATTATGGGAAGGATTACAAGTACTCGCATGACTTCGCAGCTGAAGAGGGGAAGCAAGACTATTTGCCCAAGAAGTTGAAGGGGAAGAAGTACTGGGAGAAGAAGGTATAGAGCCGCCTGCCCACCGAAGCTTCTGAGCGAAGGAGGGTAAGGCCATAGAGTCGTAAGTAAATACAATGCACCCAAGCAGCACGTTCTCTAACGTGCGGTGTTTGTTCGTTGTTTACAAAAAAACCAGCCTCCGGTGAAAGAGGCTGGCAGATGAACGTGCTGTATCGTTGCAATTAATGGTGACAGTGCTTAGTTTTTGATGTGAATTCCTGCTTTCGTGGGAATGGTCGGATATCATCCTTTTCTGCATAGGTGAGGATGCGTTCGATTTCACCCTCTACCTTTTCTGCAGTTGGGAATGAACAAACCTTCCGTGGAACACCGATAACCGGGAGCTTGTACTGAGCATGTTTCCTCGCCGCCGCCGCAGTCCGCCGCACGCGCGGGACATGGTACCAGGTTGTGACAACCAGGATGCGCCAATGGTCAATTATTTGTCGTAAATCATGGGCACCGTTGAACATATACGGGATTTTGTTGAAAGCTTCAAATTGCGTTTTGGTGTTGGCAGCCCCGCGCTTCCCACAGTCAAGGAGAATAATATTCGTTGCTGGCCAACCGGTCTGAAGTGTCACTTCAACCATCATTGGCAGCTGCTCGGTCTCACCGTTGAGAATGAGTAGGTAACCCTCTTCTTGAATCACTTTGGCAGTTATTTGCCGATTTGGTTTGCCCGCTTTACGCAGGTAAGACTTTAGGAGTTGATGGAGGAGCCAAACTGTCCATTCAACTCGGACGATATTTTCCTCCGTCTTTTCTAGCACTCGTTGCTTTGATCCGACTTCCTGCAGTGGCTTTGGCGGAGCAGAAAGCACCATCGCAGCTTTAACTGTATCAGAGAGAAGATCAAATTCTTCTTCCGTAAGCGCTTGGTTTTCCACAGCTACAAATTCCTCTAGCAGCACTTCCCGCGTCAACACTCGTTTTGTCAATGACAACCTCCTTCTAGGTTTTGCGTTTTTGTTCCAGCCACCGTATCATGTATCTTGTAGTTCGTCAATTGTGTTAGGGGCGGGCTGCATTAGACATTAAAAAAATATTAGCACAATAAAAAAACCAGCCTCGGTGAGGAGACTGGTATAAAGGACAAAATATGTAGCTATCCGGTGAAGGTCAGAAGACCCAGTTCCCGGAGCGCAGCGTAGCCAGTATCCCGGCCACCTGCTTCGTTATCGTACGAATTCGCGAGAAAGATCCAGTACTCAGCGAGCGGCATCAGCACAGGCTGCAGCTGTTCATTGCTATCCAAATGCATGGAGGTAATGATTGGCTCGTCGTTAGGACCGTACGCGGGGGTGCCAAGGAAGGGGAAGAAACGTTCGGTACTTTTTCGACCACTCAGACCCAAACCATTCGGGCTGGAGAGGGGAGTAACAGACGTGAGTTGCACGCCGGTTTCCTGTTGGGTTTCCCGCAAGGCACAGTCTGCCATAGACTCGCCTTTCTCTGGTATGCCCGCGGGTGGGGTGAGGGACACCTGCTCGAAACCGTGTTTGAATTCGCCGGTGAGGAGCACGTAGGATTCCTCGGGCGCGCGTAAGAGAATAAACGTACACGCCCAGTTCTTCGCTCTGGTTCGGCACCAAAGGTCAGAACCTCCATCCAGCGTGACCACCTCGATTTTTGGTGCGTAGGCAAGTTGCTTGCGCTGGTTCGGCAGTAGTTCCTCGGGATTGAGCGTTTCTAGGGGCTGGATATTGGTAACCAGCTTCTGCTGAATGCCAAGGGTTTGCAGCACCTCGTAAACGTTCGTGGCAGTGACGATGGGGAAGCCCCACCGCATTGGGATTGTAGCTGTTTCCACGGGAAGCAGCCTTTCCACTAGCACGGCTAGTGGCTAACAGGTTAGCG
This sequence comes from Patescibacteria group bacterium, assembly GCA_041665345.1. Lineage (NCBI taxonomy): Bacteria > Patescibacteria group bacterium. Next base: position 53,134 of record JBAYJA010000001.1, read on the forward strand.
ATACCTCTCGAGCTCGTGTTCCCCAACCTAGGGCGAGCACAAGAGTTTGTGAAGTGTTCTACGTGCTTATGCGTGGATGGGCAATCGGTTCAGGTACAGCAGCGCGCGGAGGGTTACCCCAACGGCACACTCTTCGTACGCCTGCCCGTTGCGAATGAGCATCAGCCACTCCGATACGGGCATGACCACTGCCTTAAGGAGGCCACGTGACTCGAGTTTCGATATCTTGCGCACAATGGGCAGCTTGGGAATACCCAGAAATGGGTAGTACCCCTGTGTCAGCTGTCGCGTGGAGACCCCAACGAGTTGCTGGCTCAGGGGAATGACGCGCTCGAGCTCAATACCTACTTCCTGGCGCAGAGTTCGTACAGCGCACGCCGCAAATGGGTCATCGCTTGCACAATCATCTGGAGTCGGTACGCCTGAGGGAGGCGAAATGCTCACCGCTTCAATGCCCTGTTTCCACTCACACACCAGGAGTACCAGATCATCAGTGCCATGGGGATTCGGCAATAGGGTGAAAGTGGTTTGCCAATTCCTCCCCGTCGCCCGGAACGCTACGTAGCGTTGTCCGTTATTCGGTTTGCAGAAGATGACTGCTTGGCTCTTGGGTGCGAATTGACCTAAGTCACGACGTTCGGCTGCCGAAAGATTTCGTTCGGCGTACTCCGGCAAGGGGATAGGCCCCTCGACGGTTTTCCATGGCACAATGCCGCTCTCCTGCAGAACTTCGTAGACGTTGTTCGCGCAGACGAGTGGGAACCCGTAGGCCTGTTCTTGGGGTGTCAAGGTATCTCCTTTTGCCTATTCTTTTTTTGCTTTTTTATTCCAATCACCGTATCATATATTTAGCAATTCGTCAACCCATCAGGAGGGGACTATGCCCAAACACCCAAAGAAAGTCTTTGAAGAAAAAATGACCGTTGGTGACCGGATTGCCGCAATCATTGCGCGGTTTACCGGTAACATGGCCTTCGTCTGGTGGCATGCGTTTTTGTTCGTCCTGTGGATTGGGTTGAACATTGCAGCAGGTGAGCTGGCTTGGGATCCGTACCCATTTAACTTTCTCACCATGGTGGTTTCGTTGGAAGCAATTTTCCTCTCCACCTTTGTTTTGATTGCGCAAAACCGAGAATCACGGAAAAATGAAATTCGGGAACAGCTGGACTACGAAGTGAACGTCAAAGCGGAAAAAGAAATCCAAGAAATAAAAAAATTACTGCAACTACTCAGCCGTACCAAGCGCAAGTAAGGGATAGCGGCGTGGTTGACGGCACAGGTTTTTTCTGCTATACTGCATGCAGAATGGAAAAACAAAAAGCCACACGCACAGTGCTGCTGAGCCTGGGACTTCTCGTCGCCGGGTGGTTTTTGTTTCACGCACCTGCAGCATTTGCTCTGGACACGGCAGGTGTCTACGCACCAAAAGTTGGCGGTAATGTTCTAGATCAACCTATGCTGGTGGCTGGCATTGCGCCGGTGAACAGCACGGTGTTCGTTTTTGTTGACGGGAAACTCTTGGGTGCCACCAAGACTGTGAAACCCAAAACGAAGAAAGCCACGACAGCAGCATTCTCCTTTACCTATAAGAAGCGGATTGGCGTAGGGAACCACACGTTGCAAACGCAGGTGGTTCGTGGGAAGGAAAAAAGTGATTGGACTCGGCAAACATTTATTGTGCCCAAAAACTGGCCCCGCAAACTTGATGGCATGATGGTGGCCACCCAGTACTGGAACCAGTTGCCCTACGGCATCATGATTGAAAATACTCCGGCGGCACGACCGCAAGCCGGGATGAGCCAAGCATCCGTGGTGTATGAAACCTTGGCCGAAGGCGGCGTCACGCGTTTCCTGGCAATTTTTCCCCAGGCTGTGCGGCCGAAGTCCGTTGGTCCTGTACGATCCAGCCGTCCGTACTACGTGGACTGGGCTAAAGAATACGACGCAATCTACATGCATGCAGGCGGCAGCCGAGATGCCTTAAATGAAATTGGCGCATTGAAAGTTCGCTCCTTTGACGGGTTGACGCGCAAGGGTGCGCCATACGTGACGCGGAAGTGCTACGGTGTGCACTGCTTGTTTACTGATGCTTCACGTTTGCTCAAGTTGGTACAGAATAACAAGCTTACGAACGTGAATGCAATTTCTACCGGGAGCTTATTCAAGAGTGATTTCACCTTCGCGCAGCGGCCCAATCATAAAAAAACTATTTCTATTGATTTCAATGGCCGAACCTACCGGGTGGACTGGACGTACGACCGCAAGACCAACCGGTACTACCGAAAGAACGGTGGCGTGGTAGCGAAAGATCGGAATACTGGCAAGCAAATCAACGCCGCAAACATTTTGGTGCAAAGGGTACCCAAGGAAAAAGTGCTTGATCGCAAGGGTCGCATTAGTTTGAAGTTGACTGGGAAGGGTGATGCGACATTATTCCGTGATGGCCAATCCATTGCTATGCGTTGGGAGAAGAAGAACGCCAGTGCCAAAACGCGGTTCTTCGTCAAGAGTTCAGGGAAGGAAGTGGAATTCAACCGCGGTGCCACGTGGATTGAGGTTGTGCCTGGCACGCGGAAGGTAACGTATAAGTAGAATGTTTCAGGTGTTTCCAAAATTGAAGGCAGAACTATTTATTTTTTACGCAACACTATCGATAGCGGCAGCGCTTGATTTTTTACTTATCAAGTACTTGCATGAGGATACCTCTCTCGGACTAGGAGGTATAGGTGAAGTCATGTTTCTGTTCGTCATCATTTGCCTAGAGGTAGTTGGCTTTTTGCTCCTCTATCGTAAAAAAATCGGTGGATTTGTATTACTTGTAGTCGCAAATTTATTTCGTGCTTTTGGATTATCAGAAGCTATTCGGTTCCTTGCAACTGGGTCAACGAAAGGGGAAACCTCAGCTGTGCTCGTGGGGCATGTGGGATCGATAGCCGTTTTTATCCTCATTATTTTGCTTGCCTTATTACTGAGAGATGAAAATGTCAACAAACCGAAAGACAAAAAACCATTGCATATTCCTCAGCGTTTAGCATTTTCTGCATTTAGCCGACTCACACAAAGGTTCATTGTCTATACAGGGCTTGTCCTACTGATAATCGACTGTATCCAAGTCTGGTCATTTTTCACTTTTGTTGATCCGCCTGGGTGGAACCCGGCTATCATTTTTGTAGCAGTAATTTTACAAATAGTTGGCGTACTACTTTTCTTTTATATTCAAGCATACATTGGCCTATCCATACTTGCTATCGGGCACTTTTTTCTACTTTTCTTCCTTGGCACATCAGCAAACCATGTACTTATTGGTGATCAGTACGCGACAACGCCCGTTGTATCAACCTTTTTTAATCTTGTATGGCTAGCAATACTTATCATTATTCCTGTTATCGGAAAGAATTTTTCAAATGAAGCAAGAAAGATTGCTGAAAGCAATGCAAAAGATTCTTCCATGATTGCAAATGTATGAAAAAAATATTTTTCATCATTCTTCCACTTGTTTTCATTCTCTCCGCCTGCACACTTGGAGATAAAGTGACGAATACGGTGAACGAAGTGGAAAATGATACGGGGACGCTCGTCAACAAAGCAACCGGCGTGACCGACCTGGCTACCAAAGCCGCAGCAGATTTGGCGTTTGCCAAAGCCCGGGCAACGCAGTTCTACTCATCTCTGAAAGCGCAGGGCGAAGACCTTACCAATGGCCCTTGTCTTTCTGATAGCCTGACCACCGGCTGGGTAGCAGATGTGGTGCACAATCCGCGGGAAGCAGTGGATGATCTGCCTGCAAACCAGTGCCCAAGCTTTGTGAATGGAACTGCAAAGCACTTTGTGGAATTGGATCTCAACGGGAATTTTGTTCGGGCAAAGTAGTTATCCACAGTCAGACCTGAGCACCTAATAGTTATGAGGTGTTTCTTTGGCATTTTCTCTTGTGCTTACCGATATAGCTGCTATACTAGAGACATGAAAGATCCCTTACGGATCAATTAAAAAAACATTGGTCAGTTAACTAGCCCTTTCGATAAATTTGCGCCCAATCACACATGTGATTGGGCTCTTTCTTTGTGCTAGGGTTATGGATATGACGTACCACCCCTTAACTATGTTGCGCATTGCCCGCTTTGCTTTTGCAGCGTGGCTGCTGGTGGAAATCCTCAGCTGGGCCGGTATTCTCCCGTTAACCCTGGAATTTACCTGGCTAGGCTTAGTCCTGACCGCATCCCTGGCGTGGCTGGCATTGGAAGTCATTTCTTGGCGACTGCGGAAGGTTGGCGCGGGTAACCTCTGGGGTTGGACCTTCCTTGCTGCACTCATCAGCCAGTGCACCGATGCCTTGGGGGACATTCTCCGCTTGTACGGTACACAGGCCTGGTATGATCAGGCTGCACATTTTGTAGGTGGCGCAGTTGTTGCCTTAGTGTTCTACAACATTTTTCACAACTTGCAGGGACACGGGAGCATGCGTTTGCCACCAAGCTGGATGTCTGCTTTTTCCATTTTCAGTGCCATGGCCATTGGCTCACTCTACGAATTGGAAGAGTACGGTGAAGACGTGCTGTTCCATAGCAACCGGCTAGGCAGTGCCTTTGATACAGGGAACGATATGTTCTTTAATACCATTGGTGCTGTTGTGCTGGTCGTCTGTCTGGTGTACTTCCGGCGAAAACGCGTATGAGAATGCAGATGCTCAAAAACTTTGTTCCCTCACGAGCAGTGATTGTCTACCATAGCCTCATTGCCAGAGTTGCAGCAGTGCGCGCTGGCCGACCGTCCAGAAAATTGCTGGTCATTGGAGTGACTGGGACGAAAGGGAAGTCCACAACCGTGGCCATGCTGGCGCACACGCTCACCGTGCTTGGGGAGCGAGTGGCTTTTTCTTCCACTGTGCAGTGGGGGATGCTGGGGAAGACCTGGCCCAACCGAAGCAAGATGACCATGCCGGGTCGGGGCGAGCTCCAGCGGTTCTTGCAACGTGCAGTGCGGGCAGGGTGCACGGCCGTGGTGCTGGAAGTTTCTTCCGAGGGTTTGCGCCAAGGCCGGCACCTTGGCATTGCGTTTGATGGCGCGGTATTTCTCAACCTCACACCCGAGCACATTGAAGCGCATGGCAGTTTTCGAAACTACCGCCATGCCAAAGAGCGCGTCTTCGCCAGCCTGAACCGCTCCTGGCGAAAAAAGCTTAATGGGAAATCAATTCCCACGGTCATCGCCGCTAATGTAGACGACCCAAACGCCTTTCACTTCCTGCGGCACGCTGCTGATCAGTACGTCGCGTGGTCTGTGCAGGGGACGGATGTGCGTACCCTGCCACGTCTCCAGGTGATGCAGGCAACCGATGTCATTGCTGATGCGCAGGGTTGTTCATTCCATTGCGGGGCTGCCGTAGTTCGCTTCCCTTTGCTGGGTATGCACAATGTGAGTAATGCCATGGGAGTTGTCAGCATCCTGCAGGGTTTTGGGTACGATATCAGCGCAATAGGAAAAGCACTTTCCTCTTTCACTGGTGTGCCTGGCCGTATGGAAGAAGTCCAGCTGAATGCGCCCTTCCGTGTGTTTGTTGATTACGCGCATGAGCCAGCGAGTTTGCAAGCTGCGTACGCGGCGGCACGACTTTTACAACCGAAGCGATTACTCGTCCTCCTTGGAAGCCAGGGTGGGGGACGAGACGTTGCGAAGCGGAGTGTGATGGGTGCGCTGGCCGCAGAACATGCTGACGTCGTCGTGGTTACGAATGAAGATCCGTACGATGAGCAACCGGAAAAAATAATTGCCGATGTTGCTGATGCCGCAGCGTCCGTTGGCAAAGCAATTGTGTACCGCATCACTGATCGTCGAGAAGCAATTCTTCGTATGCTCCAACTAGCAAAACCCGGTGACGTACTCCTCCTCACGGGCAAAGGTGGGGAAGAAGTGATGGCTGTCGCTGGTGGGAAACTGGTTCCCTGGGATGACCGAAGGGTAATACACGAAGAGTTTGAGAATCTAGCAAAACGCGCAAATTGAACCTAGGAATCTTCGCAAAGACCCTATAAATACAGGGGAATATCTTTGTCGGAAGTTATCCACACCCTCGTCCACACCCCCACCCTTGACAAGCAAGGGGTTTTTCTCGTACATTCCATTTATCCACATCTTGCTCTCCCCACACTTTTGTGTTGGGGGTATTGAGCCGCCCCCCAGATAATGACGGGGCAGAAGAAGCCACCAATGGCGCAATCATAAAAAACGTCGTAACGGATATAGCTTTCCGGAATTCGCATTGAACGGAAAGGCATTTTTGTAGTCTGCTCCGGCACCGCTTGACGGCCCTTGCATTCTCCGCATCCCTTCCTTCCACTTTTTCGTTTTTTCTTCCCAACGTTTCCCCCCACACGTATGTCGAAGAAGCGCCACTACATTCGCCACGAAGGTTCACAGACCCATGCCAACCGGCAGACCTTCACCGACCTCCACGCCGCCATTGCGCTGCCGGATCTCATTGAGATTCAGAAGCGGAGTTACCAATGGTTCTTTGAGGAAGGTCTGAAGGAGCTGTTTGATGAAATTTCGCCCATCCGCGATTTCATCGGCCGGGATTTGGAACTTTCCTTCCAGAGTTACTACCTGGATGAGCCGCGTTTCGACGAGCTCACCGCCAAGGCGAAGAATGTCACCTTTGAATCACCGCTCCGCGTTTCCACCAAGCTGATTAACAAGAAGACCGGGGAAATTAAAGAGCAGGAAATTTACCTGGGTGACTTTCCGCTGATGACCGAGCGGGGGACGTTCATCATTAACGGCATTGAGCGCGTGGTGGTAAGCCAGCTGATTCGTTCCGCCGGTGTGTTCTTCACGTCCGAGTTTATCCGCGGCCGCCGCTACTACGGGGCGAAGATCATTCCCAACCGTGGCGCCTGGCTGGAATTTGAAACGGATGCCCAGGATGTCATGTGGGTGAAAATTGACCGCAAGCGCAAAGCGCCCGTCACCGCCCTGCTGCGCGCGTTTGGCTTTGGGATGAACGAAGAGCTTATTGACTTGTTCAAGGATATTGATACGAACCCTGACCATCGCTTCTTGGACGCCACCATTACCAAAGATCCCAGTCGCACAGAAGCAGATGGGTTGAAGGAAGTGTACAAGCGCATTCGCCCAGGCGATTTGGCTACCACGGACAACGCCCGGGAACTCATTACCAAGATGTTTTTCAGCTTTGACCGGTACGACTTTGGTCGGGTGGGGCGCTACAAGCTGAACCAGCGCTTCAACTTCAACTTTGCGAATGATAAGGAGCACCGCGTGCTGCAGAAGGATGACCTGGTGGCTATCCTCCGCGAAATCATTCACCTGAACAATACCCAGAAGGATGCGGACGACATTGACCACCTGGGCAATCGCCGCGTCCGGGCGATTGGCGAACTCGTCCAGAATAAATTCCGCGTGGGGCTGTCCCGCATGGAGCGTATTATCAAAGATCGCATGTCCACCTTGGACATTACGACCATTACCCCAAACCAGCTGATCAATGCGCGGCCGATCATTGGGTCCATTAAAGAATTCTTCATGTCCTCGCAGCTCTCGCAGTTCATGGACCAGACCAATCCGCTGGCAGAACTGGAGCACAAGCGTCGGCTCTCCGCCATGGGGCCCGGTGGGTTGTCCCGCGAGCGTGCCGGGTTTGACGTTCGCGACGTGCACCGCACACACTATGGCCGCATTTGCCCCATTGCCACCCCCGAAGGTCCAAACATTGGTTTGGTCGGCCACCTCTCCAGCTACGCGCGGGTGAATGACTTTGGTTTCATTGAAACCCCATTCCGCAAAGTCATTAACACCGTTCCCAATGATGGGAAGGCAGCCGTGGGTGAAATTGCCCGTGAAGCGGTAGAAGGCATTGTGAAAGCCGGCGACAAGATTTCTGACACGCAGGCAAAAGCTCTGGCGAAGACCACAGCGGAAACCATTTTGGTGAAAGGCCGGGTAACCAAAGACGTACAGTACTTGGATGCCTTTACCGAAGAGCGACACGTCACCGCTGCAGCCACCACGCCCATTGGCGAAGATGGCTACTTCCTGACCGAGCGCACGGAAATCCGCATGCACGGTGAACCGACCACCGGGTCAACGGACAAGATTGACTACCTGGATGTGGCGCCAAACCAAATTATTTCCATTGCCACTTCCCTCATTCCGTTCGTGGAGCATGATGACGCGGCTCGCGCCTTGATGGGCACGAACATGCAACGCCAGTCCGTTTCCTTGGTGAAGCCCTCCGCGCCTTTCGTGGGCACCGGCGTGGAAGCCCGCGCTGCTCAAGACTCCGGTCAGGTGGTGCTGGCCAAGCAGGCAGGTGTGGTGACCGCTGTGGATGCCAACCATGTGGAAGTCCTGGAAGATGATGGCACGCTTCGCTCGTACCGGTTGGGCAAGTTCGTCCGGTCCAATGCTTCAACTTCCATGAACCAGAAGCCCATTGTGGACAAGCACCAGAAGGTAGCAGCTGGCGATGTGCTGGCAGACGGTGCAGCCACGGACCGCGGTGAATTGGCCTTGGGGCAGAATATGGTGGTGGCCTTCATTCCGTGGGAAGGTGGCAACTACGAAGACGCTGTGCTCATTTCCGAGCGCGTGGTGCAGCAGGATCGGTACACCTCCATTCACATTGAAGACTTTGTCATTGACGTGCGCGACACCAAGCTGGGGCCTGAAGTGGTAACCCGCGACATTCCCAACATTGGGGAAGAGAAGTTGCGGAACTTGGATGAAGAGGGGATTGTCCGCATTGGCGCGCAAGTGTCATCCGGTGATATCCTGGTGGGCAAAATTACGCCCAAAGGTGAAACCGAACTCTCTGCAGAAGAGAAGTTGCTTCGCGCCATCTTCGGCGAAAAAGCCAAAGACGTGAAGGACAGCTCCCTCTACCTGGAGCATGGCGAGCACGGCAAAGTGGTGGACATTAAAATTTTCTCCCGCGAGAAGGGTGACAAGCTCCCCTCCGGCGTCATTAAGAGCATCCAAGTGTCGGTGGCACAGCTCCGCAAAATCCAGGTGGGTGACAAGATGGCCGGACGGCACGGGAACAAGGGCGTCATTTCCCGCATCGTGGCCGTGGAAGATATGCCTGCCTTGCCGGATGGCACACCCGTTGACATTATTCTCAACCCGCTGGGTGTGGCCTCTCGTATGAACATTGGCCAGATTATGGAAGTACACTTGGGGATGGCCGCCAAGACCTTAGGCTACCGCGTGGTCAGCCCGCCCTTGGATGGTGTACCCGAAGATGTCATTCGCCAGCAGCTGACCAAAGCTGGGTTGCCCACCACCGGCAAAGTCCGTTTAGTGGACGGCCGCACGGGTGAAGAGTTTGAACAAGCCGTGACCGTGGGCGTGATGTACATGATGAAGCTCATCCACATGGTGGAAGACAAAATCCACCAGCGTTCCATTGGGCCATACTCCTTGGTGACGCAGCAGCCATTGGGCGGCAAAGCCCAGTTTGGTGGCCAGCGCTTTGGAGAAATGGAAGTGTGGGCACTGCAAGCCTACGGTGCTGCACACATGCTGCAGGAAATGCTCACCATCAAGTCTGATGACGTGGTGGGTCGCAGCAAAGCCTACGAGTCCATTATCAAAGGTGAGCCTATTCAGAAGCTGAACATTCCCGAAGCCTTCAATGTGCTGGTGCGGGAACTCAAAGGTCTGTGCTTGGACGTGGAACTTCTGGGTGCGCAAACTGCGCCCTTGGAAGAAGCCGTGCCTGTGCTACCTGATCCCACGCTCGTCCCGCCGCCAACGTCTCCGGACGCCTAACCGCCACGACCATGCCCGAAGACACACTCACCCTCAAAGATTTTTCCGCCATTCGCCTGCGCTTAGCATCGCCCGATGCGATTAAGCGTTGGTCGTACGGCGAGGTGACCAAGCCAGAAACCATTAACTACCGCACGCAAAAGCCGGAGAAGTCCGGGCTGTTTGCGGAAGAAATTTTTGGCCCCACCAAGGACTGGGAATGCTACTGCGGCAAGTACAAGCGCATTCGATACAAAGGTATTGTCTGCGACAAGTGCGGCGTGGAAGTGACGCGCGCCTTAGTCCGCCGTGAGCGCATGGGTCACATTGAGCTGGCTGCTCCGGTTTCCCACATCTGGTTCCTGCGCGGCGTGCCGTCCAAGATTGGCCTGTGCTTAGACCTGTCTGTCCAGGATTTGGAAAAGGTCATGTACTTTGCGGCATTTGTGATTACCGCGGTGGACGAACCCCTGCGCGTGGACACGCTGGCGCAAATTGAAGCCGAACTGGAAACCAAGCGAAAGATGATTGAGAGTGAAGCCCAGCGCGTGGCCGCCGACATTCAAGCCAAGAAAGCCCGGGATCTGGAAGCCGCCAAAGCCAATGCTGACAAAATTGCCAAAGCCGAAGCCGCGGCAACGGATGCGCTGGCTGCCAATGCCGCCCGTAAGGCTGAGCGGCAGGATGCCTTGGACAACGCCGCAACCGTGGCGAAGAAAGAGCTGCAGACCCTGCACCCCAAGCAGATTATTTCTGAACAGCAGTACCATGATCTGAGCTTGAAGTACGGCCACGTGTTTGAAGCGGGGATTGGTGCGGAAGCCATTCGGCTCCTGCTCCAGCAAATGCGCTTGGAAGATGTAATTAAAGCCTTGCAGGAAGAGCACGCCACCGGTTCGGAAGCCAAGCAGCGCAAAGCGATTCGTCGCTTGAAAGTCCTGAAGAGCATGCTGGTGAACCAGCTCCGGCCTGAGTGGATGATTCTCACCTCGCTGCCCGTCATTCCACCTGACCTGCGCCCAATGGTGCAGCTGGACGGTGGCCGGTTTGCCGCGTCAGATTTGAACGACCTGTACCGTCGCGTCATCAACCGGAACAACCGCCTGAAGCGCTTGCTGGAACTCAATGCTCCAGAAGTGATTACCCGCAACGAGAAGCGCATGTTGCAAGAAGCAGTGGACGCGCTCATTGATAACGGCGCTCGCCACGGCAAGACCGTGACTGCAGCCACAGGCCAGAAGCGCCAGCTGAAGTCCATTGCGGACATGCTGAAGGGGAAGCAGGGCCGGTTCCGCCAGAACCTGCTGGGCAAACGCGTGGACTACTCTGGCCGCTCGGTCATTGTGGTGGGTTCGCATTTGCACTTGCACCAGTGCGGTCTGCCCAAGCGCATGGCCTTGGAGCTCTTCAAACCTTTTGTTATTGCCCAGCTCATTAAGCGGGAGTACGTGCACAACGTGCGCAGCGCCAACCGCTTCATTGAGAGTGACCGCAGTGAAGTCTGGGACATTCTGGAAGAAATCACCAAGAACTCCCACGTACTGCTGAACCGCGCACCAACCCTGCACCGCTTGGGTATTCAGGCCTTCCAACCCGTGCTCATCGAAGGCAAAGCTATCCAGCTTCACCCTATGGTGTGTACGGCGTTCAACGCTGACTTCGACGGTGACCAAATGGCTGTGCACGTGCCGTTGACCGAAGCTGCGAAGAAGGAAGCTGCTGAGCTCATGCTCTCCACTAAGAACTTGCTGAAACCAGCAACCGGCACGCCGGTGGTCACGCCATCCCAGGACATTGTGCTGGGCTGCTTCTACCTCACCATGTTGCGCCCGCAGGAGAAACCCAAGAATTTCATGTCTCCGGATGAAGCCTACCTGGCTTTTGGGAATGGGCGCATTCCGCTGCAGGAAGAGATTCACGTCCGCATGGGTGCTGAGCGCATTGCCACCACCGTCGGCCGGCTCATTTTCAACGGCGTGATGCCCGAAGGTTGGCCGTACGTGAACCAGCACTTGGATAAGAAGCGCTTGTCCATCATGGTTGGTGAATTCATTCAGAAGGCAGGCATGGAGCGCACGGTCCGCGTCATTGATGAATTGAAGAACCTGGCTTTCACCCACCTGACCAAATCCGGCATTAGCTGGGGCATGGACGATCTCACCATTCCAAAAGAGAAAGCCGAAATTCTGAAGGTTGCGGACGAAAAAGTATTAGAACTCACACAGCACTACGAAATGGGTTTGCTGACGGATGATGAACGGCATAACCGCATTATTGAAGTGTGGGACCAGGCCAAGGGTCAAATTCAGAAAGCCTGTAAGGCAACGTTGGATAGCTTTGGTCCAGTCTTCAGCATGATTGAATCTGGCGCGCGTGGCTCTTGGGGTCAGACCACCCAGATGATGGGTATGAAAGGTTTGGTGACCAACCCAGCCGGTGACATTATTGAACTGCCAGTGCGCGGGAGCTTCAAAGAAGGCTTTGACGTGCTGGAGTACTTCATCTCCACCCACGGTGCGCGTAAGGGTTTGTCTGACACCGCCCTCCGCACGGCCAACGCTGGCTACCTCACCCGTCGTCTCATTGACGTCGCCCAGGACATTGTCATTGCCGAGGACCAGTGTGAAGACGAGGACGGCATGGTGCTGTACAAGGCTGACTCCGATGTGCTGGGTGAAACCGTGGCACAGCGCGCCTTGGGTCGCACCAGCTTGCAACGCGTGTCTGATCCGGAAACACGAAAAGTGATTGTGCAGAAGAACGCCTTGATCACTGAAGACATTCTCCCAGTGCTGGAGAAGCTAGATTTGGCTGAACTCCGCATTCGCTCCGTGCTCACCTGCAAAGCCAAGCGCGGCTTGTGCGCTGCATGCTACGGGTATGACCTGGGGTACAACCGCTTGGTGGCCAAGGGGATTGCCGTGGGGATCATTGCCGCCCAGTCCATTGGTGAACCTGGCACCCAGCTGACCATGCGGACCTTCCACACTGGGGGTGTAGCCGGGCATGACATTACCCAAGGTCTGCCACGCGTGGAAGAACTCTTTGAAGCTCGGCCGGTGAAGAAGCCCGCAATTTTGGCAGGCATCGCCGGAACGCTTTCCATTGCCGAGGGTGAAAAAGGTGAAAAGATTTTGCGGATTCATGGTCGCGGTCAAGCTGCAGACACCTACCCACTGAAGCGCGGCTTCAAAGCCGTGGTGGCGGACGGTGCAACCGTGGAAGCCGGGGCTACCTTGGCAGAATCGAAGGGCAAGGATCCAGTTGTTGCCACGGACGGTGGCATTGTGAAGCTGGGCGGTGCAACCGTGGTGAACATTCACCGGGAGAAGGACACCGTGGAAGAGAGCGTGGTGCTTCCTGGCGATACGATCCTGGTGAAAGATGGTGACTTGGTGAACCCAGGCCAGCAACTCACCGAAGGCAGCTTGGACATCCACCAGCTCTTCCGCCTGCAAGGTGAACGCGCGGTGCAGGACTACCTCATTAAGGAAACCCAGTTCATCTACTCGTCCCAAGGGCAGAAATTGAATGCCAAGCACATTGAAGTCATTGTGCGGCAAATGTTCTCCCGCGTGGCCGTGGCTGACGCTGGTTCCACCGAGCTCATTGCCGGGGAAATTATTGAGCGCAACCAGTTTGACGCCGCCAATGTGAAAGCCACGGCGAAGAATAAGACTTTGGCCAAGGGCGAAGTGCTGCTGTACGGCATCACCAAAGCCTCGCTTTCCATTGATAGCTTCCTCTCCGCCGCGTCCTTCCAAGAAACTGCCCGCGTGCTCATTGACGCCGCAGTTTCCGGGAAGATTGACAAGCTCCGCGGTCTGAAGGAGAACGTCATCATCGGTAAGCTCATCCCCGCTGGAACCGGGTTCCGGCCGGACGATGTTCGCTAAAGCCTATTCAAAAAAGTAGACTCCCAAGCCCCGGCTCTCTAGCCGGGGCTTTTGGATACGACGGAGTTACGCATTTGACAAATCCTGCCCTCGCGCTAAAGTAAGGCATTCTTTGACAAACATTTGAGCGGAGCTTGAAGTGCCTGAATGTGGGCATTGCAAACTCTTCTCAAATCATCACATTCACGAGAAGCGTCTCCGGCCACGAGCAGTGGCAACAAATCTCAGTTTCGGGCTTTCAGCCTGAAAGGAGTGACAATGAGTAAGTATGGAAAGTACAGGGGGAATGACATTGAAGCGGTCTTCAACATGCTCGGCGGTGAAGCAGTTGTTGACGCTATGCTGCAAGGTACAAAGCAGGCAAGGATTGAAGATGTCATTCTGACGCTCTTCGATAGGCATGGTCGCGGCATTCCAAGGGGTCTGCAATCATCGGTCTGCGACGAAAGTCGGTTATTCCATTTGCAGATACCAGGGATGGATTTTGGAAAATTATTGGAACGCCTGACCGCTGTGTTCCCGGAAGGTACCGTCTTCTCTACTGTGCAGGAACTTCAAGATGAAGTCCAAGAGATTCTGGCGATCATTACTACTGATCCACAATTGAAGAATTGCCTAGGTCGTACATGGTTTCCGTTGACTCTACCAAAGATTGAGGCTGGTGATTACGGCACGATATTGGAAACAACTTTTGTCGCCGCGGTTGAGAAGGCGTACCTCAAGGCATTTCCCGACCGGTCATTCATAAACCATTGCAAGGGCGAGCTTGGTGATCAAGTGAGCATTGTGCATCCAAGTCACAAGTGCTTGGTGGCAAAAATGCAAAAAGGGCCAGTAGCCGGCATCTTTCTCCCGAATTCTTTGCAGGGGTTTTCCATTCCGGCAGATAGAGAGTTTGCCGATCAGCTACCAGAAATTTTCCATCTTGCTGGCGGCTACGATTTCTGCACTGCCATGGCCGGGTACCCTGAGGTTCTTGCTCGGAATTTTTTTGTTCCAGGTTATGATATGGCAGGGGTTAAGTGGCAGTCCGAGGGCTATTCGCTGTATCTCGGAGCCAGCGATGACGGTCTTGGGTTCGGCGGCAAATTTCTGGGCGCCTGTGTTCAAGACTCGGGTGGGCTATTCATTGCCCGGTAGAGATTTCTCATTGCACCTTCAATACTCCCAAGGTGGCGTACATCCGTATGCCACCTTTTTTCATACTCAAAACTCGTCAAAAAGCCAGAAAAATGGTAAACTTCCATTTACGATATGGCGCAACGACCGAAATCATCAGACCACGCTGCCCGTCCGGATGCGGAGGAGCAGGAAGCTTTGGCTCCTGTCCGAACCCAGCGGCAAAATAGCGGAACCAGGAATCGTTCTGCCCGGGTGGAGCGGCAGACCCACGCACCCTTGAAGCCAGAGACGCGGCAAGGAGTGGCAATCACCATTCTCATCGCGGTTGGCGCGCTGAGTGTTCTGAGTCTCTTTGGCATTGCTGGGGGTTTTGGGAAAGGCTTTGATAGCATCCTCCGCTGGCTCTTTGGCTGGGCGCGGTTTGCATTCCCGGTGGTCTTGGGTGTGTGGGTCAGCTTTTTGTTCCGGCCACAGAAGTTTTCACTTCGCCCGGCGAATTACGTTGGGCTGGTCGTGGCGTGGTTTGGGTTTGCCGGTTTGCTGCAGCTCACTATCCCAGTGGTGGAAATGGGGGAGCGAATTGGCGACGGCAGCGGTGGCGGGGCTTTTGGTCTGGCACTGGCCTGGCCATTGGTTTCTGCCATGGGGATTTTTGCCAGCGCCATCGTCCTCCTCGCCCTTCTGCTCGTTGGGCTCTTGGTCATGCTCGATGTGTCTTTGAACACCCTGGCAGAGCGCGGGAATATTTTCCGCCGGCTGCGCTACCAGTGGCTGGCTATGACGCACAATCTTCGGGCTGCACAGCGCGTGGAAGAGGTAGCGCCCCCGCCAATGGAAACCGCTGACGAAGATGAAGAAGAGATTCCCCCGGAAGAGGATTTGGGCTTTTCCTCACGCGACGTTGGTGCAGCGGATGCACCGGCGCCTGCTGAACCCAAGAAACCCCGCGTTCGCCGGCACATCACCTTCCCCATAGATTTGCTTGATGCCACGCCCAGCAAGCCCACCAGTGGCGACATTCGGACGAACACAGAGCGCATTCAAAAAACCTTTGCCAACTTTGGCATTGCGGTGGAAATGGGTGATGTGAACGTTGGTCCAACCGTCACGCAGTTCACCATGAAGCCCGCTGACGGCGTGAAGCTCACCTCCATTACTTCACTCTCGAACGACTTAGCCCTGGCTTTGGCCGCTCATCCCATACGCATTGAGGCGCCCATTCCTGGCAAGTCCTTGGTAGGCATTGAAGTGCCAAACCAATCCTCGGCCATTGTCCGCTTGCACGATCTCCTGAACTCCAAAGCCTATAGCCAGCGGCAGTCACCGTTGAGCGTCGCTATTGGGAAGAGCGTGAACGGCGATTCGTTCATTGCGGACGTGGATAAGATGCCCCACCTACTCATCGCTGGTGCCACGGGGTCTGGAAAATCCGTCTGCATCAACACTGTCCTCCTCTCTTTGCTCTACGCCAACGGACCCGATGACCTGAAGCTCATCCTGGTTGACCCCAAGCGGGTGGAGCTCACCAACTACAATGGCATTCCGCATCTCCTAACCCCGGTCATTACCGAAGTGCCCAAGACGATCAATGCCTTGCGCTGGGTGGTGGGGGAAATGGATCGGCGTTTCCAGTTGCTCTCCACGGTGGGCAAGCGCAACATTCAAGCGTACAATGCGCAAAACCCTGACCCCCTGCCATATCTGGTGGTGGTCATTGATGAGCTAGCAGACCTTATGGCCGTGGCTGCACGGGAAGTGGAAGCGGCCATCATCCGCCTGGCGCAAATGGCCCGCGCCGTGGGTATTCACCTTATCGTGGCGACCCAGCGTCCTTCGGTGGATGTCATCACTGGGTTAATTAAAGCGAACATTACCAACCGCATTGCCTTCACCGTTGCATCAGCCATTGACTCCCGCACTATTCTGGACTCACCTGGAGCTGAAAAATTACTGGGTCGTGGTGACATGCTCTTCAGCTCGCCAGAGCTGAGCAAACCCAAGCGTTTGCAAGGTTGCTTTGTGGCGGATGTGGAAATTGAACGGGTGGTGAAAGCGCTGAAAGTGCAAGCGCAACCTGAGTACAATGCAGATATTGTGGAAAAACCCCATGGTCTCATTGGGGGCAGCAATGGCATGGCCGCACCTGAGGATGAAGCAGACGGGAGCGATGATGAATTACTGGAAGAAGCGAAGGCGGTTATCATCCGCGCGCAGAAAGCTTCTGCCTCCTTGCTCCAGCGCCGTTTGCGCGTTGGGTATGCCCGCGCTGCCCGCTTGCTGGACTTGCTGGAAGAGCAGGGTGTGATTGGCCCGGGTGAAGGTGCCAAGCCCCGTGAGGTACGCGTGCAGGCGGATCCCAACGAAGGTATTCCCATTCCAGACAACGATCTGGAGGATGACCACGATGTGCTTCCGCCGCAGAATCAGCCACCGGTGGCATGAGTGACACGCAGCCGCAAGGGAGCAGTGGGAAGCAGAAATCGTTTCACCGGCGTGCGTTACCCAATGACACCTTAGGTGAAGCACTCCGCAGCGTCCGGGAGGACGCGGGTTTGAGCGTGGAAGCACTTGGCCAGCAGGCAGGAGTCCAAGCCAAGTACATTGTGGCTATTGAGGCCGGACGGTACGATCAAACGCCTGGACCTGTGTACCTTCGTGGTTTCTTACGACAGATTGCGGCGGCACTGGATGTTTCGGTGGAAAGTGTGTTGGCTCGTTTTGAAGCTGAACCGCGCGGGTACGTGCCCACCGCACAGTCTGCAGCCAAAGGCTTTGCCCAGCAACAGGCCGCCACTGATGCGCAAACGCAGCGTATGCATCCACGGTCTGCCCGTTGGCTCATCGCTGGTGGAATCTTAGTCCTGGCTGTGGTGTACTTTGCCATTTCTATCCTGGGCATTGTATTGCCCCCACCCCTGACCGTCACTGAGCCAAGTGCAGACATCATTGTGAACTCTCCGCAGGTTACTGTGGTGGGACAGAGCGCCGCAGAAGTGACCGTGGAAGTGAATGGGAAGCCAGTGTCCGTGGATGCGCGCGGCGGTTTTCGGGAAGCTGTGGATTTGCAGGCCGGGGTGAATACCTTGACCATTACCGCCCGAAAAAAGCGCAGCCGTCCGGCCACAGTGACCCGCCGTATTCTCGTCCAGGTTCCGGCTGTGGTACAATAGGCGAGCTCCGGAAACGGGGCCTGACAGGGCGAATCTCACCATTTATTGAGTTATTTTTCTCCTATGGCAAAAGCAAAAAACACTACTCCAGCAGCCCCGTCTCTGGATGCCCGGCACAAGGCCGCGCAGGAAGCAATTAGCCAGATTCAGGACCGTTTTGGCGAGGGCTCCATTATGACCCTGGCCAAGCAAACCGTGCAGCGTGTGGAAGCCATTCCCACTGGCTGCTTGTCCTTGGACCTCGCCCTGGGCGTGGGCGGCGTGCCCCGCGGTCGGGTCATTGAAATTTTCGGTCCGGAAGCTTCCGGGAAAACCACCCTCACCCTGCACATCATTGCCGAAGTGCAGAAGGAGAAGGGGATTGCCGCATTCGTGGACGCAGAGCATGCTCTGGACCCGGACTACGCACGCAAGGTTGGTGTGAATGTGGATGAGCTGCTCATCTCCCAGCCAGACAACGGCGAGCAAGCTTTGGAAATTGTGGAAACCCTGGTTCGCAGCAATGGCGTGGACGTCATTGTGGTGGACTCGGTGGCGGCGCTCACCCCCAAGGCGGAAATTGAAGGCGAGATGGGGGACAGCCACATGGGTTTGCAAGCCCGGCTCATGAGCCAGGCCCTGCGGAAGCTCACCGCCATTATTGCCAAGACGAAGACCGTGGTCATCTTCATCAACCAGACCCGCATGAAGATCGGCATCATGTTCGGCAACCCGGAGACAACTACCGGCGGCATGGCCTTGAAGTTCTACTCCTCGGTACGCATTGACGTGCGCCGCATTGCCCAGCTGAAGAGCGGGGAAGCCATTGTGGGCAACCGCGTGAAGTCCAAGATCGTCAAGAACAAAGTTGCTCCGCCCTTCCGCGTGGCCGAGTTTGACATTATGTACGCCGAAGGTATTTCCGCCAGCGGTGACCTCATTGACCTGGGCCTGGCTCAAGGTGTACTAGAGAAGTCCGGCAACACCGTGAGTTTTGGCGAGCAGAAGCTGGGCGTGGGTCGCGAACAGAGTAAGACTTTCCTCCGGGAAAACCCCAAAGTTGCTGCAGACCTCCGCGCCGCAATCCTCAAGCGGGTGAAAGAGAAGGAAGCGGAAGAGAAGGTAGGGAAGCCGAGTTAAGAACTTTGAAAGAGGAACTGAGAACCAGAAGAGCTCCGCAGGTGCGGGGCTTTTTGGCACTATGCTTGACATATTTTCGATTATTTGTTACATTTCTTGGTCAAGAAATAGTAGAAATATTTTAACTCAAAATGTGGATCCAACCTTGATCGTTGGATAAGAAATTGGAGGAAAACTTTGAAAGATTTGGATCATGCCATCATCGTGAAGTTAAATGGCAGAGAAACTGACACGTTGGTGACCGAAGCACAAATACGTGAAGCAGGTGAAAAAATTCGTGCTGAGCTTGTAAAATTATCCCTGCCAAGCTGGTACATTGAAAAGCTTATTACGATTAATGCAAAAAAGGTTGCTCAAAGCCTCGATGAGGTATTCCAGGGTTGCGTTGGGATGTTTAATGAAGTTATCGTCCGAAAGGTGAAGGTAGATCGGAACCGCACTTCAGAACAGGTGTTGGCAGCCACTGGTAAGCGAGTTACGATTGCTGGCAATATGCCAAATGGCGCAGGAGAAGAAGTTGATGTTTTTTTCTTCCCCATAACTAAAAGTCCTGACAAATATACTATTTATTGGGGTCTGAAGCTACATGGTCTGAAAGCTGATCCCTATGCAGTAGCTCAAGTCAATATCGACGATCCAGAATTTGCCACCACGCATCCCAATGGAACTCTCTGGGAACGCAATCCAAATAGCGGTAGCAATTCAGACTGGAGCCACCTACAAGTAACGGCTGAATTCGTTGAAGTCAGCATCAGCTGGCAACGTTGGCACGGTGAATGGTGGATCGGTGGTGTCCTCGCCTAATGCTCATTCAATTTGACGGTAGTAAAGTCCCCGCATCATCACTGGTGCGGGGCTCTTCTGTATCCACGATGTAGATTAACGCGATGCTGAGGTAACGTGCTTTACGTCTGCATCATCAAGCACGTGCTTTGTATGGAGAACGTCCATGAGCATCTCAATCTTGCGATCTGGTCTGCGGTTCAGTACAACCAGGTCTCCGCGGAGGTCGGCGAGTTTGTCGTCAAGGTAATCCTTGGTCACCATTCGGGTTTCGAATTGTCCGAGTTGGTGTTTCAGAGCATTCTTGGTTACCATGTTTGCCCGCAACGACTGTAACTCGTGCTGCACTGGGATTAGCTGTTCTGCCAGATGGGTTTTTGTTACCATCTGCCGTTCAGTTATATCCGCTAAGCTGTGGACAGCTTCCAGAACATCTTGGATTGTGGGTTCAGATTCTTTAGGCATAAATAGGTGCGAAATGAGTGAGAATCCGCCTCTTGTCGGATTCCCAGCATAGCGCGGCTTTTGGGTGCGTGCAAGTTTGGGGTGCGGGGTATGATATTGACGTTTCTTTTGCTTCACATTAAGGTAAGAGACCTACACGACCTTTGAAAAACCTCCTGCCATAGCTGAAAGTCCCTGCATTTTTCTGGGGGTTTCCAGCTGTGGCATGCGAAACATACCACCCAGCCGGCCCGTTTCTGATTCTGGCAAGGTGCCTGAACAGAGAATGAGCTGCAACGCAGAAAGGAGCGATGACGATGCGCAAAACATCGATCACGCCTCAGCAACTTGATCAGTTTCGTCAGTTAGGCGAGGCTCGATTGAAAAAGATGGGTATCACCAGCGAAGAGTTCCAATTGGCAGTTATTGCCCAAGGTGGTGTCTACCAAGATAAGTTGGAGGAGATCATTCGGGAAATGATAAAATTCCATCAACGTTCCATCGAGCCGCACATCCTTGCCCGCAAGACCTTTGACCCCGAGCAGTTCATCGGGGAAGGTTGGACGATTGACGAGCGGATCGGTAAGCGATCTGATGGCAACCTGGACGCCGGGCAGATTACACGAAAGGATTATTCCACATCCGATGTATCGTACATCAACGGCGAAGAACGCTTGCAATGCATCAAGATCACTCCGGATGACATTCAACTGGATGGCGAGGATTTCCTCGCTCTCTATGAGGAAAAAGATCAGTTGACTTTGCGATGGCTCTACGAAACCAAGGGTTTCGAATGGCTTTCCTTCTGGGGAATTATTCTGCGTGACCCAGAAGGCAACCGTAAGGTCCTGTACCTGTACCGGGACGTCGGCGGTTCCTGGGTCTGGCGCTGTCTCTGGGTCGACATCGACGATTGGTATTCCAGCATTCCTTCGGCTGTGCTCGCAAGCCCGCTCGCCGAAGCCAAAGCGTAGGCGAATCAGCAGGCATATTGTTCTACTTTGGCGCTTTGACTTAGACACTTGGTCTTTCGTAAAATCCCCGCATCATCACTGGTGCGGGGCTTTTTTACAAACCAAAAGCCGAGGCATGAAAGCCTCGACTACCCAGCTCATTCTTCATAGCGACTTCAGTCGCGTAAGGAAAGGAATGTCTAACCGCACTTCCGCCAAAGGCGGATCCGGCTTCGCCGGAAAAGTGCGTTTGAAGGTTTTAGATTAAAGTCCGTTGGAAGTTTACTCCCCAGCCCGTGCCGTGTACTCGCCCGTCTCGGTGCTGACCATGATTCGTTCCCCAGATTTGATGAAGAGGGGAGCTTTGACTTGCAGGCCGTTGTCCAAGGTGATGGTCTTGGCGGTGTTGGTGGCGGTGTCCCCGCGCACGGCGTCAGGTGAGTCTGTCACGGTGTACTCAATTTTTTTGGGTAATTGAATGGTGACGGGCTTGCTCTCAAACTGCAGCACGTCCACCACCAAACCCTCTTTTAGGTACTTCACCTGGTCACCCAGTTGCTCGGTGGTCAGGAAGAACTGGTCGTAGGTCTCCTGGTCCATAAAGTAGTGCTCCGTGTCCTGGGCGTACAGGTAGCTGGCTTTGGTGCGGGATAAATCTGCCTCCGGGATTTTGTCCCCAGGTTTGAAGGTTTGCTCCAGCACCCGGCCGGAAATAAGGTTCTTCAGCTTCGTCCGCATCACCGGTTTGCGTTGCGCTGTGCGCATGAAGTCAGACCACAGTACCACGTAGGGCTCGTTGTCGATGGTGATGGCGACCCCAATGCGGAGGTCATTCATGGTGAGGACGGACATAGGTTACGAATTACGAAATAAAGATACGAATATACGAATTACGAATGGGGGGGGGGAGGATGAGGAACGAAGAAGAGAGAACCAGATAAACCAAGCCTGGATCTCAATTGCGCCTTCCATCATCACCTTATAACCATACTCGCCGCCACACCCAAACCCTCAACCTCTTACCGCGGCGTATACGGCACGAGCGCCATGAAGCGTGCGCGCTTGATTGCTTCTGCCGTCATCCGTTGGTGGCGCATGCACAGACCCGTGCGGCGGCGGGGGAGAATCTTGCTGTAGGAGGAGATGAACTTCTGGTAGCCACGGGGATCTTTGTAATCCAAGGAGGTATTGCCCAAGACGCAGAAGTGGCACTGCTTGGGTGGCGGGGGGAGCGTGGCTTGTTTTTGACGTTGTTGGCGCATACAGGGAGCAGGGGAGGACTAGAATGGAATATCTTCGACGTTCACTTCGGGTTCTGCGTCTGCAGGAGCCGGGGTGTCCGTGGGGGCTGGGGCGTCAGCTGTTGGTGCAGCAGCGCGTTGGCCAGGGCGATCTAGCATGATGAGGTTTTCGGCCACAATTTCCGTACGATACTTCTTCTGGCCAGAGGGGTCATCCCAGGAGCGGGTCTGCAACCGGCCTTCCACAAAGACTTTGGAACCCTTCTTGACGTACTGGCCAATAATTTCCGCCAGCTTGCGCCAGGCAACCACGCTGTGGAATTCCACTTGCTCTTTCTTCTGCCCGGCCGTGTCGGTCCAGGTGCGGTTGGTGGCAACGCTGAAGAGGGCAACCTGCTGGCCGCCGCCGGTGGTGCGCACGTCGGGGTCGCGGGTGATGTTCCCAATGATCATGACCTTGTTGAGGTTCATCATATGTTCGTACGGGTAAGATGGAGTGTGGGAATGGAAAATTACTTGACGGCGTCCTCGTCCAGGATCTCGTCAATCTTCTTGTCCAACTCATCCAGGGAGAGGGGGGCAGCATCCACAGCCGTCCGCTTGGGGGTGGCAGTTTCTGCCAGGCGGTCTGCAGCTTCCCGGGTTTGCCGAGCTTGCGCGTCTTCGCGGGCTTTGCGGGCTTGGATTTTCTCTTGGATCCGGGCTTCTTCTTCCAGTTCTTTGGCAGTCTTCAGCTTGGTTTGGATGGGCAAGAACCGAATGACTTCGTCCACCAACTTCAATTTTCCCGTGAAGCCATTGAAGGCTGCGGGTTCCAGGTTGAAGTCCAGGTCCACGTAGGTGCCGGTTTTGTGCTTGCCAATGGGGTAGGCGAGCTTGCGCTTGCCAATGACGTGGCTGTTCAGAACCTCGCCTCCAGCTGCGGTCACCAGGTCGCGAATTGTTCCCAAGACGCCATCAGCTGCTTCAGGGGCAACTTGGGAGCCAACGATGGCGAGTAGGTCGTAGTGTTTTGTAGCCATGGAAAAAATGCCAAAAAATGTGTACCCACCGTACCACGTGGGGGGAAGGGAGTCAAGGGAATGGGACTGGCAAAGCACCGGAATCCATCAAATAGCCCCAGGTAGGCGGCTTTTGCTTTACGCCCTAGACCCGCAACCGCTACACTGCACCTATGCACACTGGAGATTGGATTGCCTGTTTTGGCCGCGAACCCTCACTTTCGGCCTGGGAACTGTACCGCGTTACCGGGCAGGATTTTGGCACATTGCACAAGGAAGTGGCTGTCCTGCCGCCTATGCCTGGACATAGCTTGGTGCAGCTCCAGCAGCGCTGTGGGGGGCTGGTGAAGGTTGGGGAGGTCTTGGGCATAGCGCCTGACTTGGTGAGTCTCCACGCCACCCTGGTGCAGGCATGGCCGCAGTTGGTCCCGGCTGGGAGTACGGCCCGGGTCCACTTTGGGGTGAGTGTGTACGGTGCTGGCGGCGCGACGTTGCCACAGGTTCGAAAAGAAGCGAAGAACCTGGCGCAGGGTTTGAAGCGAGAGCTGGTGGAACGGGGTCGGTCTGCGCGGTTGGTCATTGCCAAAGAACCAGTCTTGCCAGCAGCAGCACTGATCCAGGGAAAAATCTTGGAACGGGGATTTGAAATTCTCATCCTCACCACCCCAGATGGTTTGGTCTGGGGGAAGACCGTGGCCGTGCAAGATATTAGCGGGTATGGCAACCGAGACGTGGGCCGGCCGCGGCGGGATGCAACGTCCGGCATGCTGCCGCCCAAGCTGGCGCAGATTATGGTGAACCTCACTGCGCCCCGGCCACAGGCAACGTTGCTGGATCCGTTTTGCGGTTCTGGCACGATTCTGCAAGAAGCTGCACTCTTGGGGGTGGAGCACATCGTTGGTTCGGACATGAGTGACAAAGCTGTGCAAGATTCCACGGTGAACATTGCCTGGTTGCAAGAGCACAGCCAGGTCACGAAAGACATCCGCGTCTTCCGGGCTGATGCTGCAGAAATTGCCAAGCATGTGAAACCAAACTCCATTGAGACCATTGCAACTGAGCCGTACTTGGGTCCACCCCAACGAGGTGTGCCGCGCGGCAGAGTTCTCCTGCCACTCATCTCCGCACTCAGCCGGCAGTACGAGCAGTGGCTGCAGGCCATGGCCGACGTATTACAACCGGGTGGTCGTTTAGCCATGGTCTGGCCTTTCTTTCAGGTGGAAAAGCAGGGGTACTTTTTGCAAGTGCAAGACGCAGCAAAGAACGCTGGTTTCCAGGTCATACAGCCGCCAACCTGGATGCTGGAGCAACCCTGGTTCCGCTCCACGCCGCGCGGCACTGTGCTGTACTCTCGACCTGACCAAGTAGTGGGCCGGGAAATTGCCTTACTGGAAAAACATGCGTAGCAAATGGTTCGGGGTGCTTGTCATCTTCGGCCTCACCTTTCCGGGTTTTGCCCACGCCAGCGCAACTTTGGTTTTTAGTGGTGACGTAATGCTGGGTCGATCAGTCCGCGATCAAATCAACCGTCGCGGTGGTGGAAATGGCGCCTGGGTAACGGCGAATCTTGCCAAAGTTTTTCGGCAAGCTGATTTGGCATTTGTCAATTTGGAGTCGCCGTTCCTCGCGGGCTCAGCTTCCAGCCAGGAAATGATTTTCCGCGCTGACCCAAAGCACGTCACCGCGCTCACGGGCGCGGGTATTGACGTGGTTTCCTTTGCGAATAACCACAGCCGGAACCAGGGGAGCGCAGGCATTCAAGCCACGGTTGATCTGCTGCAGAAAAACCGGATCCTCGTTGCTGGCGCCGGCAGTACGTCAAAAGTCGCCTACGCGCCCCGCTTCTTCCAGGCTGGCGCAGTTCCGGTTGCGGTCTTGGCGTACACGTATGGCGAACGAGTGCTGACGACGAATATCCAGAAAACAACCATTGCTAATGTGGATATCTGGTTAATGCAAGCAGAGGTGAAGAAGGTGCGTGCCACAGGCAGGTTTGTGGTGGTGTCATTGCATGCGGGGAATGAGTACACCGTGGTACCAAACTCGCTGCAGAAGACTTTTGCCCATGCCGCTGTGGATGCAGGCGCCGATCTGGTCATTGGCCATCACCCGCACTGGGTGCAGCCCGTGGAAAAGTACAAAGGCAAGCACATTCTGTACTCCTTGGGGAATCTGGTTTTTGATCAAACGTGGTCGAAGAATACCCAGGAAGGTGCGGTGGCGCGGGTAACGGTGTCTGACCGGCGTCAGGTGACGCTAGAGGTGTTGCCAGTGAAAATCGAACGCACCAGCCAGCCGCGGTTCATGTCGGCTAGTGAGGCAAAACCGGTACTGCAGCGGATGCTGGTCCCGATCAGTGGGAAATTGTGAGCGAAGAAAAAGCGCTGACCTTTCAATCAGCGCTAGGAATCGTAGAGTTACCACCGAGCAGTAATGAAATATGTCCCCGACTCATGGCTTTTTCTGTTTGCGTTTGGCACGCAGGGCGTGAGGAGCTGAATTTCGGTAGTGAGATTGAGGATTTTACAAACGGTGTAGATCTCAAAACTACGGAAATCCTTCAGCCAACTTGGATTGAAAATGTGCTTTGCTCCCTGCTTCTCGTTCGGAGGGACTGAGTAGTCACTTGAGGTTAGCTCCATTACGAGCATTCGATCGATCCCGGCTTGTGCAAGGTACTGGACTATCCCAGGAAGTTTTTTTGCGAATTCATGAAACGGCATGAATCGATGTTGGCCAACTGCACGTTGTAGGTCGGTCACGCCATGATCAGTATTTTCGCAACAGTGGAAACCTGGTTGCGGTAGAAAGTAGTGCTGCTGTTTGCAGCCCGGGCATTGGATTGTCAAACATTCGACAATGGACAATCCCACACAGAAAGCCGAAGTGTGAACATCTTTTTGGTCGGTTTCCGTAATTTTGTACGTGTACCCAGATACCGGACAGTGGAAAGTTTTGCCCAGAAGTTCCTTAAAGTGTGTTGGGAATTGGTGTTTAAAGGTTTCGTCAACAATAGCACGCATGGAAACTCCTTTTTATTGCGTTTGTTCATGTACGTTTGTAGTTTCTTACCCTATCAGCACAATTTCCACTCGTCAAGAAAGGCGCTTTGTGGATAAAAAAAGCGCCGACCTTTCAATCAGCGCTTATATATGGTTGCCCGTGACAAGGTCATCAGTGAGAGGGGATTAGCCTCTCGTAGATGGGATCACCTCCTTTACCGTAATGACCTGTACGGATGCAATCGGCTCAAAAGAATGCTTTCGAATCACTATAGCCTCCTGATGCTTCACACCCAGCACCTGGGGTTTTGAGGTTGCGTACCATGGTGTCGTTTTGGGTAACGAACCGTTTCGTCTTCAGTATAACGAAAAAACCTACACCCAGGGAAGAACTGGGTCAAGGTTTTGGATGTCGATAGGAGTATGGAGGGCAGGTAGAGTTGGAAGGTTAGCAGAGATGCTAATTTTCCCCTCCTTTCCAAGGAGCCGTCTGCGGCGGGTGCGAGCGAGTGCAGCACCCCCAGGTTAGGGGTGGTTCTGCTCTCCTTCTTTGTCATTCTGAGCCTCACTGCAGTGGGGCGAAGAATCTCCGTGGTTGGTTACAGTCTTCAGAGATCCTTCGAAGACTCAGGATGACAAAAAGCACCAAAGATCTCTACAGCTTTATGGCTCTACCCCGACGATCCCACTGCGGGATGTCGGGGCGGGTGGCTTTCTGGCTTCTTCCTACACTCCGACGCGGAAATGCGCCACGTCGCCATCGCGCATGACGTACTCTTTGCCTTCAATGCGCAGCAAGCCTTTGTCTCGGCAGCCAGACTCGCCGTACTGCACCAGATCTTTCCAATCCATTACCTCCGCACGGATGAATGCACTTTCAAAATCGGAGTGGATAACCCCCGCCGCTTCTGGTGCCAGCGCACCTTGGCGGACAGTCCAGGCTTTGGTTTCCATTTCTCCAGAGGTGAAGAAGGTGAGCAGCCCCAGGGTGTGATACGCCTTCTTTATCAACCGGTTCAAGCCGGGTTCAGTGAGGCCTAAGTCTTTCAGGTACGCGTCAGCTTCCTCCGTTGTGAGCTCTGCAAGTTCTGCTTCAATTTTTGCTGAGATGACCAGCACATCCTCCACGTTGAATTTGTTCGCCTCGGCAAACTGTTTCTGAAGAGTGTCCGCATTTTTTAATTCTGCTTCATCGGCGTTGATGACGTAGAGTACAGGTTTGCCAGACAAGAGCTGTAACTCCTTGATAAGCGGTCCCAAATCAGCATCTTCTCGAAACGTGCGAGCCGGGGTGCCAGCCGCCAACGCCTGTTCCAGTTTTTCCAAATGGGGGAGCTGTGCCACGCTGAGTTTATCTCCCGACTTCACTTTCCCCCGTGCTGTCTCCACCCGTTTCTTCACTGCCTCCAAATCCGCCAGAGCAAGCTCAGTGTCAATGGTAGCCACATCTTCAATCGGATTGACCCGGTTATCCACATGGATGACGTCGGGATCGGTAAAAGACCGAACCACGTGGGCAATGGCCGCCACCTCTCGAATGTTCGCCAAAAACTTGTTGCCCAAGCCTTCACCCTTGTGCGCGTCTTTCACTAAACCAGCAATGTCTACGAATTCAATAATCGTGGGCACAATTTTGCCCGACGCGCTGACCTTGGCCATGGGCGCCAGGCGTTCATCCGGCACTTCCACCACGCCCACGTTGGGATCTATGGTGGTAAAGGGGTAGTTTTCCGCGGGCACAGCCTTCTTCGTAAGGGCGCGGAATAAACTGGATTTTCCGACGTTGGGGAGACCAACAATTCCTATTTGGAGTGACATGTTGTGGATACTACCAGGCTTCTGCACTTTCTCCTAGTCAGGTATACTATAGGCATATGTTTGAGAACATCCCATCGCCTTCGGGTTCTCCAAATCCAATTCCACCAACGCCACCCCCGCAGCCCTGGGCGCAACCCACGGGTGGGGTACCGCAACCTGCAATGCCACCAGCACCAGTCCAGCCAATGCAGGATGGGAAAGACTGGGGACCGTTGAAGCCAATACGGAAAGTGCCCAAGCCTGGCGAAGAGCGCATGCAGTCCACACTGGCGGTTGCAACCATGCCCCAGGTGGCGGATGTGGAAACCAAAACGAAGCTCGGTTTAATCTTAGGGCTGGTTGGCCTTGTCGTCATCATTGGTGGTGGCACGGCAGCCTTTGTATTCTTTGGGAAGAAGACGGATGACTCGAAGCTGAACGATAACGCGAACAGCGTGGCTGTGCTGAGCAATGCCAACACGAACCGGTCAGTTTTCCCAGAGGGGAACAGCAATGTGAACCAGGCGGTGAATCAGAATGTAAATACTGCCGGAAATGTAAACACGGTAGGGAACGTCAATGCAGCGGGGAATGTGAATCAGGCTATTGTTCCAACTACTGCTGACACGGATAAGGATGGCATTTTTGATCAAGACGAGCTGTACTTGGGTACAGACCCGGCCAAAACTGATACGGATGGCGATGGGTACTCTGACAGCAGTGAGCTACGTAAGGGGTATTCTCCTGTGAGTACTGCAGAGCTCACAGTTGCGAACTACCACACCTACTGTACGGCGATGGTGGGTGGTGATGTCCCATTTGCTACTTGGACTAGCTCGGAAAGAGAAACGTACTGTACGAACTCGGAGACAGCGACGAGCCGGCTCCTTCCTCAGCAAAGATCATTAGATACCGCTGCCTTCACGCAGCTGGTTGGCGACGAAATAAACACGACAAAAACTTTTTGCACGGAACTCTTCTCCCAAGTCACCAATGAGCAAGAGACAAAGGCAAAAAACTGTGTCTTTAGTCTCAGTAGTAGTTTTGCGGTTTTCTTTCAGCTCCCAGCCTCTTAATTCTCAGCTAGTCGCAGAGTTCGCTCCAGCAGCATCGCCACGGTCACGGGCCCAACGCCGCCAGGTACGGGTGTTAGCCAGCCGGGCTGATTTGCCATACTCGCTGCGTCCACATCGCCCACCACTTTCCCGTCTACACGGTTAAACCCCACGTCAACAATAATGACGTCTGGTTTGGTATGTTCAGCTTTGAGGAAACCAGCTTTGCCAAGGGCAATGACAATGAGGTCGGCGTCTTTTGTTGCTTGGGCAAAGTCACGGAAGGGGGGGTAGAGCAAGGTCACGTCCAAACCTGCACGGGTGAGCAGCATGGCCATGGGTTCGGCGAAGATGGGGCCATTTGCCAGCACCACCGCTTTTTTTCCGTCTAGAGGTACGCCGGGAACTTGTGCCAAAGCCAAGACACCTTCGCACAAGCCAGGAGCCAGTGCACCCGGCACATTCTGCTTGTAGCGTTCCAGGTTGGTTTTGTGAAAGCCGTCTGCGTCTTTTGCGGGATCAATGGCGGAAACCACCGTGTCAGCATTCAGCTGGTTTGGCAGCGGGAGCTGGACAATCATGCCACTGATAGCTGCGTTGGCATTGAGTGCTTGGATTTTTTGCACCACCGTTGCTTCATCCACTGTTGCGGGAAAGCGGTGTACTTCGGCATGGATGCCAACCTGTGCAGCAGCTTCTTCTTTGAGGCGAACGTAGGTGACGGAAGCTGGGTCGTCACCAACCAAAACAATTGCTAAGCCAGGTCGGGTGCTGCTTGCGGCGCAGTGTGTCTTCACACTGCTGAGTATGCTATTAGCTAATGCACGACCGTCAATCTTCTGCATGAGTTACGAATTACGAATAGATACTACGAAAATACGAATTACGAAAAGGATATGTATGTAGAGAAGAGGAATTTTGATGGAGGGGGTCGCCACCCACCCACCTTCGCCGAAGCGGCTTCGCGCAGGCAGGTATCGGTATACGGCATCGTCAATCGCGTAACGTACCGAGTACCGGATCCGAAGCCTTACTTACGATACAGGCTGCGACACCGTCCTACGTTAGCCGAGTTTATTTCTTGGGGAAAGAACTTCGCTGTTCCACAATCTCCCTCTCAGCGTACCACATTTGGCGCAATTCACCGGCAAGGTAGAAGGAGCCGGTGATGAGTATGGCATCAGCCGGTGTGGCTGAACGGCGGGCTGAACGAAATGCCTGCAGGGAGGTGTGGTGCATGGAGGTTCGTTTTTTCGTTCCTAATGCTCGGAGTGCATTTGCTAATTCTCGCGGTTGGAGTGCTGGGGGATAGGGCTGACTAGATGCCGTGCAAAACCAGCCTGTCACTATGGGCAGCAGCGGCCGGAGGATACGCTGAGGTTTTTTGTGCGCGGTAATGCCAATGATGCATTTGACCTTTCGTATTCCTTGGGTGCGGAGGGCGGCTACCAGAGCCTGGGCTTTCAGCTGGTTATGACTCCCGTCAATGATGACCGGCAAGCGGTCAGGCATGCGTTCCACTCGAGCCGGGAGACGGAGGTGGCGCAAGGTTGTCTGGATCACCTCAGGCTTGAGTTGTAAGAACTGGCAGGCAGCCTGGATGATTGCTGCATCTAGTTGGCTTGCTGGGCCCCGGAGAGTGCCAACCTGCAGTTTTGTCGAAGGACGCACCACGGTCACTTTTGCCCGCGCCTGCCTAGCCTGCTGTTGAATGATGCCCAACAGTTTTGGTTCAGTCACGCCGGTGATTACCGTACAGCCAGGTTTGATGATTCCGGCTTTTGCGCGGGTGATAGCTTTTCGCGTCCGGCCCAGGATCCGTTCATGGTCCATGCCAATAGCAGTGATGATTGCTAGCTTCGGCGGGCGGATGATATTCGTAGGGTCATTTTTCCCGCCCGCGGCCACTTCAATGACCGCCCACTGGATTTTGCGTTTCTGGAAGATGAGTAAAGCCATGGCAAACAGCGCTTCAAAGTGTGAAGGCTGGAATTTTTTTGCAAGTGTACGAATTGCCTTCTGCACTTTCGCAAACGCCCAGAGAAAATCTTGCACCGATGTTAGTTTGGCGCCGACGGTTATACGTTCCAGGGTGGTGGTCACGTGTGGAGAGGTGAATGTGCCAACGCGTTCTCCTGCAGCGTGCAAGGCTGCGGCAATACCCGCGACCACCGTGCCTTTGCCCGCTGTCCCGGTCACGTGGACGTACCGGAACCCTCGCTCCGGATTTCCAAGCAGGTCAAGCAGTGCCTGGGTCCGCTGCAGACCCAAGGCAGGATCCACGCTTCGGGGCATAAAAACCTGCTGTGGCAAAGCCTCCAGGAATTTCTGGCTGCGTCGGTAGGCGTGAAAGTGAGCAGGGGAGAGTGCCATAGGGTAAAGAAGAGAGCCGCTTGAAGTTTAATCAGAGCGGCTCTGGGAAGCAAGGTGCTTGCGAAGGAAGGCCAGGAATTCCCTGGGCGTCGAAAAGCTCAGCAGCGTGTCCGGTAGTACCACAACGGTTACTTGATGGACATTGGGCAAGAGTCTGCGAATGGCCATCACCGGGTGGACAAGGTTAGCTATAGGAATCTCCGTTACTTTTTTGGAGCCATTCCCGGCATGCATGCAGCTCGTTGGGCTGGTGGCTAGTGCCACGTGGCCAATCCCCTCGGGGAAATCCTTGTGTCGCCACGCACGTGGCCCAGACGTGAACAGTAAGTCGCCGGCCTGGGGTTCGGTCACCGCTACTCCTGCTTCAATCTGCAAATGCGTGTAGCGTTCCAAAAAAATGCCCGCATGGGCGTACACGATTTTTGTGAGGCTGGAGCAATCAAAGGCGGTAGGTGCCAAGGCAATTGCCGCACCTAAACGGCTGGGTGTATCCAGAAATGTTCTGGCTACCTGCATCAGGTCATGCGTAACCAGTCGGCAGCTGAGATCGCCGAAGATTTTTTCCACAACCACTAGGGGTAATGGCGATGACCGACTGAGCTCCTGCAGCGCGGTTGGAATGTCCAAGGCAAGGAAGCCTAAGGTCGGATGAACGTCGCGGAGTTGCACAGGCACTCCTTTCTGGTTGCAAGGTTCAGGGTTTATTCTGGGGCTACTGTAGCGGAGTGTAGGCGAGTCGGCAAGGATCGGGGTATGGAAGCTAGTTAGGGTTTTGAAGGAGGGCATTTGTATACTTTTTACCTATATCCTTCCATCCAACAACCATTCTAGCGTCAAAACCTAAACCTAATTAATCTAGCAACGTCTTCCACCCCTTCATCCGCACCACGTACGCGGCACGGGTGATGAAGTACGCCAGCACCGGATCTTCTACCTTACCAGTCATGGCCAGTTCCTCGGCTTTGGCTAAGGGCATTGGTACTGGCCGAATGTCTTCCCCCGGGTCACCCGGAAGTTTGGATGGTGTAAGACCAGTGGCGATGAAAGCCATTATTGGCCAGTGCTTGTGCCGCGGGGAGCGGTAGAAGAGCTTGAGCTTCTTAGCCTTGAACCCGGCTTCTTGCTGCAGTTCAAGTTGCGCAGCTTGCTTGGGTGTGTAGCCCTTGTCCACTTTGCCAACCACCAGGTGCCAGATGTGCCGCCGGGCAAGCTCTTTGTATTCCCGAGTCATTACCAGCCGGCGTTTGGCATCAAACGCTAGAACTACGGCCGTGGGGACGCGGTGTAGGTACTCAAAGGTTTTCTTCTGGCCATCCGGCAGCGTCGCAGTTGTGTGGCTGATGTTGTAGATGATTCCCTTGAAGACCATGCGGTGCTTGCCCAGGGTGGTATGTTTACGTGTCATAATTGTAGTGTACGCATTCCTTGACAGGCGCACAACTCAGGCGTAAGGTCGAGGCAGAAAATCGTCTCTTTACAGAGGAGGAAACGTGAAAACCGTAGTAATGGAGCAGCTTGACGGAAGATCGCAAACTCTGGATCTGCCTGAACTCACTGATGAGCAGCTGCATGATTTAGCCGACGCCCTGGAGATTTTGCGGGGCAATTGTTCTATGAGCCCTCGAAAGTTACAAGGCGAGCATGCTCGTATTGCCTCGTTGGTGCTTCGGGGGATGCCATTTGACCAGCTGATTGACCAACTCCATGGCCAGCCTACAGGAAGGCGAGACGTTCGGTGGGATATTATCAGAATGCCAGATCAATTCTTTTGGCGATTTATGCTTCTTGCATATGAAGTCGCTCAAGATAGTACCATTTGCTTGAAGTCCTTAGAACGCGTGGTAAAAGACTTCGGGCTTTCATCGTAGGATGTCAAACGAATTTTGATCATTAGAAAGCCGTCTCTCTCGAGACGGTTTTTTTCATCCAAGATACCAAATTAGTACAGCGGATGTGCCTGAGTCAAACTCTTCACCTGCACCCGCGCAGCATCTAAGACTGCTGTATCACCAGGATGTTTGAGGACGTTCACCATGACCTCGCCAATGATTTTCATGTCAGCTTCGGTAAAGCCACGCGTGGTAAGCGCGGGTGTGCCCAGGCGAATTCCAGATGGGTCCAGCGGTTTGCGGGTGTCGTAGGGGATGAGGTTGGCGTTGAGGGTAATGCCAACCGTGTCCAGCAAACGCTCAGCTTCTTTGCCGGTAATGTTGTACGGTGAAACATCCGCCAGAATCAGGTGGTTGTCCGTGCCGCCGGTAATCAGTCGGAGACCAGCACTGGTAAGCGCTTCGGCTAGCACTTGGGCATTTTTTACAATCTGTTTTCCGTACTCCATGAAGCTGGGTTGGCTGGCTTCCAGTAAGGCTACGGCAATAGCCGCGGTTTGATGATTGTGTGGTCCACCTTGCAGGCCGGGGATAATGGCTGAGTCAATTTTTTGGGCTAGGTTTTTCTTTGCCTCAGGCCGGAGGCGATCCGCCACCTTAGGCACCAGGATCATTGCTCCGCGTGGACCGCGGAGGGTTTTGTGCGTGGTGGTCATGACCACATCGGTATACGGAACAGGGGAGGGATGGACGCCAGCGACGACCAAACCGCTGATGTGGGAAATGTCCGCGACCAAGTACGCGCCCACTTCGTCGGCAATTTTGCGAAACGCAGCAAAGTCAATAATCCGTGGATAGGCGGTGGCGCCGCACATGATGAGCTTTGGCTTCACTTCCACGGCTTTGGCGCGGATGGCATCGTAGTCCAAGCGATGCGTTTCCGGATGGACGCCGTACCCTGCGCTGTGGAAGAATTTTCCAGAAACATTGAGCTTGTACCCATGCGTCAGGTGCCCGCCCTGCGCCAGGTCCATACCAAGAATGGTGTCCCCGGGCTCCAGCAAGGCAAAGTAAATGGCCAAGTTCGCCGGCGAACCAGAGTAAGGTTGGACATTCACGTGCTCCACGCCAAAGAGTTTCTTCGCACGTTCCCGTGCAAGTTCCTCTACTTGGTCAATGACCTGGTTGCCGCCATAGTACCTGCGGCCAGGGTAGCCCTCGCTGTACTTGTTGGTCAGGACTGAGCCCATGGCTTCCATCACTGCTTGGCTGGTGAAGTTTTCCGATGGAATCATTTCCAAACCCTCGCGTTGGCGGGCGAGTTCCTGCTGGATGAGTTCAGCAATCGCGGGGTCGGTTTGTTGGAGGGTGGACATACAGGGAGTGTAGCGGGTTTATTATCGTATTGACAACAGGGGATAGTGCGCTAAGGTACGGGTAAACTCGAAAACAAAAACTTATAGCAGAGGAGGAAAATGTACCTTACGGAAATTCCAGAAATGCTTTTTCGTGCCTTTGGGCAGAAACCGGTGCAACGTGAGGGGAAAGCGGTGGCTCAGCTTGTACATGGGTCAGTGATCGTCCTGAGGCTGGCAGCTGAAGAAAATCAGGTCAGTGTCTATCCCAATGAGCGGCTGGCGCTGAACACAGATGACGAAGATCATCCCGATTTTACCCTCAGCGCGGTTGAACTCATGACCAAGAATTTTCATTCCAAATTTGGTAATGAAGTGCAGACACGAATTATCCACCGACTTCGAGACAGCGAGAGTTTGCTGCGAAACCCAAACGGCGTGACGGTGTATAAGATTCTGGCGCGGGCGGCGGAACTTGCCTGTGGATCCGGCTGCCTGACCCAAGCGTGGTGGAAAGATTTTCCCAAGCAGAAGTGGGATTTTCCGGCTAGTCCATGGGAGCAATTCTACCTTCGTTCGGCAGAGCACATTCCAACCCAAGAAAAGTAAAACAGTATCCTGGTCACAATGGCCAGGATTTTTTTTCGAATAGAAAAACGCGCACTCGTGGGTTACGATGGTGCGCGTTGGGGGTCAAGAGCGTTTTACATTGTCTGCAATGAGCTGGTTGATGTTTGCGTGTACAGCCGATCGAGCGGCAGCGATAGCACTGAGAATTGCTTTGGGCGTGGATTTGCCGTGGGCAATAATGACGGTGCCCTGAATACCCAAGAGGGGAGCGCCGCCATACTTCTCAACGTCGAAGGTTCGTTTGAGGGCTCCGATCGTTGGTCCCAGGAAGACTCCTTTGGCGAGTAAGGCGAAGCCCTGTTGGTCGAGTCTGCCACGACGAAGAATTTTCTTTACAATCGCATTGAGGGCTGGCAGGAAACTCTCCGCTAGTTTAAGCAAGATGTTTCCGGTAAATCCATCGGTAACCATGACATCGGCTTTGCCCCACAGAATATCACTCCCTTCAAGATTTCCGATGAACCGATGCTCATTGTGCGTCGTCATCGCTTGCAGCAGTTCGTGGGCCTTCCGAGTAGCGTCGTTTCCTTTGGCAGGTTCTTCTCCAATGCTGATGAGCGCAATCCGAGGGGTTTTAATTCCGAGGATATGCTGGGCGTAGATACTACCCATCATCCCGAAGTCGGCAAGCTGCTGGGGCGTGCAATCAACACTGGCGCCAACATCGAGAATGACACAGGGCCCCTCCACAGTTGGCATGGTGACTGCAATGGCGGGACGCTCAATGCCAGGCAATGGTCGGAGCGTTACTACAGCCAAAGCCATGACCGCCGCAGTATTGCCCGCACTAATGAAAGCCTGGGATTGTCCCAGGGTTTGCTGCTCGAGTCCAAGCATGATGGACGATCGGCGTTTCCGCCTGGCGCTTTCCAGTTTTTCGTCCATCGCGATAACCTCGGATGCATCGCAGATATGCAATCGAAGATTCGAATATGTTTTACCCTTGAGGTACTCCTGAATGACTCCGCTGTCGCCAATAAGATTGATAGAGAAGTCCTGAGGCAGTTCCTGTAAGGCAAGCAGCGCGCCATCTATTGGGACGTCAGGGAAGCTGTCGCCACCCATAGCATCAACGGTAATAATCATGCGTTCTCCTATCGAACATTGTGAAACTTCAATTTTTGGAGTGTGAAAAGTAACCTCCTTTTGGTGTTGGAGGCATTTTGGCACACCTGTGCCAGGGGTCAAGCTGGCCTACGGCTGCAATCCAACCTGCCGCATGACTTCCTGCAGAGTTTGCTCTGCGACCTTTGCAGCCTGGGCATTGCCTTTTGCCAGGGTTGCGACCAGTTTTTTTGGTTGAGCCAAGAGGGCTGTGCGTTCCTCGCGGAAATGCCCAAAAGTGCGGTCTAGCACGCCAGCCAGTTCGCTCTTCAAATCCGAGTAGCGGATGGTGCCCGCAGCTTCTTCACGCTTGAAGTGCTTGGTAGCAGTAGCGTCAAATTGGTCCAGGATAGTCAGGAGATTTTCCACTCCAGGGTTTGCTTCGCCGCCTTTGGTGGCTGTCACTGCTCGGGCAAGTTTCTTGGTGATCGTCTCAGGCTCATCTGACAGGTTTATGACATGCTGGTCACCCAAGGACTTGCTCATTTTTTTGGTTGGCTCCAACAAGCTCATCACTTTCGGGGTAGGCGTCAGAATTACCTTTGGCTCTGGGAAAGTTTCGCCAAACCGAGTATTGAATTTCCGTGCGAGGGTGCGGGTGAGCTCCACGTGCTGCACCTGGTCTTGGCCCACGGGCACGCCAAAGGGTTTGTACAGCAGAATGTCGGCAACCTGCAGCACTGGGTAGGTGAAGAGGCCCACGTTCACGTTTTCTTTCTGCCGAGCAGCCTTGTCCTTGTACTGGGTCATGCGCTCCAGCTCGCCCATGGGGGTGAGGGTATTGAAAATCCAAGCCAGCTGGCTATGGGCCGGAATGGCAGACTGCAGGAAGATGGTGGAGAGCTTGGGGTTTAGCCCTAGTGCCAGGAAGGTTGCGGCCACTTCCAAAATGTCTTGGGTTTTTTGCTTGGGGTCAAAATTCTCCGTGAGGGAGTGCAGGTCAGCAATGAAGAAGAAGCAGTCGTACTTGCCGCTGTCCTGTAGGTCAACGAAGTTCTTCAAAGCGCCCAGGTAATTTCCCAGGTGGAGCTTGCCAGTAGGCTGGATGCCAGAAATGATGCGCGGTTTGGACATGAGGGTAGTATACCTACCTATTGACATAACTGCCAACCTGTGGTAGTATAATTTGTTTCATAGCACCTTAAAAATTACTTGCAAAACCTAGGTAGTCATAGCCAAAAGTGACCGAAGGTCATCCTCTGGTCCCGCTCTACAGCGGGATGAATTCCGCGATAGAGTCCATTCTCGGTATTTTCTGGCTATGACTACTCACAGTGAGTATTTGAGCATTTACATAAACCAAGAAGGAGGATGTCGCCATGTCAGATAACATGCCCCCATCCACAGATACACCGATAACTAGCGAACAGATTGACCGGCTCTATGAACGGTTTGTCGCCGGTCTGAAGAGTGGGATCGCGAAGTACGTCCATGAGAGCGAAGGTACTGCGTTGGTTGACGAGTTCGTTGCTCTAGTGGGCCGACGTGTCGAAGCGCGTATGCACGTCGCGAATATGCGTATTGAACTAGATGTGCTTAGTCGCCGACCCTTTGACCCCGTACAGTTCCTCGGGAATAACTGGCGTATCGTCGACCGGATCGGAAAGCGTGGCGGTGACAGTTTGCGTGCTAGCGACATTGTCAGTAAGGTCTATTTACACGAAGGCGAGACCAGTATCAATGGAGGAGAGCTCCCCAATCGTATCAAGGCTAACCCTGATGATGTACAGCTTGATGCCGAAGACTTTCTTGCCCTCTGGCAGGAAAACGGTCATAAGATGCTGAATACGCTCTATGAGACAAAGGGTATAACCTGGTTGTCATTCTGGGGAACCATTCTGAAGTCTATGGGCAGACGTTACGTTCTCTATCTGGGTCGGCACGACTACGGTTCCTGGTTTTGGAGCTTTGCTTTCATTGACGCCGACGACTGGGATGCCGATCATCCCGCGGGTGTGTACAAAAGAAGTTCTTTGGGCTGAATCTCAAAATCCTGCATCTTGATTTCGTTACAAACGAATGATGGATGCAGGGTTTTTTTGTCCAATGAATGATGGCAATAAGTATATTTTCCGCCTCCCCCAACGGCATTATCGGGGTAGGGACGTAGAGACTTATTCATAAAACCCAGAGCGGCTTTTCTAAGCCGCGGTGGTTTGTTGGTGACGAACGGGCGGGAGGATCTCCGAAGAGTGTAACCTCCCACGGAGATTCTAAGTCCCACTACTGTGGGACTTAGAATGACAGTAAAGGGATAATCCAAAACCCCCGCCTCAGGTGTGGGGCGGGGGAGCGAGTTATGTAGATCTTCGCTTACTGCGTTTTCACACTCACAGTGCCGGAACAACCATCTGGGTTCACCACTTTCATGGTGTAGGCCTTGTTTTTGGTAAGCAGCGTTCCATTGAGCGTAGCGGTGATTTGTCCGCTATTTTTGAATTTAACAGCCGTTGGCACGCCGCCAATACTCACGACCACGTTCCGGTCAAAGTTTTTACCCGTGATTGTCAGTACAGCCTTCGCGTTTGTCGTTGCAAGTTTCCCAGTGACTTTCAGAGAGGCTGGTTTGAGAACCTTGAGACGCACTGCGGTGCCAGCAATGCTAATGCGTGCGCTGCTCTCATTGAGACTGGTGGGGGTAAATTTTCCCTTGCTAAAGCCGTAGACCTTTAGGCTGTTCTTCCCTCGGTTCTGTACCAGGACGGTGAGGCTGGCAACACCCGCCTGCTGCGCTTCCAGCGTGGTGACCCGAACCGTACTGTTCGATTTTGCGCCAGTGTCTACGGCGTATGATGCAAATTTTTTCATTGCATCAAAGACGAGCACTTTGTTCTTCCCTGTTGACTGACTGGTCACAATATCACTCTTGCCGTCTTTGGTGATATCCGCCAACAGTAGATTAATGGCGCCATTGTTCTTAAACGGGGCTAGCGTTTTGTACAACTTTCCACTGAGGGTGAATACTTTCACGCTGCTCGTGCCTTTCTTCAGATTCTCACTTGGGGAGACGAAGATGAGCTGACCTGTTTTCCCACCAAAGTTCGTGGTTGCAACATTCAGCGCAGTCCCAGCAAAGGCGGTAATGGTCTTTGCTTTCTTGCCTGTCCCAATGGTGAATTTCCCTTTGTTCTTCCCGGTGCCCACGCTCACCGCAGTGTTGGCTTTCGCTTTCCCGTTGGAGGTTGGGCTCCACTTGGAGAAGTGGTCACTGGTGACGGTCAACGTGTTATTCGTAGCATCTTGCGTGGCATTTGATGGGGTTTTCCACGTATTCGTGGTGTCGTCAAAGTAGCGGGGGAGTAAGGCGCTTTCATCAACGCCCGCACCCTCCAGCATTTTGTCCGTGTACTTGAAGGTGATCGTGACGTTCGAATTGAACTTCGTGATCTCCGCCCCGGTTGTAGCATTCGTCGCTTTGAAGTCGTACCCGTACCAGGCGGGTTTCGCATCTGCCTGGCTCATCAAATTGGCTGTTGGCGTTGCCGTGATGGTGACATTCCCACTCGTCGCGAAGGCAGAAGCGCCAGCGACCACGGTGGTACCATCTTCCAGGGTCATGGAGAATGCTTGGGTCGCATCTGTGGTTTGTGAAACTGGATTGGGGATGCGGAAGTTCGCATTCTTTGACAGGACGAAGTTCTGCGTAATGGCTTTTTGCGTGCCGTCGACGACAATGGTCACCTCTTCGCTGCGGAAGAAGTCATTGCCAGCCGGAGCATCACAGCCAATGTGCCACACACCCTTGGAAACGTTGATTTCGTACTTCCCAGCTTGGACTTGCCCACCGGAGAAGTTCCCAGATTCCTCCCAGCCGTGGCACCAACCAAACTGGCCACCCCCCACAACCTTCCCGGTGATTTTGGCGTCTGCTTGGCGGAGGGCGAAGGTGAGATTCGCAGTTCTCGCACTCCCGCGGAAATCAACCGTTTGCGCTTGGGCAGGCATCCAGGGCGAACCCGGCGGGGGATTCACGCGTACTTCGTACAGGTGCCCGCTTAGAGTCGAAAGCGTCGCAACGCCTTTCGCATTCGTCATGGTGTTCGTGTGCAGGACGTTTTTAAAGTCCTCTGGTTTTGGCCCACTTCCCATGACTTGATTTCCTTGATCAGTGCTTTCACCTTTCACTTTGCCCTTAAAGAAAGACGCACCGGTGAGACCGCTTTCCCCACCAGCTGGCGGAGCGAAATCTCTACACATTTTTTCATTTTCCGGTTTTGAGCAGACCGCCTTGCACTCCGCTTCGGATTTGCAACCACCGGGGCCGGTCTGCGGGCCACTTGGGCCTTTGTCTGGTCCTTTAAATTTTCCACACTCCGCTTGGTTCGTCGGCACCATGCAAAATTTCACACAGCTACCCACGTTTTTGCAACCACCTGGGCCAGTGGAAATGTCAGGCAGCTTCATTGCCTCACACTTCTTAATTTGCGCTGCGTCCTTCTTTTGGTAGGCTTTCATGCACACCTCAAATGCATCACCTTCTTTCCCATTCTTGTCCTTAAACTGGGCAGCGCCAAGATCCTTCGGGCCGTTGTTGGAACCACCTTGGTCTCCGGGTTTCCCAAAGAGTTCAATTTCGTTTCCCGCGTCAGCAAATGCCTGCACAGGGGCGCCGGTGGGATCTACCACAGAAATGTTGATTTTTGCATCACCAACCAGAGCGGTAATGTTCTTCACCACATTCTCACCTGCGTGCACTTCAACCTTGTCTTGGCCTTGGTTCGTGTTCAGCAAGCCCGTACCGTCACTGAAGTGGTAGTTAAACTGGTAGGTACCAGCCACCACTGAGACTTTGTAACTGCAATCCGACATGAATTGCACGCCTCGGCCGCCTTTTTCCGTGCTATTCACAAAGATATCGCCGAAGCTGAACTGACCAGCCGGTGGGGTGCAGGTCGTTAGCGGAATGCCATTCTGGTCCACCAGCGCGCCGTAGATGGAGGAGTTGTTCTTGACGACCCGAAGCGTTGCGGTGCTTGTGCTGTCTGCAACCACGGAGACGGTCGTGGCTTCTGCCATGGAGTACTCAGCCTCGGGTGGCAGGTTAATACCTAGTTTGACCAAGGAGAAGACGGAGGACGGCATTTTAATGGTTGCGTGCCCATCTTGCATCAGCGGGCCGCCAAAGTTCTGGCCAGGGCCAAATTGGTCCTCACCGGCTTTTTGTGCGTACACGTAGCCATTCAGGCCGGTCGCCAAGGTGCCGTCTTCCTTCATCACGCTCACGAGGATAGTGGCATCGGCTTTTACGATTGTAATGTCGCCAAAGCCAAATGCGGAGGTGTCGGTATCGAGTGTCGTCTCCAGAGGCTTCCCATTGTAGACGTAGGATGGTAAACCAGCATCTTCAGGTCGCTGGTAATTGTCCACGTTCAAATTGCAGCGCCCGGCAAGGATTGCAAGATCAAAGGTGCCATCCGCACCTGAGGTGGCATTGCCGTTGACCCCCGGCTGTGGGCCATTCTGGGCTCCAGACGCACCCGGAGTCATGCAGAATGCATTCATACGAATTCCCGAGACAGGCGTACCACTTCCATCAATCAGCCGACCGGTGAGATGCGCGGTCTTTGCTTTCACCACGAAGTTTGCGGTGATGGTTTGGCCATCAGCAATGACCACTGCGGTTTGCGGGGCAGACAAGGTTTGATCTGGGCTCCAGAAGCCAAGGTTAAAAGATCCCGCTGGTACGCGCATGGTGTAGCTGCCGTCCGTCACGCGGGCATTGCCACCTCCACCCGGGCCGCTCGTTGACCAAGCGTTGATATTTGCATCCGTAATCGCTACCCCGTCCTTCGTGACGGATCCGGTGATTGTGGCCGTTGCTTTGGTCACTTGGAAATTGAGTGTACGACTTTCTGTTGTTGCATCAGCACTGAATGCAATATCCGGGATTTGCTCATTGAACGTCCAGTCAGTAGCGGAGTTTGTGTCAAAGTTTGCCCCGTACAATGATCCTGCAGGCAGGAAGACACTAAAATTTCCGGAAGCGTCGGTTGTGGCGTCGCCACCCCCAAAACCCGTTTGGGTTTTTGGCCAGAAGTGCAGTAGTGCACCGGCAACTGGGGTGGTGGTTCCTTTGTACACCACCGTTCCGGTAATGTTCTTTGGTCGTTCTTCGGCTCGGGCGGAAAAGGT
The DNA here is from genome assembly GCA_041665345.1 of Patescibacteria group bacterium. Lineage (NCBI taxonomy): Bacteria > Patescibacteria group bacterium. Next base: position 95,908 of record JBAYJA010000001.1, read on the forward strand.
GTTGAAGACATTTCCCCCCAGCGGACCAGCGAGGGTGATGAGCACTGTCAGCATACCTACGCTGGCACGGACTATCCGAAACGTTGACTTCTTCATACAGAAGGAAGAGTTAAGGAGAAACGAAAAACCGACCGCCGACAAACGATCGGAAAAAAAGTGAAGAAATTTGGGCGAAGTCACTCATGGAGTAGCCGACAAGCAAACGACCTTGAGGACTGAAAAGTGATTATACTATACCAAACTCCTACCTGAGTAGGCAAATGAAGGATCAAGACTATCCGAAACCTCAACCTTCTGCGTTGTCAGTTGTTCGTCGTGCGTTGTCTGTTGTTTACCCTACACGTCCAGAATCACTGGGATAATCATGGGCCGGCGTTCGGTCTTCTGGAAGAGGAAGGTGCCCAGGCCATCGCGGAGGCGGGTACTCAGGTAGCCTTCGTTCACCCCCGTGCGTTTGTCAACGTCTTTCAGCAGCGCGTGAACTTTCTTCTTTATCTCTTCCAGGAGGCGGGTGTTGGTCTTGGCGTACACAAACCCATGGGTGATGATGTGCAGGTCGTTGACCAGCTTCCCAGTTGTTCGTTCCACTTTGGCAATGACCACCACCATGCCGTCACTGGCCAGGGTTTGGCGGTCACTGAGCACAACGTTGGATACGTCACCGACACCCAGTCCATCCACAAATACGTAGTCGGTCCGCACTTTCTGGGGGTAGAGTTTGGGCTTGCCGTGGGTGAACTCCAAGACGTTGCCGTTGTCCAGCACAAAACTTTTGTCTTTTGGAAAACCTTCTCGAAGTGCCAGCTTCTGTGCTTCTTTCAGGAAGTAGTGGTTGGCGTAGACGGGTAAGAAGAAGGTGGGCCGGATTTGCTTCAGCACGGCCATCATATCCGTGGCGGTGCTGTGGCCAGACGTGTGCACGTCCATGATGTCGCTATGAATGACATTATCCGTGAGTCGGTAGAGGTTGTCCTTCAAGCGCTGGATCGTCCGCTCGTTCCCCGGGATGACCGAGGAAGAGAAGACAATGGTATCCGTCTTTCGGATTTTCACCGTGCGGTGGTCGCCATTCACAATCCGGGACAGGGCAGCATTACTCTCGCCTTGCGCGCCGGTGCAGAGAATGATGACGCGACGGTCGGGGTAGTCATGAATGCGGTCAATGGGAATCAGCAATTCTTTCCGCATCTGGATGTACCCAAGCTGCTTGGCGATTTCCACATTGGTTTTCATACTGAATCCATCCAAGGCAACTTTCTTGCCCAGTTTTTGGGCAAACTCCAGGAGGTGCTTGATGCGCTCCAGCTGGCTGGAGAAGGTGCCAATGATCAACCGGCCTGGTGCCTCGCGTACGAGTTTTTCCAAATTGGCGTACATCACCCGTTCTGGCACGCGCTCTTTGGTGCTCATGGAACCCAAGGATTCCAACATGAGAATGGACGGCTTGGGTACGTTGCGGAGTTGGGTGTACTCAATGCTCTGCCGACCCACTGGGTCTTTCTCGTACGTCCAGTCACCTGGGTGGATGACGGAGCCGTGTGGGGTTTGGATCACCACGCCCACTGCGTCCATGATGGAGTGGTCGACGGGGAAGAAGCTAATCTGGAAAGCGCCCAGCCGCAGCCGGTCTGTCACTTTCTTAATGACAATGGTGCGCAAATTCTTTGCTGCGCCTTTCTGGTAGTCCTCCACGCGGTGCTTGATCATCGCCAAGGTGAGCGGGCGGCCAGCAATTTGCGGGTAGCCCAGCTGCTCCAGCAGAATGGCGGAGGCGCCAATGTGGTCCAGGTGGCCGTGGCTGAAAATCACCCCGCGGATGCGGCGCTCTTTACCTTTCAGGTAGGAGAGGTTGGGAATGATGTAATCCACCCCGGGCATGTCCTCCTCCGGGAACTGCACGCCCATGTCCAAGATAATGATGTCATTTCCGTATTCGAAGATGGTGCAGTTGCGTCCCACTTCTTCGTTGCCGCCAATGGGAATAATCCGCAGGCAGTCCTTGGGCGGGAGGTTGAGCGAGGGTTCTGGCCGCACGAAGCGGCGGGTTGGTGTTGGTCGTTGTCGTCTATTTTTTGCCATGTTGTTTGATAATTGAGATTCGAGAGTTGCAGGCATTGCCTACAGTAAAAAGTGAGATTAGTGGTGAACGTAATTGAGGTTACCGAAGAAGGTTACAGGTTTTGCATTCCCGGATCCCCGTTGAGCGGAAGCACAGCCCGCTCTGGGGCGAGCACTGAACACTATCTTGGGGTCCCCACAGACGTGGCGCGCAACCATGTCTTCATGGTGAGCACGCGTCTGTGGACCGGTGTGCCAGTCTTTTGTCCCACAAAGTTGTGAATTCAGATGGCTCGCCAGCCGTAGCCCGAGAACAAACGTCGTGTCCTCCTACGCTCGGAAGCTTCGGAGGACAGCCTTCGCCCTCGTCAAAGCCCGAGGGCGAAGGCTGGTGCCGGAGAGAGGACTTGAACCTCCATGGGATTGCTCCCACACGGCTCTGAACCGTGCGTGTATACCAATTTCACCACTCCGGCGTATGGTTCGCCATTTCTTATAAACGGCGGCTAACGAATGACGTGCCCCGCAGAACGCAGGGGAAAGCACTGATACTACCAGGGAAAAGGTACTTTGTCAAGCCTTCATGCTGGTATTGTACCGTGAGGCTGGGGACTTACCTAGTAGCAAGTATTTGCTACACGATAGAAGGTTTCGTTTTCGGTAGCGGTATTGATGGAGGGGCGAGGCATGCTCGAAGACGTGCATTGCTTCCTATCATATTGCTCACAACTTCTATCAATACCTCCATCCCAACCAATACCTTCAATCCAAAACCCCTGCTAGGGGCTCCACTTCCACACTCGATGCGTTTCCACGTACCACTCGGTAGCGTTGGTGAAACGCTGGCCACCCGCAAGAATCGTTGGCGTTTCCAAGGTGGAGATACGCTTCTTGGTTACCAGGTTCGCCAGGGGCTGGTAGAGGAAAATTGCCGGCGCTTCTCGGCTCACAATGGACTGCACCGTGCTATACGCTTTCGCTCGGTCCGCAGCGGTGACATTTGCTTTCCGTGCGTTGGTGAGTGCCTCATCTAAGTCTTTGCTGTAGAAACTGGTTAGGTTCAGCCCTGGATCAAAACTTTGTGTGGAATGCCAGAATGGGTAGAGATCCAAACTGCCGTCGTACCGGTCAGCATAGAGGAGTGCAGAAAAATTTCGTTCTTTCACAATCTCTTTCCCAAGGGTATTGGGGTCAACTACATCCACCGTGGCAACGGCGCCAATATTTTTCCACGCATTGACAATGCCATCAGCCGCGGCTTTATATTCCTCAACGTCTGGCACGGTTAGCGCAAAACGGAGCTCAACGTCTTTTTTCTTCCGTACCTCACCCTCCAATTTCCATCCTGCATCGTCAAGCCGCTTCGCTGCCCCCGCCACATCAGCAGTGCGGACAGCTGGGTTGGGGTCAGCACCCGGCATGCCAAACAGTACTGGCCCAACAATGACTTGCGCATTATCCCCCCGGGCAGTTTGCAGTACGGTTTTTGGGTCAACCACATCCCGGAGCGCGGTACGAACGGCTTGCTCGGTGAAAAGCGCTTTCTTGAGGTTGAAGAAAACAGCAACAACTTGCGGAAGGGGGAGAGGGGTGAAATGTACCCCACGGATTTTTTGGGCTCGGGCAAGCGCATCAGTATTCACTAGGCGAACCCCGTCCGCCTCACCGTTAGAAAGGACGTCCACCGCACCTTCGCTATCAGCCACGAAGCGAATTTTCAAAGTATGCAGCAACGCTGGGGTTGCAGCATCGGGAAAGCGTTCCAGTGTTAAACCCCGAATATCACCGCTCAATTCTTTTTTCCGGAATTCTTTAAACTTGAAAGGCCCATTGCCGATAGGTTTCAGGTTATAATCCGTGGTGCTCATAGAGGCCGGTGGGATGTCCCCCCAAATGTGTGCCGGGAGAATGCCCACAGTCAAGAGTTCGTGCAGTCGTGGCGATGCGGTTTCCAAGGTGAGGGTGACCGTCCGATCATCAGCTGTCGCAACCTGCATGCCTCGGAAGAGGGTGTACCTTGGGCTGGCCACGTTGGGGTTTTGGATGGTCTCAATGGTGAAGCGCACGTCATCCGTGGTGAGCGCTGTGCCATCATGCCAGTGGAGATTTTGGCGGAGCAGAATGGTAACCGTCTTTCCATCAGGCGCTTCAGTTACTTTTTCGGCGAGATCATTCACGTACTCACCATTCGGGTTCTGCCGAAGCACACCGCTGAAGAGCAACGGTGTAAGCGCCAAATCGGTGTCGCTGCTTGCTAGTACTGGATTCAAATAGCGTGGTGTACCCATGACTGCCTCGGTGTAGGTGCCGCCAATGGTGGGCTCGGGTATCCAGTGTCGGTTGATGTAGCGCCCAACTAAAATAGCAGCCGAACCGAAGAGGAAGAGAATAGCAATCCGAAGCACCCACGCTTCTTTGGGCTTGAGGTAGCGGAATAAATAGGTGAATTGGCTCCAGGTTGGCAAACGAGAATGGTTCAAGTGCTGTACCAGGGCATGATCCGCGTCAACCGAAACTGCCGGCGCAGGGGTTGCCCGGTTCCGGAAATGATCCGTAAGATTTTTTCTGACGCGCGACAGCGAAGAGAGGGGATTGCGCACAAATCTACGTTAGACCGACTGCGTTCTGAGGATGAGCGTAGCAATTGCCGCCCCTGCGAAGAGCGTAGCCAGAACAATGGTTGCAATGAAAAGGACACGCTCTGCACCGCGCTTCGTTTGGTACACATTTCCCTCACCACCAAAAGCCGCGCCCAGGCCACTGCCCTTGCTTTGGAGGATGATTGTCACAGTGAGGAGAACCGCGGTGACCAGCACCACAATACTCAAGATCTTTTCCCAATTCATACGTGGATTTGAGTGTACGAATTTTACCTGTACTTGTCAAGGCGAGCCTATCATCGTACCCTAGAGAGAGAATCGAAACTAAGCCAAAAAGGTATGTATAAACCCACTGGGTTCATCGCCCTCCCCACCCTGGGTCTGCTCATTCTTGTAGCAGCCGGCATTGCTTTTGCCTCCTGGTGGTTTGCGGGCAGGGAAGAAGCAGTAGCGCCAACCATTTCCAATTTTACGGAGTGCGCGGCAGCCGGGAATCCAGTGATGGAAAGTTACCCCCGCCAGTGTAATGCGAATGGCCAGAATTTTGTGGAGGTGATTGTGAATACGAATGCAGTGGTGAATGAGAATGTGCCCGGCGAAGCCGGGTCCGGCTCCGCCGGAAATGTTGGAGTGAACAGTAATACCAACGCTGCGACGAACACGAATGTCGCGGTGAATGGAAATACAAATATTGTTGCAGATCCAACCGCGGGGTGGAAGACGTACACGAGTACGACGCACGGTTTTTCGCTGAAATACCCAACAACAATGCGTGTCTTGGAAGTGAACGAAACGAATGGGATTATTCTTCGTGTTGGGGTCGCTGGTAGTTCTAATGGAGATAATATTTTAATTTATAATAAAAGTGCTAATTCTGGTATACCGTATAGTACGGTTAAAACTGGGAATGGTAGAACGTTTGTCATTTCCCATGTTGGAACTGAGGCTGATCTAATCCTCTCCACCTTCACTATCCTTGATGCGACTAAAAATTGGAACGAGTTTACAAATAAACCCTGGGGTTTTTCCTTCAAGTACCCGAAAGAGTGGAAAGTATTGCAAAATTCTATCCAGGCAATTGATACAATGGGGCTGCCGGAAAACGTACTGAAGATCGGGGCAAGTCCACGGCCTATATTCGTATTGTATGTCGATCCAATGGGTTGGGGGGTTGGAAATGTGCACTATGCAATGACGGTAAAAAAGCAAAACGACAAATTTATCATTGTTGAAGGAAAACCTACTGGTGCAAAAACAGGGGAATTTGGGTTAAGTGAATACTATTCAGTAAGTGTCAGGCAAGAAAATGCAGAAAATCCTCGAATATACATTAGCTTTCATTCAGCAATAAAAGCTGAAGAATCTGCTGAATTTAATTCCTTGGTAAGACAAATTATTTCAACCTTTACTTTCACAAAGTAAGTATATGCATAACCACCCCAAAGGTTTTCTCCCCATCGCGGTGGTCCTGGTTGCAGTTGTTGCCGCACTGGTTGTTGCCGGTGCGTCGTACTGGTACACCAAGGATAAAGCTGAGGAAGTAGTGAATACCAATACTGCCGTCCTTACCAATACGAACACGGTGAATGAGAATGTGAATGTTGCAGTGAATAGCAACGTCAATGCGACGAACACGAATGCGGCCGTGAATAACAACACGAATGCCGCTAACGGAACAAGTAAAACGTATACGTCAGCTACACGGGGTATCTCTTTCACCTACGCGCCAACATACGCTGACTACAAGATTTTAGTGAAAGAAACTTCAAGTATGCTCTATGTCTACACTGAGGACATGAAACCCGAAGCCGGTCAGTTTGTTCAGTGGTTTACAAAAACAGCGTCGACCCCACTGAAGTCCGCAATTGAGCAACAGTTTTTGAAAGGCTACTCGTCCGCAGATTGCTTCGTTATCACGCCTGATACATACTCTGCTTCCAAGATGGGGTCAGGTTGGAACACTGCACGCATTGCGTACCCGCCCGCAGCGGTTAACGCGGAAAATCCATGGGTCGGCGCTGAGAAGTGTCCAAAGGTATATACTGCGAGTAATGGTCTAAGTTACTTTGCGGAGGACAAGGATGATCCAACAAAGTTTTTCTTCTTTAGTATTGGGCAGTACATGATCCCCGCTGGGTCCGCCACGGTTGGTGAAAAAGGCTGGGAGGAAACGGTCACAATTGATCCAACGGTGGGGTGGAAGACGTATACGAATATGTCCTACGGGTACTCAATAAAATACCCAGCTGACTGGATTTTGGATATAGCATCAATTAGCTCTGGGGATTTGTATATTCTCACTAAGGAACGACAAGAAAAGTTAGACGCGAAAAAAATGATTAGAGTTATGGACATTGGGGTCAAGGTATACACATCGGCATCAGACTTACCAAACAATTCAGTAAAGAAGCTAGGCTTTGAGGATTGGATTGATCAAGAGGCTGACTCATATGGTTTTATCAAACGCAAATCGATCACCCTGGATGGGGTTGTAGGCTATCAAGGCGTAGGCTCTGGTGATGGTGCTTCGTACCTAATTTTTATACAAAAAAGCGGGAGGATATATGAAATCCAGACCGGTGATACGCAATCTCCTTCACAAATTGAGCAGCTGGTGATAAATTCATTTATTTTTACGGAGTAGGCGCTTTCTCCGCTTAGCGTGTAGTCGCACAATCTGAAAGACTCGTTTACCATGCACAGCCATGGCGGGTTTTTTCTTTTTCTCGCGGCGTTTTACCTTCAGGTCAAGTTTTCGTTCTTCAAGGGTAGGCATATGCATTATTCCCTAAGCGCAGGCCGCTGTGCCTGCGCGCGGGCAGGGACGCCCGCGCTGGGAAAATTATAGTTTCTCCCTGATGACTTTGAACAGTGCGGGTCCCACGGCTTGTCGCAACTCCTCATCCGTCGCGCGGCGTACCCCGGCCACCGAACCAAAGGTTTGCAAAAGTTTTTTCTTCATCACTGGGCCAATACCAGGAATCGTATCCAAGGCTGATTGGATGCTTGCCTTCCGGTGCTTCCCGCGGTACCCGGCAATGGTGAAGCGATGGGCTTCGTCGCGGATGCGTTCAATGAGGAACAAGCCGTCGGACGGATTTTGCAAACGGATGGTTGGCGCATCTGGCCGGAAAATCTTTTCTCGTTCGCCTTGCTGGGGTTCGCGGGCGTGGCCGCCTTTGGCTAGTGCAACGATTGGCACGGTAACGTCTTTTGGAATCACTTTTCGCGCCACGCTCAGCTGACCTGCGCCGCCATCGAGAATGAGTAAATCAGCCGTAGGCCAGGCAGCTGTAGGCCGTACGTTGAATGTATCTTGCTTATGGCTTACGGCTGTAGAGCTTATGGCTTCAGCATGTCCAAACCTTCGTTGTAAGACTTCAGCTAACATGGCTGGATCATTCGACCCTTGCACCGTCTTGATGGTGAAGCGGCGGTAGGCTTTCTTCTCTGGCCGGCCATCCACGAAGACCACCATGCCGCCCACGGCGTGCTCACCTTGGACATTGGCAATGTCGTAGGCCTCAATGCGGTGCGGGATTTCTGGTAAGTCCAGAGCCTTTGTCAACTCGCGCAAGCCTTTCAGCAGCCGAGTATCATCTCGTTCAAAGCTGGCTTTCTGTTGGCGTAAAAATTCTTGGGCATTGAGGTTGCTCACGGCCAAGAGTTTCTTTACCCTGCCGCGCTGGGGGATGAAAGGTTCGGCGCTGGTGACATTGTGGAACGCCTTGGACAGTTTCAGTGGAAAGGGGAGTGCCAAGCGTGCCGGCGGGTCTGTCACCTGGGTGTAGAATTGTTCCAGGAAACTGGCCAAGACATTTTCCGGTGTTTCATCCAGGACATGCTGGAGCAAGACCACCTGCTTATCGATCATTTTCCCATTGCGAATGATCAAGCGATTGGTGGCGGCCAGCCCGCCTTCGGCGGCGTAGCCAATCACATCCACATTTTCTCGGCTCAGCAGAATGGCGTGCTGCCGTTCCATAATCTTGTGGATGGCGCGGAGTCGGTCCCGTGCCAAAGCCGCGCGTTCAAATTGCTTTGCCGCACTAGCTTTCGTCATCTGGCTTTGAAGTTGCTTTTCAATCTCCTTCGTCTGGCCACCCAAAAAGCGCATGAGCTGTTGAATAACTTCTCGGTACCGAGCCTTGCTGGCTTCATTTGTCCCATGCCCCAAGCAGCGGTGGAGGTGGAATTCAAAGCAAGGTTTCTCCGGCGAGTTGGTACAATTTTTGTACGGGAATACTTTTTTGAGGAGCTTCAGGGTTTCATACACCGCACCCGCAGACATGTATGGCCCGTAGTACCGACTGCCGTCTTTGCTCAACCGGCGTACGGTGGTGACTGAAGGAAATTGTTCCGCTAAAGCAATTTTAATGTGCAAAAAGTTTTTATCATCCCGCATCACAATGTTGTACGGCGGGTGGAGCTGCTTGATGCGCGTGGTTTCCAGCATCAGGGCTTCTAATTCGCTGCTGGTCACAATCGTGTCTAGCTTCGCAATCTTGCTCACCATAATCCGTTTTGCCTGCGACAAGCTGGACTTCTTGCTGAAGTATGAGCCAACCCGTGATTTCAGGCTGGTGGCTTTGCCCACGTATAAAATTTCGCCCTTCTCGTCAGAAAAGGTATAGACGCCGGGCTTGGCCGGTAGGACTTGCAGTTGGCGTTTCAGAGCAGGGGACATGAGGGGAGTATAGCAAGCTGCGAAAAGGGTTTGGGTGGTGGTGTGGCGGCGAGTATGGGTATGGTATAAGGTTGGAGGTTTTCCAAATCGCTCCACCCTTTAACCCCACTCGCTGCCACACCTAAACCCCCACCGCTCCATAGCCCTTGACCTCCCTTGACACGCCGTGTATACTGCTCCCACTCTGCTGCACCTGTGCAGCGTCGCTCAACCAACCACCCCATTCTATGGCCGATGTCATCAAGATCCGCGGTGCTCGGGTGCATAATCTAAAGAATGTTTCCCTGGATATCCCACGGAACGCCTTTGTGGTTTTTACCGGTCTATCCGGTTCCGGTAAATCCTCACTGGCGTTTGACACGATTTACGCCGAAGGCCAGCGCCGGTACGTGGAATCCCTGTCCGCGTACGCGCGGCAGTTCTTGGGGCTCATGGACAAGCCAGATGTAGACCAAATTGACGGTTTGTCACCCGCAATTTCCATTGACCAAAAATCCACGTCCCACAATCCACGTTCCACCGTGGGCACGGTGACGGAAGTGTACGACTACCTACGCCTGCTCTACGCCCGCGTGGGTGTGCCGCACTGTCCTACCTGTGGCCGGAAAGTGCAGCGGCAAACTACGGAGCAAATTCGGAATCAGGTACTGAGCAGCCCTAAAGGGACGCCCATTCTCGTCTTGGCGCCCATGGTGCGGGACATGAAAGGGGAGCACAAGCACGTGTTTGCGGATGTGCGCAAAGCAGGGTTTGTCCGCGTGCGTTTGGATAACGTGGTGGTCTCCCTGGATGAGGCTGAGCAGGTTGAACTCAACAAGCACAAGAAGCACAGCATTGAAATTGTCATTGACCGGCTGACCATTGAGCCCGATATGGACAAGCAGCGGTTAACTGAATCGTTGGAAACTGCTGGACGCTTGGGCAAAGGCTTGATTGTGGTGGCGAAAGGAGCCCCTGGCACTGATCCAACGAGAAAAGCAAAAGACAGCCTGTTCAGCCAGCACTTCGTCTGCCCGCACGACGGCACCAACCTGCCGCCGGTGGAGCCCCGCAATTTTTCTTTCAACAATCCACACGGTGCGTGTGCGGAGTGTACGGGTTTGGGCACGAAGTTGGAAATTGATCCGCAGCTCGTCATCCCAAATCCAAAACTCTCCATTGCCGAAGGCGCCATTCGCCCGTGGTCCCGTACTGCTTCCAACCAAACCTGGTACACCAGGATTTTGGACGCGGTGCTGGCTAACCTGGGTACCTCTGGCCGCATTCCGGTGAAAGATCTGCCCAAGAAAGTGCTGGACGTGGTACTGCATGGCGCAGGCGACAAAGAGTTTGACGTGAACAACCCCACCGGCCAAGGCAAGGTGAAAGCCTTCATGACCACGTATGAAGGAGTTATTCCAAACCTCATGCGCCGGTACCGGGAAACCGATTCAGACTACATCCGTTCGGAAATCGAACGCTACATGCGCGTGTGGCCCTGCCCCACCTGCAAAGGCCGCCGCTTGAAGCAAGAAGTGCTGGGCGTGCTCATTCAGGACAAAAATATTTCTGAAATCACCTCACTGACTGTAGAAAAAGCCAGCGCCTTCTTCGCGAGCTTAGCCAAGCCCAAAGTGCTCAGCGACCGGGACATGATTATTGCCAAGCAAATTCTCAAAGAGATTCGCGCGCGCTTGGGTTTCCTGAGCAACGTGGGTTTGGACTACCTCACCCTGGATCGTGCTGCCTCCACCCTCTCCGGTGGGGAAGCACAGCGCATTCGCTTAGCCACGCAAATTGGGTCGTCCCTGGTGGGGGTGCTGTACATTCTGGATGAGCCATCCATTGGTTTGCACCAGAAGGACAATGCGAAGCTCATTTCCACTTTGCAGACGTTGCGAGATTTGGGGAACACGGTTTTGGTGGTGGAGCATGATGAAGAAACCATTGAAGCCGCAGACTACGTGGTGGACATTGGGCCCGGCGCAGGGGAGCACGGAGGTACCGTGGTCGCTGCTGGGACACCTGCCGAGATTAAGAAGAACAAGCATTCCTTAACCGGGCAGTACCTCTCGGGCAAGAAATTCATTCCTATTCCCAAGGTGTCCCGGAAAGGGAATGGGAAGTTCATCACCATCAAAGGCGCCAAGGAATTCAACTTGCAAAACCTTACGGTGCACATCCCACTTGGCACTTTCGTCTGCGTCACGGGTGTGTCTGGTTCTGGGAAGTCAACGCTCATCACCGACATTCTCTCCCGCGCGCTGGGCCAGCACTTCTACAATGCCAAAGACATGCCAGGGGCGCACGACACCATCACCGGCATTGATCATTTAGACAAGGTCATTACCATTGACCAGTCACCCATTGGCCGCACGCCGCGTTCGAATCCAGCCACCTACACGGGCGTGTTCACTCCCATTCGCGATCTGTTCACCCAAATTCCAGAAGCGAAAGTCCGCGGGTTTGGTCCAGGTCGCTTCTCCTTCAACGTTCCGGGTGGCCGCTGCGAAGCCTGCCAAGGTGACGGCCTGGTGCGCATTGAAATGCACTTCCTGCCAGACGTGTACGTGGAGTGCGAAGAGTGTCATGGCAAGCGCTACACCAGCCAGGTGCTGGAAATTCTCTACAAGGGCAAGAACATTGCCGACGTGCTGAGCATGACCGTGGAAGAAGCCTTGCAATTTTTCCGGCACATTCCCGCCATAAAAGGAAAATTGCAGACGCTGATGGAAGTGGGTCTGGGCTATGTGCACCTGGGTCAATCCGCCACTACCCTCTCCGGCGGGGAAGCGCAGCGCGTGAAATTGGCCACCGAACTTTCTCGGCGCGCCACCGGGCGGACGCTGTACATTCTGGATGAGCCAACCACTGGTCTGCACGTGGACGATGTTGCTCGTCTACTCGCTGTATTGAATCAGCTTGTTGAAAAAGGAAATACCGTATTAGTCATTGAGCACAACCTGGACGTCATTAAGAGCGCCGACTGGGTTATTGATCTGGGTCCAGGCGGTGGCGACAAAGGCGGCAAGCTCGTCGCCGCAGGCACGCCCCGACAAGTCGCGAAAGTGAAAGCCAGTGCGACAGCGCAGGCCTTGAAGGCGGTACTGGAGAAGTAAGTATGTTGTGAAAAAGAAAGCCCCGACCTGGTGAGAGGCCGGGGACTTAGGGCAATAGCGCTTTAAGAGCTCGCTTCACTGCGATAGCAGCATTGTAAGGAAAGTGCTTATTTCGCTCTGCTAATTTTCGGTCAATCGCCTCTTGAATGTCTTGGCGATAGATCTTGAATTTTTTTGAGCCATTAAACGACAAATTTACTGAACTTTTGCTGCACGAGTTCACAACGATGACACATTTTGCCCCCTTATGGTCAATAGTTGTTTGCTCACCAGGCTTGACGGTGAGATTGAGGGGCATGTTGTGCCTCCGTTGAAGTAAGAACCAGGTTGGTGTGGATTTTTGGGAAACTTGTTTGAGTTCGGGGAGTATACCAGGAGTTGGGGGAATGTCAAGGATGCAGTTACGAAATACGAATATGGTTACGAATTACGAAATAAAGATACGAAACTACGAATGTACGAATGGGGAGGGAATGGGAATACGGTGTGCAAGATTGTGCAACGTTTCCCTCGCCCTTTGAGGGAGAGGGAACAAGGGAGAGGGGGAGGCGGTTTGGGTGTGGCGGCGAGTGGGGTTATAGGGTATAGGCGTAGGTTGGTCCAAAGACCATTTTCCAAACCATCTACCCTAACGAGCCTCCATACCCTTCACCCCTGCCCCTGCTTCAAGGTAGGATACCAGCATGACCCCTGTGGAAACCGCCATCCTCCGAACCCTTGCCTACTTCGACATTTTTTCCTACCCGCTGACCAGTTGGGAGCTGTGGAAGTGGGGGATTGGTGAGTTAGGGAAAGGTTTGGATTTTTCTCAGTTGCAACAAGCTTTCCGAAACAGTCCAATACTTCAATCCAAAATTGGTCACCAGCACGGTTTTTTCTTTCTTCAGGGTCATGAGGAAATTATTGCCACGCGCCAAGCGCGGTACCGGTTGGCGTTACTCAAAGCCAAACGTGCCAGGCGGATTGTCCGCACGCTGGTGCGATTTCCATTCATCCAAGCTGTTGCATTGTGCAACTCCATGGGTTTGGCCAACGCTCGGCCGGAGAGCGACTTGGATCTTTTCATTCTCTGTAAACCCGGCCATGTGTGGCTGGTGCGCTTTTTCACCACGGCCTACGCGCGGCTCCGAAACATTCGGCCCCAGCCAGAGCATCGAGAAGATACCGTGTGCCTATCTTTCTTTTTGAGCACGGACCAACTATCGTTGCAGCCATACCTGTTGCCGGACGATCCATACTTTACTATGTGGCTGGCAACCTTGGTGCCGCTGCATGACCCAGCCGGATACTTCCCCCGGCTCTGGCAGGCAAACCCCTGGTGCGCGGAAAAGCTCCCGCACGCTCAGCCACGCGCGCTCGCGCCGCAGCGGGCTGTGTCCACCAGTTGGGTGGCCCGCGTGCTGGCGCCCGTCGTAGGTTGGCACTGGGTGGAACGTCTGGTTGCAAAAATCCAACGTCGCATTCTCCCTGCACACCTCAAAGCACTGGCAAATCAGGACACGCGGGTGGTGATGAATAACCACATCCTCAAGTTTCATGACAACGACCGACGGGCGCAGTATGCGCAAGCATACCGCGAGCGCGCTGCCTCGGTTGGTGCGCCACTATGAAACGCCTGGCCGCCATTGTTGGTTGGGGAGTTTGCCTGTACGTTTTCCTCTTGCCATGGCAAACCCGCTGGATTGCAGTGGCTGGGCAGTTGGGCAGTGGTACGTCTGAATTCCTCAGCGTCAGTGTGTACGCCACCGATCTCCTGCTTGTTGCGCTCTTTCTCGTCGGCGCGTACATCACTCTCTCCCCACGTTGGGGTGACCGGCGCGTGCTTGCCGGGATTCTGGCCTTTGCTCTGGTGGTGGTTGGTTCTGCGGTCATGGCGAATCGGACCGAACTGGTGGTCACGAGTTGGCGCCTGCTGCTCATTGGCGTGCTGCTGTACTGGATGGTGCAGCAAGCCTGGGTGTCACGTCAGCACCTAGTCATCGCCTTTGTGGCTGGCGCCACGCTCCAGGCTGGTTTTGGCCTAGTGCAGTTTTTCTCGCAAATCACCCCGGCACTAAGTTGGCTCGGGCTGGCCGCACATGACCCAGGGATGTTAGGCACATCCGTGGTGGAAGCCGGGGGCGAGCGGTGGCTGCGGGCGTACGGCAGCTTGCCCCACCCAAATATTCTTGGGGGTTACCTGGCCGTCGGCTTGCTCATGGCTTTTGGTTTGTACCTGCAGCGGTACCAGCACGTTCGGGAAGGGTTTCAATTGTGGAAGCGAGAGAATATTCACCGCTACCTGGAAGGGAAACGTTGGTACTGGAAGCAGGCGCTGCATATTCTCATCCTTTTACTGGCCTCCACCATCCTCGTACTAGGGTTACTGCTGACGTTCTCACGCTCAGCTTGGATTGGCTTTGCCGTCGCCTGGGTACTCACCCTTGGCATTCTGCACCAGCTTCGGTGGCCCTGGGGACAGTGGCTGTGGTTCAAGTGGTCCGTGGTCATGGGCTGCATTGCCGTAGTTCTCATTACTGTCCTCCCACAGCCTTTCCTCACCCGCGCTACAGGCGAAGGTCGGCTGGAAGCACAGTCCGTGGATGTTCGGGAACAACTTATCACTGACGCACGAACCCTTCTCGCAAAACATCCGTTGCGTGGCGTTGGGTATGGCAATGCCGTGGCCGCTACGTACGACCAAATCAACCGTACTCGGGCAGTGACCGCCTACCAGCCAGTGCACAATATGTACCTGCTCAGTTTAGTTGAGCTCGGCACCATTGGCGGCCTGGTCTTCTTCGCGCTCATTGTCCTCATTGGCCGAGCCGGGGTGGAGACACTGGTTCGGGGTCGGTCAGCTTTTGCGCTTATGAGTCTCAGCGCATTTGTCTGCCTGCTCATCGTTGGTTTATTCGACCACTATCTCTGGACATTATCAGCGGGGGTAGGGCTCTGGTGGCTGGTGGCGGGGTTGGTGGGGAGGGGAGAAAGAGAGCAATAAAGCTATAGAGTGGTAGAGCTATAGAGATCCTGGAAGCCTGCAACTAGCTATTATTGCGAGAAACGAATCCTTGAGTGACGTGGCCTGTCTGCCGACGAGGCAGGCAATCTTGCTGTAATACGGAATCAAGTTGACGGTCTGTGCTCTTTTTTTCTGTCATCCTGAATTATATGACCTGTCCGCCGAAGCAGCAGCGTAGGTGGAATGATCCCCAGACGATGTATCAACTTCGGAGATTCTTCGAAGACTCAGAATGACAGAGGGAGGGGCGAGGAGTAGCGGGGAGGCACAGCAATGCATGCTTGATTACTCAGGGAGTTTTTTCATCTCCTGCACTCGTTTATGAATTTGGTAAATTTTCCACCACCGATGCAAGGCAATTCCTGACCAGAAAATTTCCACTGACCCCAGGAGCCAAGCCTGCGTCAGGAGGCCGTAGATGCCACTGGCCAGGCACGCGGCAGCAAAACCCAACACCCAGTTGGGATGTCTGCGTTCCATGGCGTAGGTGAAGAGCATGGTCAGCACGGCGACAATGCCGAAAGCGGTGAGGAGATCCATGCACCAAGTATCATGGGTTTTTCACACATAGGCAAGCTGGGGCTGGCTCTTGACACCCCGTTTTTCCCTGCTACAATCAGGAGTACAGCGGTTTAGCACTCTCATGGTCGAAGTGCTAAAACTGGTTACGAAATACGAAATTTCGTACGAAAATACGAATTACGAACCCATTTACCAGCTAGTTGCAAGAGTAGTTGAAACCGTTCGTATTTCGTACTTTCGTAGCATTTCATTCGTAATTCGTAATACTTATGCAGCTCAAACCCCTGGGCGACAGAATTGTGGTGAAGCCCGCCACGCAGGAAGAAGTGACCAAGTCCGGTATCGTGCTCCCAGACACCGTGGATAAGGAGAAGAAGGAGCAAGGTGAAATTATCGCCATTGGCTCCGGTGAAAAGATTGCCAAGCTCAACCTCAAGGTTGGCGACATTGTGCTTTTTGGCAAGTACTCTGGCGATGAAGTAGATGTGGAAGACACAGAGTACAAAATCCTCAAGGACGAAGACGTCCTGGCAATTCTCCTCAAGTAATTATTTACCCGTACGCATATGGCAAAGCAAATTCTCTTCGATGAACAAGCACGCGCCCAGCTGAAGAAGGGCGTGGACAAATTAGCAAACGCGGTGAAAATCACCCTGGGACCCAAAGGTCGCAACGTGGTTTTGGACAAGGGCTATGGCAGCCCAACGATCACCAATGACGGGGTGACTATTGCCAAGGAAATTGAATTAGAAGATAAGTTTGAGAACGTGGGTGCGCAGCTGGTGCAGGAAGTTGCGTCCAAGACGAATGACGTGGCAGGTGACGGCACAACGACTGCGACGCTCCTCGCCCAGCGGATGATCACCGATGGTTTGCGCGTGGTGGCCGCCGGTACCAACCCCATGGTCATGCGCCACGGGATTGAGAAAGGCGTGAAGGCTGTGGTAGACGAGCTCCACAAGATTTCCAAGCCGGTGAAGAGCACGGAAGAGGTGGCGCAGGTTGCCTCCATTTCCGCAGCTGATCCAGAAGTGGGGAAGCTCATTGCTGAGGTAATGGAAAAAGTTGGGAAGGACGGCGTAGTAACAGTGGAAGAATCCCAGACCTTTGGCCTCAGTAAGGACGTGGTGGAAGGTATGCAGTTTGACCGCGGCTACGTGTCACCCTACATGATCAACAATGCCGAGCGCATGGAAGCCGTATACGAAGACCCGCACATCCTCATTACGGATAAGAAAATTTCCGCACTCAGCGACGTGCTGCCACTCCTGGAGAAAATTGCCCAAACTGGTAAGAAAGAGTTGGTCATCATTGCGGACGATGTGGAAGGCGAAGCGCTCGCCACGTTCGTCGTCAACAAGATTCGCGGAACGTTCCACGTGCTGGCCGTCAAAGCCCCTGGCTTTGGTGACCGCCGCAAGGAAATGCTGCAAGACCTGGCTGTGCTCACCGGTGGCCGCGTGGTCAGCGAAGACATTGGTTTGAAGCTGGAAAATGCTGGCTTGGATGTCCTGGGCAGCGCACGCAAAGTCATTGCCTCCAAGGAAAACACCACAGTGGTGGAAGGCAAAGGTGATAAGAAGATGATTGAAGAGCGCATTAGCCAAATCCGTGCAGAATTGAAGACGACCACCAGCGACTTTGACAAGGAGAAGTTGCAGGAGCGGCTGGGCAAGCTCGCCGGCGGTGTGGCGGTCATTAAAGTTGGTGCAGCTACGGAAACGGAAATGAAAGAGAAGAAGCACCGCATTGAAGATGCCTTGCACGCTACCCGCGCAGCTGTGGAGGAGGGGATTGTCCCTGGCGGTGGTGTGGCCCTCATTCGCGCCGCTCACGTGCTGGAAAATTTGCAGGTGACCGGTGATGAAAAAGTCGGCGTGGACATTCTCCTGCGCGCTCTGTCTGAACCCGTGCGCCAGATTGCGACCAACGCTGGCAAAGACGGCTCCGTGATTGCCGAAGAAGTGAAAAAGCTGAAAGGCAGCCACGGCTACAACGCAGCTGATGACAAGTACGAAGACTTGGTCGCCGCCGGGATTGTGGACCCAACCAAAGTGACGCGCTCGGCCTTGCAGAACGCGGCCTCGATTGCTGCAATGCTCCTCACCACCGAGGCTGTGGTAACCGACCTCCCAGAGAAGAAGGGCGAAGGCGCGCCAGGAGGTATGCCAGGAATGGGTGGGATGGGCGGCATGGGCGGCGGGATGGGAGATTACTAGAAGAGAGCCGTAAAGCCTTAAAGCCGTAGAGCTGTAAGACTTTGATAAAAAAATTCCCCAAGCGCACCTTCTCCAAGGTGCGCTTTTGGGTATGTTTGACTTTGAGAAAGAAAGTTTTATACTTGAACCGAAGGAGAGGATATGAAAAAAATTGATCCGTTTCTTGAGTTTGCCGATCCAGATTAGGATTCAGTTGCACGGTAAGGCTTTCACCGGAGGGGACGTGGGCTAGCTATCAGCCTACGCATCACGGGCGATCCATTGTGGATCGCCCACTTTTTTTGACACTGGCGGGGGAAGAGCATAAGCTAGGAGCAAGAGAAAACCGTGCAACCAAGGAGGAAAAATGGCCTGGCATGTTGATTCAGAGGTACAACAGGCACTCGTGAAGTTGAATGATGCGCTGTGCACCTTTGAGCGAAATACTTGCAGGAGGTATACGTTGGTGCTCATTCCCCATGCAGCAGATGAGCTGTGCCATGTATCACTCAGCGGGAAACCGATTTCTGAGGATTCCCAGCTCAAACCAGACGAGGCAGTTGCTATTGCCATAGCAGAGCGTGGGCACTAAGTCAGCCAAAATACTAGTTTTTTCCAGGTCAGCAATGGCCTGGATTTTTTTGGCAAAATGAAAACCGCACCGATGGAAATCCATGGTGCGGGAAAATGCGTGTGAATGTACTTTACTTTTTGGAAGCTTTGCAGGCTTCCAAGGCCACTTTCAGACCAGGCAACTGCTCATGAATGAACGGCTGCGGCAGGTCATCAACATTGTAGAATGTGCCTTCATATGGCACCGATTCATCCAGCACACCCAGGTGGATGTTCTGCTGAATCTTCCCACGGTTGCCGAAGTCAGTGAAGAGCTCACCGACCATAACAGGCTTGCCGATCAATGCCCCTTTGATTTCTGTCCTAATGATGCGGGCGATCGCATCATCAATTGATGTATCGGTTTCCCGATACGTCGTGCCTGGGTAGTGCCAGGCAGACGGCCAATCCGGGTCACTGTCTGGGCGTTGGCTCAGGAGCACCTCAATGCTCTCGCCGTTTTCTCTCAGCACTATCAGCTCATAGGCTGGGCTGGGCATCTTGTTACTCAACGCCCGAAAAACCAGATACGGTTTTGGGCTGGGCATGCGGTTCAGTAGTTCGATAATCAACCGACTATCGTCTTCTGTCCATTCGAACATCGTACCTCCTAAGGTTTGGATTCAAGTTGTAAAGGTTTTACTGCATATTGACTGCACAGTATTGCATAGGACAAGCGTTCTGTCAAGGGTTTGTACTGTGAACACCTAGAGGAGGGAGCCTAGCTAATCAAATAACGTTTGCATGAAAATGGGTCTTTGGTCATACTCTGGATAGAAATAAACGTTGACCAGACCTCTGTTTCGATGCCACGAGGGCGTAAAACTGCCGCAAGGCGGTTACCACGACAGGCGATCCATTCTGGGTCGCCTGATTTTTTGCAAAAAAATCCCCGCTACAATTTGCAGCGGGGTAGATTTTACGTTTTCTACGTTGACGGAGCGTCACTTGCACGCTCTTTTTGTTGAGAGTTTTGGTTGTCCTCAAATAATTCTTCGATCATTGGGAACCGATCCCGTTGGTCGTAGTAGTCCTTGAGATTGTACATGACCTTTTGATCGATCGCACTGAGCGGCAGGCTGTGGGGGCAGTCTTTGCTTAAAAAAGTGATTCCAATCCGAGTGGTCAATGACATAGCAAAGTTTTCAGGTGCAACGATGTGCAGAGGCACATTCGCCTGATGGCACCAGGCACATTTGGAAATAATAAATGGATGGTGCCGCTGTATGCGCAAAGTCATACTTTCATGTAGAACGTTGCCATACCCCAGCCGTACGAGGCAATCATGAATTGCCACCCAAGTTTTTTCGAAAGCGTCTTGCAACGCGTGGAAGTGCTTACGCACAGCATCGTCTGAGAGCTTACCTTCCTCATAAAAAGCTGCTACTCGAACCGTGTCCTTCTGCGCCAGTGCTTGCGGATTGTCAAGCACCGACAGAATTTCCTCGAGTTCAATACTCTGCACATCTTCCATGTATTTCCTTTCGTTTGTAATGTTCTGTTTATTCAAGGCACAGTACCATACATCGCGGCTTTGTCAAGCTTCTGGCAGGTGTATACTAATGCATATGGATCCGCTTACCGAGAAAACGCAGAATACTGGCTTCAATCGGTCGGACTACCTCCTTGCCGCGCTGGGCTACGTCTGGTTCGTCTGCGTACTCATCTGGCTCTGGAAAAAGGACGATGCATTTATCAGCCAGCACGCGAAAAATGGTACGGCGCTTTTCGTGCTTTCCATTCTCTGGTTCATTCCCGGAGTTGGGTTCATTGTTTTGCTCTTTGAGCTGTACGGATTCTTTGTGGCCTTTGTGGGGAAGCCGTGGAAAATGCCGCTCATTGGCGATTGGTTGGAGAAGTTCAAGCTGTAATTTCCATAGATTCATTCGTTCGTACGAAACTTGACACTATGCCGTTCATTGTCTAAGCTGTTTTGTCATGCGTTCTATTGTATGACGTAGTGCATGATCATTGAAATTTAAATAATTTAAGAGCCGAACATAGTTTAACAACCGAAGGAGGACAAACATGTCATTACGGCAACCGAGTGTTGGTACCTATCCAAAGGCATTAAGTTTTTGGAACGAAGGCACTGACCAAGTGACCATCATTAACCCTGAAGACTTCCCACGGGAAGCAATTTTGAAGGGGTTAGACCTGAGGAACCATCCCTTAGCCAAGGGCTTTGGAAACTGCGATGAGACCGAAGCCTATGAACGTATTGAGGTAATGCGTTTCTTAGGTGAGCACCCTGGGGTGCGCAAAGCAATCATTCAGCTCGCCAACACGTACAGCGTGCCGACGAGCCAAGAAAGATTCCAGACGTACTACGATCCCGCTCAGCCGGCAACCCCATTCTGGGCAGCCGTGCATACCCTGTGTGATGAGCTTGGTCCTACGGCTGCGCTACCCAAGCGCTTGCGGATTTTTGCCGGGACAATCCAGAGTTTTTTGGGTCTGGAAGCGGATGAACGTTTGATGGCCACCGCCGTCGCGGAAATTCTTGATTCTACGGCGGTTCTTGAAGGACTATTGGAGTTCGAAGTTTCGATTGACTCTGAGGAACGCTTCAGATCCTTTATGAAAGTGGGAAAGCCAAATTCCTTTGATGCTGTGGCAGCCGCATCGACCATCAGCTGCAAGCACTACGCAACGAAAGTGTTCCATGGTCATCGGACATTCAGCTTTGCGCTTTCGGAAGCCCGCATGAAGAAGTATCCGAAGTGGTTTGAGCAAAAGTGGAATCCCTGGCGATGGATTGCGCGGGGCATTCGGCAAGCCTGGATTGACTGGTCGAACAAACGCCAGGAAGTCAAGGCGAGTCGCCCCATGGTGATTACGCAGAGCAAAGAGGTTCTGGAAGATCTGGTGGAGGCTCTGCCCCGTATTCTCGCGAATAATGAGAAGCTTTATCGTAGTCTGCATTCGGGCACCATTCTCACGGTGTACTTTACCTACGGAAAGTACCAGGATGATTCCGATGGTCTGCAAATCCGTATTACAGACGCGCGAATGAAGAAGGAGCAAACAAACCCGAAAGAGTTTTTTTTCGAATTTGTAACCTTTGCTGGCTATTCTCGTGAGCGACTGAAGCTCATCGACCAAGCACGTCGGGAAACTAGGGAAGCGATTCAACGCGTGCAAACGTCAGCCGCGGATGCATCACTGCGGAGTGAGCTTATTCAAGCAGATCCAATCTTCTTCACGACCAGCCTGCGTGTTCCATCGCCGAAAACCGATCTGGAGCATAGATGGAAGTCGGTGGGGAATTTGTACCAAACCAGAGATTTAGCCCCGACGTACAACGCGATGGTTGAGCTGCAGGTTTTCTGCCATTCCCACGCAAACATTCTCGGTCACATGTGCGACATTCTTTCCCGGTACACCAAACGAGCGAAAGAATTACATGCCACGGTCTCGTTCCCCGAGATCGTTATCAATGGCCATGAGAATGTTGTGGAGTTTGAGGAACTCTATCCGTTGCACCTTGGTGGCGCCCTCAAAGGCAACGTGGTACCAATTAACGGCTTACCACCGGTAAATGGCACAATGATTGGTCTTACGGGCACGCATGGTGGTGGTAAGACCGTCACCGAGCATACCCTGGTGGCGAATATCTACCTGGCCATGAGTGGCTTACCCATCCTGGGTCAGCGATTCCGATTGAATTGTAAGACTCACCTGGGGATGGTTTTCATTGAAGGAGTTAGTGGTCAGTCGGTCTGTCAGCTGCTCATCGATAAAACTGCCAGCGTGTTTAAAGCCATCGACAAGATCCCGGGTCGCAACGTGATCCTGGTCCTCGACGAACTTGGCTCGGCGACTCAGGAAAAAGATGGATCCCGGGTGGCCCTCCTCGTCCTGAAGGCGTTGTACGAACGCCAGGTTAGCCTCCTCTTTAGTACACAGATTATGGATGTGGCAGTTGCCGCCGAGAAAGAATTTGGCGCCAAGTGCTTCAAGGTGGATCGCAACCACCGTCTTGTTCCCGGTATTGGGAGTGGTGAGATTGACCAGTTGGTTCGTGACTCTGGCTTGGCCAAGTATCTGGTAAATAATTAGTTGCACTTTTCAGCACCGCTTCTCCATAGAGGCGGTGTTTTTTTCATTAGGCAGATGGTAATTTTTTTGCTACACTACGATTACTATTTCGCTCTCGTTTCCGTAAAAATACACCTTTTATGCCCAGCCGACGCCTGCCTACCCTCGCCCAGAAACGGAAGAGTTTTGTTTTGTGGTTTGATGAGATTACCATTGCCGACGTCCCGTTCGTTGGCGGCAAGAACGCCTCCTTGGGCGAAATGTACCGGGATCTGACGGCTAAGGGTGTGAAAATTCCTAATGGCTTTGCCATCACCGCGTATGCGTACCAGTACCTGTTGGAAAAGGCGGGGATTAAGGATGACATTCGGCGCATTCTGAAAGATTTAAATGTGAATGATCTGAAGAACTTGTACGAGCGTGGGCGCAAAGTGCGGGAAACCATTTTGAAAGCTGAGCTGCCACCAGAATTGGCGAAGGAAATTGTGGCTGCCTACAAGAAGTTGTCCCTGCAGTACAAAGTGAAGGCGGTTGATACCGCGGTGCGTTCCAGCGCCACGGCGGAAGATCTGGCCGATGCGTCCTTTGCGGGTCAGCAAGAAACCTACCTGAATGTGCACGGTGACCATGCAATTTTGGAAGCGTGCAAGTCATGCTTTGCCTCGCTGTTCACCAACCGAGCCATAAGCTACCGCACGGAAAAGAAGTTTGACCACTTTAAAGTTTCTCTGTCCATTGGCGTGCAGAAAATGGTGCGGTCAGATTTGGCCGCCAGCGGCGTTATGTTCTCCATTGATACCGAGTCTGGTTTCCGCGATGCCGTGATGATCAATGCCAGCTACGGCTTGGGTGAGAACATTGTGCAGGGCGCCGTGACCCCGGATGAGTTCTACGTGCACAAACCCACCTTGATGCAAGGCTACAAGCCAATTGTGGGCAAGCACGTGGGGAGCAAGGAAATTAAAATGATTTACGCCAGCGGTGGCACCAAGCCAGTGAAGAACGTCCCCGTGTCATTACCCGATCGGCAGCGCTTTGCGATTACTGAACCAGAGATTCTTAAACTCGCACGTTGGGCCGTGATTATTGAGCAACACTACTCCAAGAAGGCCGGGCACTTTAAACCCATGGACATGGAGTGGGCCAAAGACGGGGAGACGGGCCAACTCTTCATTGTCCAAGCGCGTCCAGAGACGGTGACCAGCCAACGCAATCCAAACGTATTAGAAACCTACGTGCTGAACAAACGTGGGAAGGTGCTGACCGAAGGGGGCAGCATTGGCGCGAAGATTGCCAGTGGGTTGGTGCACGTTATTGAGAATGTAAAAGACATTAGCCAGTTCAAAGCTGGGGAAGTGCTGGTGACGGAAATGACTGACCCTGACTGGGAGCCCATCATGAAAAAGGCGGCAGCAATTGTGACCAACTCCGGCGGCCGCACGTGCCACGCAGCCATCATTTCTCGCGAGTTGGGTGTGCCCTGTGTCGTTGGTACGGGTACTGGCACGTCCGACTTAGCCAAGGCCAAAGATGTTACAGTGTCCTGCGCAGAAGGGGAGAAAGGGTTTGTCTACGCTGGTAAACTTCCCTTCACCATCAAGCGGACAGATTTGAAGTCTCTGAAGCGGCCACGGACCAAGGTGATGATGAACGTGGGTAACCCCGAGTCTGCCTTCGCCGACAGTTTCATTCCAAATGATGGCGTGGGTCTTGCCCGTGAAGAGTTTGTGATTAATGACTACATCAAAGTGCACCCCATGGCTCTGCTGAACTTCAGCAAGGTGAAGGACGCGCACGTGCGCCAGCAGATTGAAACCATCACGGCCGGGTACAGCAGCAAACCCCAGTTCTTCATTGATAAGCTGGCTGAGGGTGTGGCGCGGATTGCCGCCGCCTTCTACCCCAAGGACGTGATTGTCCGCTTGTCCGACTTCAAAACCAACGAGTACGCTAACCTCATTGGCGGCAAGCCTTTTGAGCCAATTGAAGATAACCCCATGATTGGCTGGCGCGGCGCGTCACGCTACTACGACCCCAAGTACGAACCCGCGTTCAAGTTGGAGTGTTTGGCCTTGCGAAAGGTGCGCGACGTGATGGGTTTGAAAAACCTGAAAGTCATGGTGCCGTTCTGCCGCACCGTGGAAGAAGGAAAGAAAGTGATTGCCACCATGAAGAAGTACGGCTTGGTGCAGCACAAGGGTGGCTTGGAAGTGTACGTCATGTGCGAAATTCCTTCCAACGTCATTCTCGCGGACGATTTCTCGAAAATCTTCGATGGCTTCTCCATTGGTTCAAACGATCTTACACAGTTAACGCTTGGCGTAGATCGCGATTCCGCTTTGGTCGCGCATGACTACGATGAGCGGAGTATGGCGGTAAAAACTCTCGTCTCTCAGGTGATTCGATCTGCCAAGAAGAATAAGCGGAAGATGGGCTTCTGCGGACAGGCACCATCAGACTTTCCAGATTTCGCCCAATTTCTGGCGAAGGAGGGGATTGATAGCATTTCCCTCAATCCAGATACTGTGGTGAAGACAACCATCGCCATTGGCCAGGCAGAAAAGAAGGCGCGGAGGAAGTAGGATTCTATATTAAATAAGCAAAGCGTGGCTCTCCGTGGCCACGCTTTTCTGTTTGACATCATCAAGGTAGCCCTGTACTCTTGGTCAAAATAGCCAAATTGAAAACCGTTTTGAAAGGAGCAATAATGGGTATGTTTTCCAGTGTTCAAGTTATGATACTCGAAAGGCAGTTTCAGGTGCAGCGAGCACTGGCTGAGCAGGCAATCAAGCAGGTATCGGAAGAGCAGGTCATTGCATTGCTCAATCCAACACAGTTGGAGTCTAACTCCATCCGCATTCTCCAGAAGCACATTGCCTGGACGCTGTACTTCCGTGCCGCGACAATTTCTGGCAAGGAAATTCAGCCATTTTGCACCCGGGATGAAAGCCTTGTGCTGCTCCCACACGATGATGCCGCCCGTATTTGGCAAGAGTGGGGCGATGCCTGGTCGCTCATCAACAGGACGTTGCAGGGCTTGAGCATTTCCCGGCTTGCGGAAGAGGTTGATGTGCGTGGTAAAAATGTTGGCGTGCACGAGGTTGCGCTCATGCTCCTTACGCACGTTTCCCAGCATGTTGGTCAAATCATTATGCTGGCCAAGCACTGGGCGGGAGAAAGTTGGGTACCGTTGACGGTTGCAAAAACCAAAACTGCATGAGCGTGGAAGTTCTCATGTTTAAAACCGCAGGAAACAATCCCTGCGGTTTTTTCTATCCGTCGAGTATGTCTCAGTGTGATTTAACTCTACATGGAGTTCACAATAATAATTGTAGTAATGAAAAACGCCTCTCAGGGAGAGGCGTTTTTACAAAGTACTTAAACTGGCTCACCAGCAACAATCCATTCCGGATCTTTCAGTCGTCCGAATTTGATCTCCAACTTTGGTGGCAATTTCCACTCATTGCAAAGTTTTTCTATGACGTGATCCCAAATGGCCGGCACCTTCATTTCCGGGTTGAGCGCTTGCCACTCTCCAAAACGGCAGGCGAAGAGGCCATCCGAACGCGTTTCGACTCGGAACGCGTGGTACCTTGGCGTCTTATGTAGTTGACTATCAGTCGTGCCAACCCACCCATGACGGTCAAGGGCTTTCTGGTAGCAGGAGGGACACGTTTGGTGAAGTTCGGAGTAGGTGTCGAATCTGTAGCATGAATTTTCGTACCCGCAGCTTTCCTCTCGCACACCTTCCAGGAGGATCAGCTGACCTTCTCCTTTAAAAATTTCGTGGCATTCTGTGCACCAGAAGAGCTGTTTACGTTTGAACTCTTTGTCAAAGTGGGATCGCCGTGCCTGGTTGTACTCGTTGATGGTCTGCGTCAGAGCATCTTCTGCTTGTTCAAGAAGCTGGGATTGCGTTCTGGCTTGTTCCCGCAAAACCTGTAGATTCTCAAGGTTTTCCATGATTTTTTCCTTTCTCCAATGTTTCCTTTTTCGCGACTAATCTAACACAGCCCTGCGTGCCTTGCAAGCAAAAAGAAAACGCCTCTCCGGTAGGGGAGGCGTCATTAGGAAGAGCTTGTGTGATTTTTTACTGCTGCGGTTCTTTCGGTTTGCCGAATATGGCCACATCTTTCAGTCTCCAAAGGAGGGGGCTGGTCCTTGAGCAGTAGCTTGTACCAAGAATCTTGTCGTCAGGGTTCAGGCGCCCATCATCGGGTAGTGATAATTGCGCCCCATCCTTTGTGCCCCACCCAGCTGCAGTTTCTTCATACGCGTAGACAAGGTACGTTTCACCTTCTATGAAATCATAACCGTCGCATGAGCATCGGTTTTCAACCGTATGCAACGTCATGCTGACACGCGCATTGCCCTTCCAGTAGGCACCTACTTGGAAGTGTACAATGGTGCGTGGTTCATCACAGCCAATCCCAGTTGAGTCATCGACGTAGATAACCTTCGTGACTTTGCCGGCAAAGATTACGTCAGCGTCCTTGTACGATTCCTGAGCAGACGGAGGTATGCATGAGCACGCCTGCGCAGTGAGCGGGAAGGCAAGAAGCACCAGCATCAAACCTATAAGTACCTTTTTCATCTTCACTCCTCTTGTTTTTGGTGGTTCACCTTTTTTGGATTTGCATAGCTTAACAAGATGCCCGAGTATACGTCAAGCATAGGTTTTGAGAAAAGCGCCTTTCCGGTTGGAAAGGCGCTTTTGAAAAGTACGCTGGGTTAACATGCCGGACGTCCGGAGCAGCTTTCAGTGAAAGAACTGCTACTCGTTTACGTCTGGATGGTAGTCGGGATCGGGTTTTGCTCGTTTGCGTCCGAACTCCTTTTTCAGTGCCGTCTGCTTCTCCGCTAAGTAGTGTTCCCAGTTGAAGCTATTGGGAATTTTTTTCACGGAGACGTAGTGGACTTTTTTGCCTCCGCTAATGCCTGGCTCTACCTTCGTCACCGTTGCGCGACCCCCTTGGATATCATCACGTCCATGCGAGAGGTAGAGTTGCGTTGGTACGTAAATGGTGTCACCAGGCTTTGGAACTGGCAGGGTGGCAACTGCGGCCTTTCTCTCATTGACACGACGCGGTTTCCTCACACTTTGAAGTTTCTGCTGACTCGTATGCATTGGTATTTCTCCTTATCCTGTTTTTCGTCTAGTTCGTTTTGGTTACCCGCGTTCAATGGTCCGTGGAGGTTTGTCTGAAGTGTTGAAGCAGACTGCACCAATTTCCCGAATTTCGTTCGTCATGCGGCGGGAGATGGTTTTCATTACCTCCCAGGGAATTTCTGCGGCCTGGGCAGTGAACCCATTCACGCTCCAGAATGCCCAGCACTCCGCGACAAGTCCGAAATCTGCGCCGTCACCTTTCGTGCACTTGGTGACTGAGTGGGTAAGAAAAACACCGGCCTGCCAGATGCTTTCATACAGCCCAGCTTTTCGGATTTCTTCCATGAAGATATCATCAAGGACTCGGGCGATACCCAGTTTGTCTTTTGTGATATCACCTTCTATGCGAAGAATGAGGCCAGGACCCGGGAATGGATGCCGGAGCAGGAGTGCTTCAGGCACGCCCACTGCACGGCCGATGTTCCGGCCCGTGTCCTTCACCTGGTCAGCGAGTGGGGTGACTTCGGGTACGGAGAATTGCAAGCCCACATTGTGGTGCTGCTTGATACGCGCCTTGGTGGCGCCGCTGTCGTAGCCTTCACCGCTCTCGGAAATGTCGGTGTAGAGCGTGCCCTGCGCAATAACGTTGGCACGCCAGCGCTCTGCCTCTGCTTCGAGCACTGCTTTGTACACATTCCGCATCGCCTCCCGCTTCTTTTCCATTGTGGTGACACCTTTGAGTGCCTCCAGAAATTGCTCGGTTGCATCTACAACCGTCAGTTGGAGCCAAGGTTGCTGGCCGAAAAACTCGCGGACGTGGGCTTCGTCATCTGGACGGTCGATACCCTTGATGTAGACACCAACAATCTGGATTGGGAGGGTCGCTCGTATCCGGGCAGCTTTCAGCAAGTATGCCACTGTGGAAGAGTCGGTTCCACCCGAGAGTGCAAGGAGAATTATTTTCCCAGCCAGCGTTTGGGCGAGGTGTGCAATTTTTTCCTGACTGACATCGCCGGCCGGGAACGTGTCCTTCGCCCCACAGATGGTGAAGCAGAAGTTTTCAAAAAGTTCCAGCCCATGTTCCGTGTCGCTGACCTCCGGGTGAAACTGGACGCCCCAGAGGTGCTGGTGGTGGCCGGCGGCCACGGGTGCGTGCTCGGTGGATCCCAGAATTTCCAAGTCCGGGTGAGGGAGAATTCGATCGCCGTGGCTCTCCAGCACCTGGAAACCAGTGCTGTACGTTATGCCCCCAATGAGTGGCGAGCTATGGTCGGCAATGGTCAGTAGGTGGACGCCGAATTCCCGTTTGTCTGCTGGTTGTACTTGCACGCCGAGGTGCTGCGCCCAGAGTTGGAAGCCCAAGCAAATACCGAAGACCGGAATCCCGAGGTCGAAGATTGCCGCATCGAACGGCGGGGGATCGGTGTGCACTGAAGCAGGGCCGCCGGAGAGAATGATGCCGATAGGCTTGAGTAAGCGGACGTCATTGGCCGTGACGCGGGCTGGATCAGCCACGAGGCAGAAAACGCCAAGCTCATCGAGTTTTTGCTTGATGAGGTGGTCGAACTGACTGCCGAGTGCAAAAAGGAGGAAGACTTCCTGAGTGCGCCGAATGCCCATTTCTTTGGCAATTTCCCCTAAGGTTTCCGGAGTGACCTGGGTGAGTGTGCTAATCATTGTGTACCTTTCTGTATCTATAGTTCATTCATTTCGTTGTCAAAGGTCGATACCTCACTGTACGAAGTGAGCTACGGGATGTCAACTTCGTTGGGTGGGAGGTCGGGGTATGGATGCTAGTTTGGTGAAGATGTTGAAGGGTAGGGTTTTGTGTAATAGCCATTTTTCCATACCCTTTTCCCTAACTAGCTTCTCCTCCCAAGTACCTTCACCCCCCGCTTCCTTGACGAATTCCCTCCACGGGCGTAGGTTGGGATATCCGCACGTGTGTTTCTTTTTGCCAAGGAAGGAGGGAAGCCGACATAAAGATGACACGTTGTGGCGATGGGAGTAACTGATAAAAAACAAACATCCAGGAGGGAATGCTTTGCAAAAAAAAGTAGGCGACCAGAGTAGTTACGATCGCATTGCCGGGTTACGGAAGATTGACCGCGGCTTCTCATTTCAACCAAATGGCAAGCCAGATGAGCACAGGCTTGTTGCTCAAGCAGACACTTTTGTGTCCGATCCCAAAAAGCTCCAGGAAGCGGCGGAAAAATTTTCCGTCAAATGCGCTGTGAAACCCAGAGGGTTTGTAGTGCTGCATGGCAAAGACAATGCGATCATCGCTGCTGTGGAGTTTGCACAGCAAGTTTGAAACTAAAAAAGTACCTTTCCCCCACCAAGCAATTGGTGGGGTGATTTTTTTACTACCGTTAATGAAAAACGCCACCTCATAAACGTGAAGTGGCGCGTGAGCTGGGATTATCGGAAGATGTACTTTTGAAAGAAATCACCAATCCAGTGTTGGTTTGATGCAAAGTAGTAGGTGACCCACATACTCGCATTGCCGATAACGAGGACGAAGACAAATGCTACTGTAAAGATCTGTCCTATCTCTTGCTGGCTCCAGTCTCGGAATCTGAGGAGTGCCAGGATAAGGCACAATACACTGATTCCAATGAGCACTGGCAATGCCAGGAAGTACCCTAGGACAAAGCCAACCAGAATTGGGCCACCCCAAAAGAGTAAAGTCATTCCACTTCCCTTCTATTGAAGAACGTTTTTTTGAGATGCTTTTAATGCGATACCATAGCACGCTCCCTCTGTGTGTCAAGTATCATTCTGGAATCACGTGATTTGATCATT
Source organism: Patescibacteria group bacterium (assembly GCA_041665345.1). Classification (NCBI taxonomy): domain Bacteria; species Patescibacteria group bacterium. The sequence continues at coordinate 126,643 of JBAYJA010000001.1, forward strand.
CCATTACAAGCAGAAACAGGCATGGCATATTTTTTTCGACCTTGGAAAAGTCGCCCCGTCATCCGACGGGGCAAGCATATCCCGCGAAGCGCGACCTCATCAAGCGGGGATAGCTTTACTGTCCCGCTTCCAACTGGATAAAGAGTCTGGCCAGGCGGAGCTCTTCGTAGGTAAAATGTTCGCCCAAGATTTCCCGAACCGGGGAGAGTAACCAGCTCTTGGATTTTTTGAATGCTTGGGCAATTTCCTGGAGATCATTGGCATGTGGCCGGAGGTACTCCACGTCGATATTTTTTCGAGTTTGAAGTAACTTCTCAATATGACCCACAATCGTGGTCGGGGACATACCCCGTCGACGAGCGATTTCCGTAAGCGGTAATTTTTGGCGAAGCAATTCTTGCGTCGCGGTATAGGTTGTACCAAGCAGCGCAACCTTTGGTGTTCGAGCCAGAGCTGGTTCACTCCTGGCTTTTTCCGTTATATGCTTTTGCTTGGCGTATGCCTGAATGGCACGCACGAACGTCTCACCCAATTCTTGTAGCTTCCGCTGACCCACGCCGTACACGCGGGCAAAGCTCCCTAGACTTTGGGGGAAGTACGTCGCCATATCTTGGAGACTCTTGTCCCCAAAAATCACAAATGGTGGAACGCCATGTACATCGGCTAAACGTTTGCGCAGCGCCCGCAGTTCCTCGAAGAGTTCAGCATCATAGGCAGCTGGCGCATCAGCAACACCCTGGGTTTGTAGCGCAGGGACACATAGGTCGCAAGCGCCACAATTTTTGGTTGGCCAGCTTTCCCCAAAGTACTCCAGCAGGTATTTTCGGCGGCAGGTGTGCCCGTCGCAGTAGGCAACAACTTGTTGCAGTTTGTGCTCCACTTGTTGGCGTTCGGCAGGATCCGCAATTTGCTGGCTGAAGAAGCGGTGCTTCCGTGTGTCCCCGTAGGAGTAGTAGAGAATGCACTGGCTGGGTAAACCGTCCCGCCCGGCGCGGCCAGTTTCCTGGTAGTACCCTTCAATGGACTTCGGCAGGTCGTAGTGGACAATCAACCGGACATCCGGTTTATCAATACCCATGCCAAAGGCAATGGTGGCAACGATGATCCGGACTTCATCGCGGATAAATTGTTCTTGGGTAGCCTGGCGAAGTGTCGGCTCTAACCCAGCGTGGTAGGGCAAAGCCGAAAAACCCTGCTCGCGCAGATTCGCCGCCAGATTTTCGGTGTCCTTGCGGGAGAAGCAGTAAATAATCGCGCTGCCTGTGCTGTGGTGCAGCACGTCCACCAGTGCAGCAAAGGTTTGGTGCTTGGGGCGCACTAGGTAGGTGAGGTTGGGTCGGTTGAAGCTGGAGACAAAAAATTTTGGCGACCGCAGCGCCAGCTGTTTGATAATATCCTCGCGCACTCGTTCCGTGGCAGTAGCGGTTAAGGCAATGACGGGAACGTCTGGAAAATCTTGGCGCAGTTGGACTAAGTTTCGATAGTCAGGCCGGAAGTCATGCCCCCATTCAGAAATGCAGTGTGCTTCGTCCACAGCTATGTACGAAACAGCAACATCCTGTAACCATTCCCGGAAGTAGGGGAGCGCCAGACGTTCGGGTGCCAGGTACAGAATTTTTAACCCCCCGGTCTCCACCTGGGTTTGCACCTGCCGAATCGTTTCAGCATCCAAAGTACTGTTAATAAACGCGGCGGCAATCCCATTCGCGCGCAGGGCGTCCACCTGGTCTTTCATCAACGAGATGAGCGGGGAAATAACCACAGTTACCCCATCCACCATGAGCGCGGGTAGCTGAAAACACAGCGACTTACCGCCACCAGTGGGCATGAGTACCAACGTATCCTGCTTTTGCAAAACCTGGGTGATGATTTCCTCCTGCAAGGGTCGGAACGCCTGGAACCCAAAATGTTTTTTCAATAATGCGTGCATAGTACAGACTTATGAATGAATCGCGAAATGAGTGTCTACTCGGTACAGAGAAGGGTAACGGATGGGTGGAAAGTTGGCAAGGCAGACGATTTTTCTTCGGGGCCCCCACAGATGTGGCGCGCAGTCCCGCTGCGGGACGAGCACGCGTCTGTGGGGTCAAGCGAGGCTTCGTGGGAACGGTGGAGCGGGATGCGCAAAAAGCGCGTCACGCGGAACTGTGACCACGAAACGAGCTGCCCTGAACCACTCCTCGCCCGACTCATCGGTTGCAGGGCATGAACCAGGACTGGCTTGCCAGCCGTAGCTCTTCCAACATACTCTATGTCCTCCTTCGCTAGGAGCTTCGGAGGACAGCCTTCGTCCTCAACAAAGCTTGAGAGCGAAGGCTGGCGGAAGGGGCGAGATTCGAACTCGCGATACCTTTCGGTATACTCGCTTTCCAAGCGAGCGCACTCGGCCACTATGCGACCCTTCCACGAAATGCGAATGTAGCATACCTGGCGATTTGAGCAAGGGCAACTGCTATACTTTGGGCATGCCACAATGCACCTGGCTAGGCGAAGATTCGCCTTAACTCATGGTTAAAGGAGGTTTTGACGCCTGGGCATTCATATGATAAGGTGTCGAGCATTAATAAGAAACCCGAATAGTAGGAGAAAATATGAAACCAACAATCGATGAAGTAAAAAAATTTTTCTTTGAAGCAAAGCTCCACGGTTGGGCAGCGGATGTTCCGTCGAGTTCTGTTCCGGGAAAGCCTGGGTACAAGCGAATAACATTCAAACGGGGCAGGTTCCTGTTGGTGGACGAGTGGTGTACGACTGGCCACAGCAGGATGAGCGCAGGAACGTCAACAATTTTCTGCGATAAGGAACCTGTATGGTTCATGTCGTATACCGGCTTCTACGAAAAAGTCGCCATACCCTTCCTCAAGCTCGCCCTCCTGCGGTCGTATCAGGCCAGAGAATTCAACGGAGGTCGTGGACCCAACGACTTCGAACAAAAGGGCATGGTCTATAGCAACGAGGTAGATCTGGATGATTTCGAAAACTTCCAAGGTTGCGAGTCAGTCACCCGAAAAGGCCGCGGCCAAAAATTGCTAGGAGAGCATCATTACTACGGGGTAAGTTTACTCCGTGAATCTGATTAAGAGTTTCCTATAGCTGCCGGATAACCTGGCAGCTATTTTTTCGCTATACTTGATGTATGACCAACTGCACCTGGCCAGGCGAAGATTCACTGATGATTGCGTACCACAACAAAGAGTGGGGTGTGCCGTTGTGGAATGAGCGGAAGCTGTTTGAGTTCATGGTATTGGATGCCTTCCAGGCTGGTTTGAGTTGGCGGACCGTGCTGCACAAACGGAAGAACTTTGCACGGGCTTTTGATAACTTTGATCCAAAGAAAATCGCGAAGTACGCCCCGGCGAAAATCAACAAGCTCTTGAAAGACGTGGGGATTATCCGGAATCGTGCAAAGGTCAACGGTACAGTAAAAAACGCAAAGGCATTTCTGGCACTGGAAAGAGCGCAGGGGAGTGTGGCGGAGTATTTATGGCAATTTACCGGCGGAAAACCGAAAGTGAATCATTGGAAAACCACCAAACAAATTCCAGCTCGGAGTAAAGAGTCTGATGCAATGAGCGAAGCTTTGAAGAAGGCGGGTTTCACTTTTGTTGGTTCAACTATTTGCTACGCGTTCATGCAGGCTGCCGGGATGGTGAATGATCACCTGGTGGAGTGTCCACGGTGGAGGGAAGTAAAAAAATTGTGATCTTCGCATCTGTCTTGTGCCAATAAGATTGGCCTGCTAAGGTGGTGAAAACGTAGGAGAAAAAATGTATGTCTGAAAAAATATTATTGAAAGCCACGCTGGTGTTCCCTGTTCGAGACGACCAAGTTTTACTGGCGAAAAAGGTACGGAAAATTGGTGCCGGCTGCTTGAACGGTTATGGTGGCGGGGTGGAACCGGGTGACGCAACGCTCATTGATGCGGCTTTGCGGGAATTTACTCAAGAAACAGGCGGGCTTATGGCCAAGGCTGCGGATCTAGTCAAAGTAGCTGTGGTCGATTTTCACAATCGAACCGTTGAGGGAATTCGTTTCACGTGTCGTGTTCACGTCTATCTCCTCTACGGCTTGCAAGGTCAGGCAAAGACTACTGAGGAAATGGCTGACCCAGCCTGGTTTTCTAAAAATGCCTTGCCGTTAGGTAAGCTTATGCCCGCCGATCCTTACTGGTTGCCCCGAATACTAGCCGGGGAATTCCTCTACGTAAAGGCTTGGTATGGGCCGGCGCAAAAGACTTTGGAAAAAGCAGTACAAGTCACTCCCGTGACGCCCAACGAACTTGACCGTCTGTAGGCTTCCAAGCTTGCCGACGGTTTTTATCAACCCGACTTTTTACAAACCACGGGCAGGGAGAGTAATCTGCCGTAGAATGTTTAGGTGAGGGAAAGTACAGAAAAAAACGACCCGTGGGGGTCGTTATCATCTTCAGTCAAGTACAAGTTGCTGACTCCCATCGATGGCTCCTTCTGTCTCCGAGAGTTTTTTGATCTTCACCTGAGCGCGCATGCGAGCTTCGGCTTCGCTCACCGCATTCTCTATGGTGAAGGTAAAGAGTGGCCCCATGACCTGCTTGCGGTAGGAGAATGTGTAATCTCCAATCCGTGTGGTATGTACGTTGGGGCGGGGCGTCATTGCTGCGAAAAGAATTTTCAAAATGTTCATCTTGTCTCCTCTATTTTTTTCTATTTTGATTCAACACTATAGCGTACGGTAGTCCATTTGTCAATAGTTGGTAAGGTGGATACTTGATCATGGTACACTCTACGCATGCAGCGTGTATGGTTCAAAGCGAAGGAGTACGGCTACGGTTGGTACCCGGCGACCTGGCAAGGGTGGCTCATTTTACTCAGCTACCTGGCTGTCGTTCTTGGTGTGACCTTCCTCATTTTCGATTTTCGGTCAGACCAAGCAACCCTTGGTCAGATTCTGTGGTTCGTTGGCATTACTTTTGTGGCGACAATTTTGCTGATTGTGATTTGTTGGAAGACGGGGGAGAAGGCCGGGTGGAGATGGGGGAAGAAGAGATAGAAGTTTTCGTTGTTGGTAAAGGTATGGGTTGAGGGAATAGATAAAAGACTCTTTCTGTCCTCTACCTCTAACTGCTCACCATACCTCCATCAAAACCCAAACCTTCTATCGCAGTTTTGCATCTTCCCCTAGAACAGTAGTAGAATAGAAACATCTTTCCCTTAACCCCGTGCGCCTATGCCAGACGTCACTATCAACTACGTCGCCGTGCTCGTGTCCGGTCTCATTGCCATGGTTTTGGGCGGTTTGTGGTACTCACCTGTGCTGTTTGGAAAAGTCTGGGCGCGCATTGCAAATATTGATGAAGCCGCGGCCAAGAAAGAGGCGCCCCTGGCCTACGTGAAAATGTTCATCTTGGCACTCATTTCCGCTTGGGTGCTGGCGCACTTCGTGGACTACACGCAGTCTACCACCTTCATGAATGGTGCCCTCACGGGTTTCTGGGTGTGGTTGGGCTTTGTGGCTACCGTCACCATGTCCGGGGTTATTTTTGAAAAGCGACCCTCCAAACTGTGGTTTTTGAACAACGGTTACCAGCTCATCCTCCTGGTCATTACAGGCGGGGTGTTGGCCATTTGGTCCTAAGTTTTCATAGGTAAGGAAAAAGCGGCGTCTTCGGACGTCGTTTTTTTGCTCTTCCCCGGGGTCCCCATGAATGTGGCGCGGACCCTGAGTGAGCCCCGCAATCCTGCGGGATAAACTCCACGAATCGAAGGGGAGCACGCGTTCATGGGGTCAAGCGAGCCTGCCCCGTACCGGACCCCGAGCGGAGTCGAGGGGGACTGGTGCGGGGGCTTCGAACGGCCTCCGGCCCGGAGGGAACCCGTAGTGGAGCCGCGAATGCGGGTACACGGAGGGTGGAGTTCGAAATGAGCGTCTGCTACACTAACCAAGCTATGGGAATCACCGATGCTATTGTCCATCTTGCGACCGACATTATCCAGCGCGCAGGCTATGCCGGTATTGGTTTTCTGATGGCCTTGGAGAGCATGATTTTTCCCGTGCCCAGCGAGGCGGTTATGCCCTTTGCGGGTTTTGCCTGGGCAGATGGTACCTTGCGCTGGTTTGGGATTTTTCTGGCCAGTACTATTGGTAGCTTGGTTGGTTCCTGGATTTCCTACGCCATTGGTCGGTACGGTGGCCGGCCGTTCATTCGGAAGTTCGGGAAGTACTTTTTGCTCAACGAGCAACACCTGGACCAGACCGAAGCTTTTTTCCAACGCTGGGGCGAAAAGGCAATTTTCGTTTGCCGGTTCATTCCAGTGGTGCGGCACTTCATTTCCATCCCGGCGGGTGCGGGCAAAATGCACTTGGGGAAGTTTACCCTGTACACGCTCTTTGGCGCAGCAATCTGGAACATGTTCCTCACCTACCTGGGCTTCCGGTTGGGGAGTGACTGGGAGAAGATTCAGAAGTACAGCCACGTCCTTGATATTGTGGTGATCGCGGTGATCATTTTGGGGATTGTGTACTTGGTGTACCGGAAAATGCGGAAAGGACGGAATGTCACTTCTCTCACGAAGAGCGATGGCTAAAGCACGGCACAACTTGGTAAGATTTTTTACAGGGTGTTTGTGCCTATGTAGCTGCTTTGGTTTGAACGGCGCTGTGGATGCATTGGCAGCTGCCGAAGATATTTTGGGAGTGAATGTGCATGCGGTCCAGCGGTACGCCCCAGGTGAATATTCCACCTTGGGTGATCATTTACAAGCTGATGCAATGCATTGGGCACGAGAAGAATTCTACTGGGATCGGATTGAACCCGCTGCCGGGAATTTCCAATGGGCTGGGTATGATGAGGTGGTTGCACTGTACCAGGCCAAAGGAGTCTCAGTTTTGGGATTACTGGCGTACAGCAGTCAATGGGCATCCAGTTGGGCCGGCGCGCAAACCGCAGATGATCATGTTTTTAGTTCGCCAGACCTCACCGCCTGGGCGACGTACGTTCGTACTGTCGTGAGCAGGTATAAAGGAACGGTGCATGCCTGGGAAATTTGGAACGAACCAGATGCCGCACATTTTCTCCGACCTTCACCTGGGGCAGCGGCCTACTTGCCAGTGCTCAAAGCCGCGTATGCTGCGATTAAAGAAGTTGACCCCACGGCAACCGTTGTGACTGGGGGTACTGCTGGAGTCAATTACAGCTTTGCCAAAATGCTCTACACCCAGGGCGGGAAAGGATACTTTGACGCGATTGGTGTGCATGCCTACAGAACTTTAGGGAGTGACTTCCGAAGCGCGCCAGAAGTGAGCCAGTTTGGATTGCACTGTCTTGACGTGGATTTGGCCGCGCTAAACGCAGTGCTTGCGAAGTACGATGCAGGTCGCCCGGTGTGGATTACCGAATTTGGGTGGCCAACGCATGCGGCTGGGGTAACGCCAGCTCAGCAAGCTGCCTACCTCCAACGCGCTGTACTCATTGCGCGGAGCCAGGGTGTCGCCAAGTTTTTCTGGTATGACTATCGGGATGATGCGTCGGGGAGCGAGCAGGAGAAAAGCTTTGGTTTGTACCAGCGGGATTGGACACCAAAGCCAGCTCTGACGGCGTACCAAGAAATCCAACGACTCCTTGGCAACGCGACGTTTTCGTACTGGGAGCCAGTGCTGAGTGAGCGCGTGGAAGATTTTCGTAACGCCAAAGGATGGTACGTTGATGCTTGGCTGCAGGGTACGCTCCGTTCACATGTGCCGGCGCGGGTTATTAAAAATCCTGCATACCCGGGCGGGTCGCGAACAGTCCTGCGTTACGATTTCCGCAACGCCAAGGGTTCAACTTTTGCAAACCTGGTTGGCTCCTTCCCAAAAACGTACACCGATATGTTTGAATTGTGGTACCTGGGGGATGGGAGTATGCATGACCTGCGGTTCCGGGTGATTGATGCCCAGGGCGAAACTTTTCAGTTTACCGTGGGTCCGGTGGGCAGTGGCTGGCAGCGAGTGCTGGTAGACATTCGAACTGGCGTGCAGCGCGCTACCTCCTGGGGGAGCAAGAAGGATGGAAAAATTCAACAGCCCGTTAGCATTGGAAGCATCCTGTTGGAAAATCGTTCGGGAGCAGTTTCTCAGTACGGTAGTATTGGCATTGGCCCTATTCGTCGTGTGACGCAACCCCTTGGCGTTTTTGCACGTTGGCGGGGACCAAGTGGAAATGTTTGGACGGTTTGGTCTGATAGCCGAGGCCGGTTAGCAAATGTACGGTCGCCCATTGCCCGGGCAATGACGTTCACGCAATCAGCAATTGTGCAGTCTTTAGCGCCAACAGCAGGAAAGCTCCAGCTTCCCTTTGGAGATCGGCCGCAATTCCTTCAGTAATCTAACCAGTTGACCGCTGCCCAAGTTTCCGTCAAGCTAGGAGCATTCCTGTACACCACACAGAAGACCCTATTCAACCCATGATATCCGTGTCCCCAATTGAAGAAATCAAAGCCCGCCTGGATATTGCCGAGGTTGTGGGTGAGTACGTCCCCCTGAAGCAAGCTGGGCCGGAGCGTTTGCGCGCGCGGTGCCCGTTCCACAGTGAACGGACGCCGAGTTTTATGGTCTCCCGGGACCGGCAGATTTACCACTGCTTTGGTTGCGGCGAAGGCGGGGACGTCATTAGCTTTGTGCAGAAAATGGAAGGTCTGGAATTTCCGGACGCACTCCGGCTCCTGGCGAAGAAGGCGAATGTGGAACTCCCCAGTTACGATCCAAAACTACAGAGCGAACGCGCTTCGATTCTTGAAGCCCTGCGTCTGGCTGGCTCCTTCTTCCACGAGTACTTGCTACACGCCAAGGCGGCAGAGCCTGCACGAACGTACCTGGTGGAAACCCGTGCGCTGACCGCAGATACCCTGGAGCAGTTTCAACTTGGGTACGCGCCAGATGCGTGGGATGGGTTGCTCAACGCGCTTCGGAAACGGAAGATCAGCGACGCGCATTTGGTGGCGGCTGGCTTGGCCGTGCGCCGGGAAAAGGGGAGTGGGATGTACGACCGGTTCCGCAACCGGATTATGTTTCCTATTCGTGATGCGCATGGCACGATTATTGGTTTTGGTGGGCGGGCAATGGATGCGAACGAACCAGCGAAGTACATCAACACGCCGCAGACCATGGTGTACAACAAGAGTGCCGTACTCTACGGTTTGGACCAAGCCAAAGCTGCCATTCGGCAGGAAAAAGTTGCGGTCGTTGTGGAAGGGTACATGGACTGCATTGCCTCGCACCAAGCTGGGGTGAAGCACGTCGTGGCTTCTTCTGGTACGGCGCTCACGGACGGGCAGGTGCACTTGCTCAAGCGTTTTGCTCCGGCAGTCGCGCTGAGCTTTGACATGGACCCGGCTGGCGAGACGGCGGCCAAGCGCGGGGTGGCGGTAGCCTGGCGGGAAGGTTTGGATGTCCAAGTGGTGTCTCTGCCCTTTGGGAAAGACCCGGATGAGTGCATTCGCAAAGACCCCAAAGCTTGGGCTGAAGCCATTGCCCAACGGCAGCCGATTCTGGATTTCTACTTCAGCCGAACCCTGAACCAGCGTGATCCAGAGAAGGTGGAGGACAAGAAAGCCGCGGCAAAAATTCTCCTTCCCGTGCTCACCATGGTTGCCGATCCAATTGAGCAAACCCACTACCTGCAGAAGTTGGGTCAGTGGCTCCAAGTTGATGAGCAGATTCTCCGACGCAAACTTGCGTCCAGCACACCGGGTCAGCATTCGGCACCTGCCACTGCCACGCCAGCCCCAGTGATGGACCGAACCGAGCGCATTTGTCAGCAAATTCTTGGCCTACTACAGCTGGAACCAGATGCGATTCCCAGCATTGCCAAAGACCTCCCAGCTGAAGCCTTCCCACCTGGGGTTTGGCGAGACCTTTACAAATTTTTCCTGAATCAGTATAGTTCAGAGCACAATCCGTCGCCTGCAACCTGGGCTCAGGCTGCGGGTGAGCGTGATGCGAGTCTGGCTGACGCCCTGGCCGTGGCAAACCTTGCGGTCACGTCCTTTACCCGTGCCTCGTCCGTGGAACGGCACCGGGAAATTGAGGCCGCCGTGCGTGCGTTGCTCCGCGTCTGGGTGGATCAGGAAATGGCAAAAATCACCCCTGCGCTCCACGCCGCTGAAGCCCGGCATGATACCGCGGTCATGCAAGAGCTCACCACCCAGTTTACCGCCCTCACCCAGCAACTTCGTCGTCTCTAGCCACGCCAAGTCTCTTGGTGTGTAGATCTCCTCTTTATGCCCAAAAAGCATCCAGTGAAAAAACGCCAGGCGGTCGCCAAGCACAAGCGGGTGGTGAAGCATGCAGGAAAGAAGAAGCCAGTGCGGAAGGTTGCTCCCAAAACCCACGTCCGTGCGGTTGCTGTGCCTAAGCGTCTTTTCCCTGCTGACCAAGCCGACGGTCTTTTGAAGAGGGCAAAGCAGCGCGGTTTCCTTACCGAAGGGGAAATTCTCTACACGTTCCCCGACATTGAAGAGTACCTGCCAGACGTCGAAGAGTTCATTGCTACGCTGGAGAGCCTGGGGCTGCGCACGGTGGAGAATACGAACATTCTGGGAGATCTGGATTTGCAAGCCCCGCCGCCAACCAAGGGGAAGAAGGTGAAAGCTGCGCCCACGGCCGCGGAGAGTCGGTTAGATTTGTCAGACATTTCTGGCGACTCCATTCAGATGTACCTCCGAGAAATCGGGAAGGTGCCGCTGCTCCGGCCGGGTGAAGAAATAACCCTGGCCAAGCGGAAGGAAGCCGGGGAAGTGGAAGCCGAGAAGAAGCTAGTGGAAGCCAACCTCCGCCTCGTGGTTTCCATTGCCAAGAAGTTCACCGGTCGCTCCCTGTCCCTTCTCGACCTCATCCAGGAAGGGAACATTGGTTTGTTCCGCGCCGTGGAAAAGTTTGACTACCGGAAGGGTTACAAGTTTTCCACGTACGCCACCTGGTGGATTCGTCAGGCCATCACCCGCGCTTTGGCTGATCAATCCCGCACCATCCGCATCCCCGTGCACATGGTGGAGACTATCAACAAGTTCCAGCAGATCGAGCGTCAGCTCATCCAAGACTTGGGCCGCGAGCCCCTGCCTGAAGAAATTGCCGCGGAAATGGGCGAGCCCATTGAGAAGATTCATCACATCATTAAAATCTCCCAGGAGACGGTGTCCTTGGAAACGTCCGTGGGCGAAGATGATGAAGACTCTACCTTGGGTGACTTCATTGAAGACCAGAAGACCATTAGCCCCGACCGCGCCGCGGCCATGCAGATCCTGCGGGATCATGTCAGGGATATTCTGGACACCCTCAGCCCCCGCGAGCAGAAGATTTTGGAAATGCGCTTTGGTCTCAATGACGGCGTGGCGCACACCCTGGAAGAAGTCGGTCAGGAATTCGGCGTGACGCGTGAGCGTATTCGGCAAATTGAAGCCAAAGCCCTGGAGCGCATCAAAGACCACGAGGTGATGAAGAAGCTGAAGGATTACTAAAGTTACGAATAGGGTTACGAATTACGAAAAGATACTACGAAAATACGAATGTACGAATGGGTAGGGGAAGGAAAATACGGTAGGCAAGATAGTACAACTTCTCCCTCGCCCTCTGAGGGAGAGGGATCAAGGGAGAGGGTCGAGGGTTGATGATTCCCAGGTAGCTCAGTGGTAGAGCGATCGGCTGTTAACCGATTGGTCGTCGGTTCGAATCCGACCCTGGGAGCCACCAGCCCTTTTGTTCGATTATTTTCCATTACTTTCTGTTATGGATACAAGCCCTGAAGAGACATTCATGAATCTAGCCATTCAGGAAGCACAGATTGCCAAAGCTGGTGGTGATTTTCCTTTTGGTGCAGTGATTACACACCATGGGAAAGTTATAGCAAGTGGTCATGCAGAAAATAATGCAAAAGGTGACGCGACTGCGCATGCGGAAATGCAGGCACTTCGAAAAGCTTGCACATTGTTGGGAACACATAATTTACGTGATTGTACTATCTATTCAACTCATGAGCCTTGTATCATGTGTGCTGCGGCAATTTTTCAAGCAAAAATCCCGAAAGTTTTTTTCGGTGCTACAAGAGAGGATTTACCTTGGCTCATGCGAGCCCGCAAGGTTCGAATCGACGATCTAGCGAAGGATTCAAATTTTTCAATCCAAATTGTTCAAGGAATCCTTAAAGATAAAGTTTTAGAATTATTTGTAGATTTAGAAGCAAAGTTCAGTTCGAATCAAGAGCGACTTCAGAAATTGAAGTAGATACTGATCGTCCCGCCACGGCGGGACCCTGGGAGCTATCAGTCCTTTTTCCATAGTCTGCGTTTGCAGGGTTGTAACCGGATTGGAACGTCGTTGGTTGCTTTTTTGGATGTTGCAACGAGAATATTATTGGAGTAAGCTAATGAATGCTCGATCTAGAAACAATTTTTTATGGAAGCAAATAATTTTGAGAAACGAGAGTCACCTGTTTCTTCAATGAAAGCAAAAGAGTACTACCTCGCAGACGCAGAGCATGTAGATCGGAGTAAATTTAGAATGGACATTCTACGGTGCGCCCGTGAGCAGGGAGTTCCTGTTTCAACAGTTCTCGCAAGTTTTTTTGAAAATGGGCAGTTTACCAAAAAGGAAATGGGTACGTTTGCTTTAAATACTTCCTCTAGCGGGAATCTTGTGGAAGGGGCTGTGGCGCTGATGCACGCGCTTGGTGTCACGGAGGAAACCGCAGAAACGATGCGTATTTTGGAGGACTACATTGGGGTTAGCGAAACTGACCCACAAACCTGGGGCGCGTCGTGGGTAATTGATAGTGCAATGAATTGGCCACCAGGGACAAGTCTTGCTAGTTCACGAGCTCAGCTGGCAAAGCTGTAAGCGAACGTCAATATTTTTGAATTTTAGCGTATACCCTTATCTGAAAAGGAGGGTTATCGGTTTGCCCGAGCCAGCATCTGTGCTCAAATGGAGAATCTCGAAGCGAAGCGAGATTCTGCTGAATGGCGGGACGGGCTTCTTCCAGGCCAGAGGTCGGAGCTAAAATGTGAAACGTCATCGGTTGCTTTCTGCATCCCAAAAAAAATGGTGGTATCGACCAGTGTCGTTTTTTCTGCTACAGTGAATGACTCATTTCCCTTTCGATAACGTAAAGTATGCGTACCAAAATTATTGCCACCCTGGGTCCAAAATCGGAGAGTCCGGAAGTCATTGCGCAGCTGGTGAAAGCTGGCATGGACATTGCCCGGATGAACTTTAGCCACTGCACGTACGATGAGTACCTGGCGCGGACCAAGCACTTACGTGCTATCCAAAAGGAAGTTGGCCGACCCATCAAGATTATGCAAGACCTCCGCGGTCCCCGGTTACGCGTGAGCAATGTACCCAAAGATGGTTTGGAGTTGACCCACGGCATGATGGTGACGTTTTCTACCAGCACCAAAGATACCAAGGCATTGCATGTCAGTGATCCACATTTGCACAAGGACATTTCGGTTGATGATCCACTTTTCCTGGTCAATGGCGCGGTTGAACTCACTGTACGGAAGGTGACCGGTACTACTATCCAGGCTGAGGTGATCCACGGGGGCCGGATTTTTGAGAACACTGCAGTCAACGTGCCCAACACTCGTCTCACCACAGCTGGGTTAACGGCGAAGGATAAAGAGGATGTCCGTTTTGCCTTGGAGCACGGTGTGGATTACATTGCACTTTCCTTTGTCCAATCCGCAAAGGATGTTGAGGATTTGCGGAAGTTGGTGGGCACAAAAGCCAAGATTATTGCCAAGATCGAACGCCGAGTTGCCTTGGCGGACATTGATAGCATTATTCAAGCCGCAGACGGCATTATGGTGGCGCGAGGAGATTTGGGTACAGAAATGCCGGTGGAAGAAGTTCCGTTCATCCAGAAGAATCTCATTCGCCATGCTGCCTGGCACCGGAAGCCCTGCATTGTCGCCACGCAAATGCTGTTCAGCATGGTGGACACGCCGCATCCCACGCGCGCCGAAGTGTCCGACATTGCCAATGCCGTGTGGGAAGCAGCCGATGCGGTCATGCTTTCTGACGAAACTGCTTCCGGTCTGTACCCAGTGCAGGCGCTGCAGACCATGGCCAAAGTGGTGAAGCGTGCAGAGCACTTCCGCTACCAGACCGAGAATTTGCTGTAAGATCGGCTTTGAGGAAGCTCATTGGAGCACTTCGGTGTTTCTTTTTGTAAACCTCAATATTTGCTACCATTATCTCAACATAGAGAATCAGTAAAATTGGAGGAAACATGGTTTTGTACATTGCCTGTGGTCTGTGCCTCATTGGCCTGGGTATTCTCGCCTGGGGATATGCTAGTCTCCAGAAGAGTACATCTTTCAGAGAGTTCTTTCAGTCTCGGGCTGACAAGAAAATGATCTTTGGTGTCTGCATCGCGGTGGCTGGTTTACTTATCATGCCCCACTAGGAGGCGTAATCAGGAGCACTTCGGTGCTCCTTTTCTTATCCTTGACATTTGCCAAGCGTATGGTAGGGTATTTTGAAAGAATAAATATACAAAGGAGTTTGACATGCCACAGCATTGGACGACGGATATTAGCAAGCGCGCATTTTCCATCGCCTTCCAAGCCGCGGAAAAAGTTTGGAAGCAGACAGGAGATTTTGAGGCATACAATGAAAGCTTCGAACGCGAGTACCAAGAAGCTCTTTCCATGCTCGCCGGAGGTGGGCGGTAGCAGAGTGATCGTATTGCTTAGTAGATTTTTACCCTCGTGAGGATGAGGCGGTCCATTTCAAGGAGGAGTTTCATGCATTTCTGGAAGGCATATACTCCTAAGCGCTTTGGTTTGTAAACGTTCATTGGAGCACTTCGGTGCTCCTTTTTCTATTCTTGACATTTGTTCCAAGAGGTGGTAGGTTCTGACCAACATGTCCCTCGATTGGGAAATGCAACACAAACAATCAAGCCAGGAGGAAAAATTGGCAAAACAGGCAAAACCGATCTTCGAATTTACCGGCGAGCAGCTGTGCAATGTCATCGACAAGGGGCTCGGAGAACTTGGTGACAAAATTGTCGAACTGGTCAAAAAAGGCAGCGCGATTCGCGTTCGTCTCATCGCACCAGACGGTGATCAGAAATTTGAAACCACGCTGACCCTCGGGCTGGTATGGATTCTTCCAGGATTGCTTTTCGCCTCAATTTTTACGGCAATCGCGCTCATTGTCGCCTCAACAGCCATTGCCTTGAGCGAATACCGACTCGTCTTTGAGGAAATGGTGGATGTCCCAGACGAGAAACCTGCTGAACCGGCAAAAGAGCAGCCGACGGCGTAACGCCCAAACGCACATTTTTTTCAGGAGGTCAGTACTGACCTCCTTTTGTATTTGACAAAAGTTTGTTTCACCGTGAAGATACAAGACAAAGAAAACGCTTTTTGAAAAAGGAGAGTTTGTGAGTATCACGATGAAAGACCATTTGCAGGGAAGCTTGCTGGGGGTTCGCATTGGCGACGCACTGGGTATGCCGGTGGAAACCATGTCACCGGCAGAAATTTTAGCGGCTACGGATGGTAAAGGTGTAACGGGATTTTTAGATGCCATTCAGACAAAGTATCCCGATCAAGCTATGCTCAAAAAGGGTGATCCAACCGATGACTGGCAGTTTAATCGGATTGTCGCTAAGTCGCTGATTGCTTGTAGGGGTTACAACCAAGCAGATATGGCGCGTCGGCACGTGGCTGAAAAAGACGTGAATATGATCGGCTGGGGGAAAACCACACGGTCGGCCACCATGGAATTGGCAACCTATTTTGCCAGCGGAGGCCAGTATGGTCGAGATCCGAACAATTTGCCCGAAGCTAAACCCGATTTTGGTGGCGGGAACGGCGTGGGTATGAAAGTATTTTCACTTCCCTCGGCAATCCTCGCCGCGGAATATGGTGCCCAGTACCGTTACCCAGAGTACACGTTGTTCCGTTGGGTCGAGCAGCTGACCATGTTAACGCATAGTCATAGTGACGCATTTTTTACCGCGTACGCATTGGCGGTTGCGTTTGATGCTTGTGTTCGTGATGCAGTTTATACGTCATCGGATGCGCAACGGCTGCTCCAAAAAATCGATTTCGAACTTGCTAAAGTTGAAAATGCATCGCGCTATCGAGACGTAAGTGCAACACGCAAACAGATTGGCCGTCTGATGTATTGCATTGGTAACCCCGGTAAAGTCACTGAAAATTTCCCTCCATATGGGTTAGCGATTCAGTCTGTACCCTTTGCTTTAGGCATTTTTCTCACCTATCCTGGGGATGCGCGGAAAGCATTGTTGACCTGTGTAAATGCTGGGTACGATTGCGACACCACGGCAGCCATGTGCGGCAGCCTCCTTGGCGCGAATGGGGGAGTGGAGGCATTCCCGGCAGAGTGGCGGAACTTCCGACCCGACTTCCAGGAACCGCTGGAGTTGGGCGAAAGATTGTACCAAGCTTTTGCTCGGACGTCCCAACAAACCTCGTAATTTGAAACTCTTGCACTTTGCATTCCACCCCTTGGGAAACTGAGGGGTGGTTTTTTGTTTGGGCTTGACATTTCCTCCATTATTCGCTAGTGTATTCCTTCGTGTTTCTGTACACTGTTTGGAGGTAGCTGAAGGCTCTTTTCCAATTTGCAGCGTTGAACCCAGAGTTGTGGTGGCTGGTGCCAGCATGGCTCTGGGTTCAAGTAGGTCAGCCGTAGGAAGGAGGCTTGAGACATCGGCCATCGACTTTTTGCCGCCCAGAAACAAGAAGTTTCTATTTGGTTGAAGTCCTGCGTTGCGCAGGCAGAAATCCAAAACCGTTAGGAGTTTACAATGCAGCAATCAGTACTTGGGGGCTCAGTCTCTTTATCCGTGGTCGTCCATGGGAAAGAAGTTCGGGAGATTTTCCATGAGGAGAAAATGTTCATCGAGGCCCACCTCGGATCACGTTTTTCGCTTCGGATTAGCAATAATTCCCCGAAGCGCGTGCTCGCCGTTATCACAGTCGATGGCCTGTCCGTCATGGATGGGAAAGTCGGCAAATTTGACTCAAGCGGTTATGTGTTGAGTCCGTGGAGTAGTCACGACATCCCAGGTTGGCGTCTGAGTGATGCTGCCGTCGCGAAGTTCTTCTTCGGCACACTCGACCAGGCGTATGCCACCCAGATGGATGCACCCACGAACATCGGCGTTATCGGATGTGCAGTCTTCAACGAACCCGATAGAACGGCTTTCCGCCCACATGTCTTGTATAGCAAGGGACGGGATAGTGCACCTCAAACTTTCGGTGCCTTCAATTCTTCCCTTGAAGGTCAGGGTACGGGCGTTGGTTTTGGTGAAGAAGCCACACACCATGTCGGCCGGACAACGTTCAATAAACTTCTGGAGCCGTCAGCCATTTTCGCGATTTACTATGATACGCGGGAAAAACTGATTCAGAAGGGTGTGCCGGTGGACAAGCCGACTGTCGCCGTCGCTAACCCATTTCCGGGACAACCTGGATACTGTACTCCGCCGAAGAATTGGCCTCGCAGCTAGACTGAACTTCCACGCTGCAAATTATGTACTTTCAAGGAGTCGCTTCGGCGACTCCTTTTTTGTATGGCATCAAATTCAAAATCCCTGATCTTGACATTTTCCGCAACGTTTGCTATTGTTATTCGTCAAATATAAAAATCAATACTTACAGGAGGTCTATTGTGGCCGTACATTCATTAACAACAACCATACAGTTTGTCCAATGTGACTTTTGTGGAAGTGTGTACCACGACCACGAGAGCGCAAGAATCCATCATTGCATGGCAGGTGACCCACCGCTCCCAGAAAATTTTCATGAAGGGGATACGGTTGTGGCCAGGCTGAAGCTTGGTTCCGGCTTGGAACATGTAGGGTTTGAAAGAGGAGAATGTAAGATTCTGCGCTTTCAAAAGCCCAATGCGGCCTATCCGTGGCAGCCGAAGTTCAATTTCGGTGGACTTGAAAGTCCGCCTACGGTACCTCATGAATGGCTCGTGGTTGTCCAACCAATTGGGAAACCAAAAAAAGAAGGGGCACACTTCCTGAGCCAAGAAGTCATTCGGGTGAGCTGCTTAGAGTTGAAGCCCGACGATAAAAGTCACAAGTGAGTTTTGAACCTATCAAGGAGTCGTTTCGGCGACTCCTTTTTCTTACCGAAGAATTCGGTGCGTTACTAGTACCGCTCCTCAAACCCACACCCTCCATCCATACTCGCTTCCAGCCCTGAGTTTATCGAAGGGCCGCCACGCCCAAACCTTTACCTCTCCAACCCTGTGGATAACTTTGGGCTTGACGGCTTTTGTGAGCGGGTTTACTATGTGTATATCTTACACTAAGTATATGGCCAAGGTTGCTCGGAAGTACAAATTTGCAGTCATTGCCTCGGATGTCGTCATGCTGACCGTCCGCGATGGAAAGCTGGAAGTGCTTTGCATTCAGATGCAGAAAGCGCCGTTTATTGGGAAATGGGCCGTGCCGGGCGGGTTAGTGCAGCCAACGGAATCTGTGGACGAAGCCGCACACCGGATTTTGGCGGAAAAAGCCGGAATCCATGGGGTATACCTGGAGCAGCTGTACACCTTTGGCAAAGTGCGCCGGGATCCTTTTGGCCGCGTGGTTTCTGTGGCGTACTTCGCGCTGGTGCCCAGTGACGCACTCCGTCTGAAGACCACCAAGGAGTACAAGGATGTGCAGTGGTTTCCCGTGAAGAAACTGCCTGGCCTGGCTTACGATCACGCAGACATTGTAGCCACGGCTGTGCAGCGCCTGCAGGCCAAGCTGGGATACACCAACATTGTGTACAGTCTGCTGCCAAAAACCTTTACCCTTTCGGAACTGCAGGGTATGTACGAAACGATTTTGGGAAAAACACTGGACAAGCGAAATTTTCGGAAAAAAGTCATTGGTTTAAAGCTGGTGAAGCCGGCAGGGGAGCAGCGGAAAGGCCAGGCTAGCCGGCCAGCGGAGCTGTACCGTTTTGCCGCCACTGAACTGAAGAAAGTGGAGATTCTCTAGCAAAATTTTTTACCTTCATATAAGTGTAAATAATACACTAACTATATGAGCCTTCTCACCCAATTCTTTGATGTCAACGTTATTTTACAGACTTCGGGTCAATCATGAGGAGATCTTCCCTGAAGGTGCTTTCTTCGTAGGCCGCACTAAGGAGCGGAGGAAGCAGTTTGAAGGAAGTTCTGCTCAAAACCAGCAGATTAGCTTCCAAAATTGTAAAGCACTTTGACAATTCGAAACCACCATAGAGTATCAAGAATATGTTTTTTGTGGGCTTGACAAATTGTTGAAAGCCTGGTAGAGTGCTTTTTCTTAGAACTGAAGTACTGGAAGAGCTGGGGGCACTTTGAAAACCTAGAAATGAAACAATTATTAATGAGATGAATGTTTTTTTGGGAAAGGAGAGAATGATGATTGTGGAAGGCTTGTCAGGTCGCTACACACTAGGCACGCAAGTAGCAGAAACTGAGAAGTACCGGCTCTACCTTTGTAGAGAAGAAAGCACAGGCCAAGAGTGCTTGCTGCAGATAGCCACAGACAATCAGCATGATGGCACACTATGCCGTTCTGCTGTTCGGCTAGAAGTACTCAAACGTGCAGCCGATGCACTTGAAGCCGAGTATGAAAAGGTTCGTGAGAACCCTGAGATGCGGCTGAATTACGCCATTGGTTTCCCTGAGTTGATTGACAGTTTTCCTTGCATTCCGCAAGGTTCACGTCAGATCAATATCCTTGCATTTAGAAATGTTGAGGATGTGAGACACATGGTGCCGCTGTGTAATATTACTGTTCGGGATCACCTCCGGGTTGATTTTCGAACCAGTGCATGGATCATGGGGAAATTATTAAAGCTCCTGGTCTTTGCGCACAGTCAGGGCATTGCGGTTGGACGGCTGGATAGCGCGAACATTTTGATTGAGCCAAAGCAGCACTACGTGTTGTTCTTTGACTGGTCAGAAGCATTTGTCTATCCCGAAACTGTTCCGACGGAAATTGCCCGCCAGGAAATTGCCCAGGCCGCCAACGCGGTGATTACTGTTGTTGGAGGAAATCTGGAAACAAGAACTTTCCCGGACGACGGCGATACTGCGCAAGATCGCTACACGGATTTTTTGCTGCAGCTGGCTGACGGACGTCAGCGGGATGCACAGCAGGCGCACACGGAATTCTACAAGCTCGTTGATGAGCTCTGGAAACGTGAGTATTACGAATTCACCACGCTACCCGTACACACGTAAACACAGGAAGGAGTTTGATTCATGGGAAAAGAAACTTTCTCACGAACCACGTACAGCAAATCGTACGCGAAATTCGCGTCAAAAGATGGTCCGGCAACGTCAAAGGCTGAGCAAACAGCCCACAAAACTGGTAAGCTGAATCCGCTTGTTGATCCGCAGGGATTTGGCGTGATTCGGCGTTCACTGCTTCGTCTGGAGCAGCTCCCAAATAAACTTTGGGAAGTGACCGTCGGAAGTCCACTCCCTATCGAAACCCGAGTCGACACGACCGGCAGCATGGGGCATAACGTTGATATTGCTTTACGGGTTCTTCCGAATGCATTTGAGCAGATCAGCGAGGTAACCCCGGGCTACGATCAGCAGGTTGCCACCGGTATTTTTGGTGACGTGCAGGACCGGTTTGTCCTGTGCCGTCCGCAGTTTGAAATGGTTGCGGAGAAAATCGTTGAGCAGCTAACCTTAATGGTTCCTGAGCGAGCCGGTGGTGATGCTGACGAAGATCCGCACTACGGCCTATTTGGAGCCGCTTACCTGGTTGCCGCGTACATTAATCGGATCGGTCTGAAAAGGTACGATTTCACTGCTTCTGATGCGTCAGCGCGTGATCGACTTGATGAAAGTCAACTTATCCGAATATTCGGACCCGACGTTTTCGCCAAGGTCGCCGAAAATGGGCATCAAATGCGCGCCGATGATCTCCCCACAACAGCTGATGTTGTGCAAGATCTCCTCAAACGCGCACATGCCTTTTTCCTGCAGGTTGGCGACAATTCGGAGACCACCAGATTCTGGACAAGAATCTACGGTCGCGAACGCGTGGTCATTCTGCCAAGCACCGAGCTAATGCCTCAGGTGCAGGCAACGATCATTGGACTGACCGAAGGAACACTCGATCTGAAAGATGTGCCGGCATTCCTGAAGAAGCACAATGTGCAATTGGGGGATGCTGAGAAAATCGCCCGTTCGGTTGCCAATATTCCAATTGGCGCACAAGCCGCGTTGCCGAATTTTTCCAAGCGTCCCAAGAAGGGTGACCTCTTCCGTGAGAAGACCGACCTTTGGCCGGTTGATCCACAGGAGCTTGGAAAAGCTAAGCCCCATAAGGCAAAGCCAGGCGACAAAAAGACTGAATGGCTGTAAACCCCCTCTCACGACAAACCGAATGAGGTGATGATGACGAACAAAGTCTACGTTGTCACCGATCTCGGTCCAGGAGACGGTGGCAAAGGTGGTGTGGTGCACAAAATCTCCACGATGCAGTGCGCGCATACCATTATTAAAGTCGGCGGTGCGCAGGGAAGCCACGGTGTCTGCACCTCGCAGGGTGAAAGCTTTGCTTTCAGCCAGTGGGGTTGCGGGACGCTGGAAGGGGTGAAAACACACATCTCCTCAGAGATGGTTGTCATGCCCGAAGGTTTACTGAATGAAGCTGATACCCTGCGCTACAACTGTGGAGTGCACAATGCCTTTGATCTCCTCACGGTTGATGAAAGTGCGCTGTGCGCCACACCCTACCATGGTATTGCCTCACGCCTGAAAGAGATGGCGTTGGGCGACCACCCGCGTGGAACCATTGGTACCGGCGTTGGCGAAGCGTTCCGCATAGCGGAACGCATGCCAGAGCTCGCACTATACGTTCGTGATCTTTCACGAGCGCATTTGCGACAAAAATTAGCTGACTGCAGAGAGCAAATCCGTTCCGATCTTGCAGGAGTGATGCGCGGGGAATTTTCCGGTGCTGACCAGGAAGCTGCGCAGCAGGAAATGCATCTTCTGTATGATGATGATTTCCTGACGTATGTCTTCCAACGCTTCCAAACAGTTGGGAAACGGGCAACAATTGTTGATCCTGGCTATCTTGGGAGGGAGATTCTCTCGCAAGACGGAGTAGCAATCGTGGAGAAATCCCACGGGGTGCTCACTGATCGCTATCATGGTTTTCATCCCCATACCAGCGCTATTCGGACATTGCCATGCTTTGCCGAAGCAATGTTGAGGCGCGCTGGCTATGGCGGAAGTATTATCCACCTTGGTGTTACTCGGGCATACCAGATTCGCCATGGAGCCGGACCCATGCCAACTGCTGATCCAGCAATGGCAGAACACTTGCTTCCGGGTAGTCACAAGGAGGAGAATCGTTACCAAGGCAAGATTCGCGTTGGTCCGCTGGATCTTGTCCTGCTTCGCTACGCCCTAGCAGCCTGTGGAGGTCCAACCGCTTTCGATGGCCTTGCCGTCACGTGGTTTGATCAAATACAGGCAAATGGTGCTTGGCACCTGTGCGATGGGTACGAGGGCAGTATTGGGCAAGACTTTTTCACACCCCTGGGTGATATAAAAGTCCGGCACGGCAATGATGCGAACCAGCTTGCGTACCAAGAAGCTTTGGGGCAGCACCTCTTGTGCTGCACGCCCAAGCTGCAAACTGTCCACTTTTCACCAACCGAAACGCGAGACAATTTGTTCGCGCTTTGTGCTGGTGTGTTACAAGAAAAATTAGGCATTACAACCAGAATGATCTCGTTTGGGCCAACTGAACGAGACAAAACGTGCAAGTGAAACTTGCAGGAGGACAAACAATGTCAGGAGAAACCCTTGATCCGGTAACTGCTAAACTTCGCGAACTTGGCGTTGACGATGCAACGATCGGAAAAATTAAAGATGATCTCGGCGCGACGAGTGTTGAAGATCTTGCCGGTCTGACCGAAGCCGATCTCATCGGTACGGGCATGAAGGTTTTGCAGGCAAGAAAATTACTTGCCGCGCTTGCCCCTACCGCCTCGCCTACTGCTGATCCTACCGCTGAATTAGCCGAAGGTGAGCAGCCTTCCAAAGCGCAGGTGAGTGGCTTTGCTGGCATGCTTGGCGCTGATCCTACCGCTCTGCTCCTGCTCATGAGCGGTAAGGGTGGTGATATGGATCTTACATCCATGATATCTATTGCTAGCCTGGTCAACGGGTATAATCCCAAACGCCGAGACTTGTACTTGACGGTTATGGGTCAGGTTGAAGGTCGGCTTGGATTACCCATTGTTGTTATCGACGGCGATGGCAGCATCAACCGCGAACTTACCATCGAGTACATTGAAGGACTCGAGGAAGGACGTGATTCTGCCGAAAACAACATCTATTTCGATTCAACCGGCTCGCCGCATGAAGTCATTCGCGTTGGTGTTGATGCACAGAGCATCTACGACGCTGATCCGTTGAATCCAAGTCGGGCACTGCAGAAGAGTGGTATGGGTATTGGTCGCGTGAATTGGACCAACGTACCGCTGGAAGTTCGTCAGGTCGCATACTATGCGGTCACCAAAACGGGTGAAATCGACCCGAATAATGATGCGCATCAGTCGTGGCTCCGTGACAAAATGAAACCAGGCTCAACTCGTCTGGTCTTTCATGGGCAGGCTCCACGTGCAATCAGCGAATTCAACGAAGCGGCTCGTACTGGTTCGTTACCAACACTTCGGGTCATGCTTTCGCGTGGTCCGCGCCGTCCGGAGTTTATGCCGCGTCGCCGTCGATCATCGCCAGCCGACCTTACCGGCATTGGCGGACGTCGAGACGATGACATCTAGTCGTTAATCGTTCCTTTTTCCACTTTGGTGGGGTGGCCAGAAAGCATTACGCTTTCTGGCCATTTATTTTACTTGATTTTTGGCAAGAATACCCGGTTCGCGTAGAGTTGGGTTGCTAGCTGGCGGTAGCCCGAATCCCAGAAGGTGCTCTGCCCGTCAATGCGATCAGCGTGTGGTGTTTGGATGCCGCCGTGTGCAGGAAAGAATCGTTCATAGCCCTTGTGCATCAAGCGGTACTGGAGGGTGTCGCGTTCCAGTTCTTCAATGTACAGTCCCCGCGCTTCTCGCCCATGCAGAGTTTTCTGCGTGTCATACATATACGGTGTTAGCAGTTTTTCGCGCAGTTCGCGAATCTCGCTGGCGTTTCCTTCCCAGGCCGCGCCAAAGAGAATATGTGTCCAAGAGCTTTCGCCCAGGGATACTTCAGGACTGTTAAAGTCCTGTACACCTAGACCCCCTTTCGTTTCCTCAAGCCAGAATGCAACAACATCACCCTGCAGGTGATTTTGGGTAAAAGTTTCTTTCAGCTGCTTCTGCAGTTTTTCGTGCTCACTTGGGGCTACCCCTGGCCGCACGAAGACGCCGGTATCCACATCCGCACCGTTAGCGCCGTAACCCTTCAGCCGTGAACCGAAAAGCAATACCACCGGGTAGAGTTTTTGCGACAGTTCTGGGTTTGCTTCAATGGCCGCCACAATGTTCTGGGTGTCCTGCACCTCTGCTTTCAGCTCTGAGAGGTTCTTAGAAAACGGTCCGGCGAGCGCAGGGACGGAAATATCCAGCGCTTCAAGCTCCGACGTTGTAATAAGTTGTAGGCCATGGAGACGGAAGAAAGTTTTTTCTAGCTCCTCATGTACTGCTGGCGCAGCTGTGTGCCAGAGAGCGGTGAGCGTATCCTGGTAGCGCTCAAAGAGCACCTGCGCTGCTTGGGGGTTGGTTCGTGTGATTGCTTCAATAGCCTTGCGGATGCCGTTGATGGCTGCTTGCTGGCTTTCTACGCTGGCCTTCGGGTCAAAATACTCCTCAAGGGTGTGCTGATTGAGTGCTCCATTGGCGATTGCAGTTTGTAGGGCATCCCCAAGCGTTTCCAGAATTTTGCGTTTTTTTTCGCGTGTTAGCCACGCTTCCCGTTTCTTGGTCATACCCGTGTACGTCTCAGCGTCAATTTGCTTAAATGCATTTTGGATTGTTTCTTGCAATGCGGAAGGGGATAGGGTTGATGCTGTTGTAGTTTCTTGCTTCTCTGAATGTTCAGAGGGTATAGAAATTTCTAGCGTCACGTTTCTGACAAAAGCATTGGAAGATGCATGCATTGCTTTCAGCTCTGCCTCATGAAGAAGGCCCAGATCTGCCAAAACCGGTAGCGTGTCTGCAATGCTCTGTTGCAGCGTTTCATCGTCACTAGATTCCAGAAGCTCCACCACCTCCTGGGTTGTCATGAGATTCCGCTCAACGAGTTTGGGAATCAGGTGTGCAGCTTTCACAACCCGTGGTAGATCTCCCGCTCGTGATTCCACATCCAGTACGTCGCCGTCAACAAAGTTTGCCCGGACATCGTGCACCGACAAAAGTTTCTCCCACGCCCTACTGTACGCCTGGCGGAATTCCTCCGTAGCCTGTTGCAGCGCTGGAGAGTCTGGTTCCCAGGTCTTTGGCGGTAAAAATTCAAAGGGGAGGTAGAGTGCTATCCGTTGGTAATCCTCATCTTCAAGCAGGTATTGCAGTGAAGTGTAGAGTTCCGCCACTTCTGCCTCAGGAATGTTGCCGTTGGCCACTGCTTCTTCCAATGGAAGATCTGGCCGAGGCAGACGAGAGATGACTTCTTGCAACCTTTGATTCAGTTGCCGGCGCGATTCAACCTGATTCTGGAATGCCTCATTTTTGGTGACATGGTCAGGCCAGACCTCTGCCGCATGAGCAAGATCCAGGAAGGATTCCACTGCCGGAGGGGCAATAGGGTATCCTTCAGCTCGTTCATGTTCTCGTTTGTAGCCTTCATGGTTCATGTACGTAGCATAAAGTGAATACTCAAAACACACAACATATTTTATTAGCCTAGCACTTGCCTACGTAACACCCGTCTTCATCCCTTGAAAAAATGTTTATTTCACCTCTTGACAAGAGTAACAAAAAATGAGAAGGTTGCGGGTCTAAAAACCAGAGATTTGGGAGTGCAAAAGTGCATTTTCACTCCCAAATCTTTCCCCTCAATTTCTATTGGATTGAAGGGCAAAAAATGAATAAAAATAACCGAAATTGTTCACCATTTACAAGAAGGAGGTAGCATGGGAAACCGTGCGCACATCACCATCGATGTGCAGAATGACTTTTGCCCTGAGGGAAGACTTGCGGTTACTGCGGGTGATGAAGTTGTACCCGTCATTAACCAGCGGGTGAAGAATCCTGCTTATAAACGCAAGTACAATTCCCGTGATTGGCATCCGCCCGGTTCGGAGCATTTTAAGAAATGGCCGACGCACTGTGTGGAAAAAACTTTGGGTGCAGCCTTTCATCCGGATTTGGATCTCACAGACGCAGTGATTATTACCAAAGGTCAAGACCCGGCGCTCGATGGTTACAGCGCCTTTGAGGGTACGACGTCCTGGGGAGCAATGCTGGAAGATGATCTTCGCGCACATGGAATCACCGACATTGACATCGAAGGTTTGGCTACTGAATATTGCGTGAAGAAATCTGCTATTGATGGAGCCAAACGTGGTTTCAACGTTACGGTGTACCTCGATGGCTGCCGGGCAGTGAATATCAAGCCGGGCGACGAAGAAGCAGCGATTGTCGAAATGCGTGCCGCCGGCGTCAACGTTGTGGCCGCCTAAGCATAAACCGCTCATTCGCACTTGGAGGTACGCGTTCAACTCGCGTACCTCCACCCAAAAAATTTCTTTTAGAGCTTTGTGACAGTCACCTGACTGTCCCATTCCTCTGGTCATAACATAAGGTTGTGGCCTTGCACTTTCAGAAATACACATTCAATCAGAACGAGGTGAAACATGGTAAACGTACAAGCCTTTGAGTTGCGGAAGTTGATTCCCGAACTTGAGGCACAACTCAAGCAAGCGAGACAAGCGCTTGAAGCGATTGAAGCACGGTGCTCGCATAGCTGGGGCCCAGTACAGTACGACCCCATCGAGCATGCTGCATATCACATTCCCGGCGACCCGCCGGAGTTTAGCGGCGCAGATCATCGATTTCCAATGGACGTGCCCGCCCGAACCGAGAAACGTTGGCGACGGGATTGCATCCATTGCGGAAAACCAGAATACACAAACCATACAAAACCTGCTGGGGAAGAGCCAGTGTTCTAATGGATGTTGTGGGTGAAGTATGTGCTTGTTTGTGCATACTTCACCCCTTTCTCATGAAGAGACGAGAGATGATTATGTGATCATCTTCTATCTCTGGTCATAACATTAGGTTGTGGCCTTGCACCTTAAGAAAATGAATTTCATCCGAAAGTGAGGATACAGTGAAAGTCATCATGTATGGCTTAAGCGCTAATCCGCCTGGGATACACCATCGTTTATTGGTGCAGGAAATGGCGAAGTATGCAGACCTGGTCATTGTGGTGCCGTGCGGTTTACGGCCGGACAAGTTGACCACGAATGATATCCCGCCGTTGTACCGTGCAGCAATGACCGACATGACCTTTCAGGACATTCCAAATGTATGCGTGGATCTGTCTGACTTAGAACGATCAGTATTCACGCGAAGTTGGGAGTTGTTGCAAAGGTATGAGCGAGAATATCCTGGAGCGGAACTTTGCTTGGCAGTTGGTGGCGATCTTATTGCCAACGGTCGCTATGGTGAGTCAGCCATTCACCGCAAGTGGGAGCAGGGGAAAACACTGTGGGAAAATGCAAACTTCATTGTTTGCAATCGCCTGCACACTCCCTTTGATCCTGTGGATCTACCCCCACACTGCCAGTTTGTGCATGTAGACCTTGTCGGTTCCAGCACAGACATTCGGGATCGCGTGTTCGGACACAAACCAATTACCGGTTTGGTGATGCCGAGCGTGGAGACCTACATTCATCGGTACAATCTGTACCGGGGCATGATGGCGGCCACAACCGCGAAGCATGCCAGCTTAGATAATCCTCGCCTGCTCATACTGGCAGATGCTGAGACGCCACGAGCAATGGCAATCGCTTCGCAGTTCGCGCGGTTTGAGGATGCTGAAAATCCAAACGGCATTTTGGTCTGTGGCGGTGATGGCATGATGCTGCAAGCAATTCGGCAGGAGTGGCGCCGACGTTTGCCCTTCATCGGCATGAATGCTGGCCATTGGGGGTTCCTCATGAATAGCTTCGAAGAAATCACCGCAATGGATCACGCCTTTGATGACCTCTCTTTTGTCCAGTCGCCCATGCTGTACGTGGAGTCAGTGCGGCCAGATGGAACCACGGCAAATGCCTTGGCGTTCAACGACTGCTGGACGCATTCGCAGAACAATGGGCAAGCAGCGAAATCTGAGGTTCGCGTGAACGGCAGAGTCTGCCTCAAGTCCGTGGTGTCAGATGGCATGCTGGTGAGTACGGCCGCGGGATCAACCTCGTATGCGCGGGCAATGGGCGCTATGCCACTTCCGGTGGGCTCGAGTCAGCTTATCCTCGTGGGCAGCAATGTGTTTTCCCCCTTTGGGTGGCGGCCAGCGTACCTGCCAATTACCGATCGGATTTGCATCCGAACTTTGGAACCGGAGAAGCGTCCGGTAGATGCATTTGTTGATGGTATTTCCTTTGGGCAAACCATGCAGCTCGATGCCCGAACCAGCAATATTGCTTCCGTGGAAATTGGATTCTTCGGCGCACACGATTTGCAGGAGAAGATCCGCGCAATTCAGTTCGTTGAGCAGTATCTTCAATAGTCGCACTTTCCATTGTGCGGGGGCATGGTTCTACTCCATGCCCCCCGCATATTCCTTCAAAGCTTTGCAACGAACTTGGTTGGTTGCAGCGCTTTCATCCAGAAATAGTTCTGGGTGATGCACCTTGAAAACATGCAAGCAAATGAACATATATTTGAGAAAGGAACATTATGGTACAGCCAAAAGTGCGACCGCAAGGCAGTTTCGCCTTGGAGACTGTTGATATCAATGGTCGAAATTGGTCGGTGCTACACGCTTCAGACTCAGCCGGTTTATTGGTCTTTCTGAAAGATCGTAATGCCATTGTGCTGGTCCGGCAGCAGCGTGCGCCCATGGTTTCTGCACACAATCCGGAAGGTTCGATTACGGAACTTCTCGCTGGTCGGTTCGACAAAGACGAGACGCCAATCCAGTTGCTGGTTCGCGAGGCTTCAGAGGAAGCTGGAATCGCCATTGATGCCAGTCAGATCAAAGTACTCAACTTTGGTCACCCGCTTGCCCTCTCAGCCGGCATTATTGATGAACTATGCTGGATTGGTTACGTGGAAATTTCCGATGACCAAATTGACCCCAGCGGTAAGCTTTACGGACTGCACGAGGAAGGAGAGTTCATTGACCGGATCATGATTCCGGTTGAGCAACTTGAATCCCTGGTTTGTGAAGATGCTCGTGTCTTCGGCATGATCCAGTGGTTCCTGCGTTGGCAAATGGAACACCGTCTGCAAGCATTAACAGACCAGCTGGAGAAATTCGAACGCGAGATGAACGAAACGAAAACGATTTGAAGGGAGTGATTGAAGGTGCTTACAACACGCTTTATTCGAAAAGATGAGGCGATCATCCAGTCGTTGCTTGACGTGGACTTCTATAAGTTCACGATGAGCCACTTCATTTGGAAGTACTACCGGGACGTCGAGGTAACCTTCGGGATGAAGAACCGTACGAGTCACGTTCGCCTCGCGGAAATTATTCCAGAAGGAGCTTTACGTGAGCAGCTGAACTACGTCCGGGATTACCTCAGATTCAACTTGAGTGAAATTTTTTACATGCGAGGTATGGATATCTACGGGAAGAACATGTTTTCGGAGGATTACCTGGATTTCCTGAAGGCACTCGCCATGAGTGATTATCAGTTACGCGTGGTTGATGGTCAGTTTGATCTACGCTTCACTTGTCTTTGGCCGGCCGTTACTTTCTGGGAGACAATTTCGCTGGCGATTGCCAACGAGTTGTACTACCTAGAAATCCTGAAGGAAGAAACTCGGTTCGATCGACAGGCAATCTATGCCGAAGGTATCAAGCGACTCCACGAGAAAATAAAAAAACTCAAGGAGCACCCTGACCTAACATTCATCGAGTTTGGTACACGCCGGAGATTTGGCCGAGTTTGGCAGCGCGATGTCGTCTGTGCGTTAGCCGAAGAATTACCACCGACGCAATTCCGTGGTACGTCAAACACAAAGTTGGCGTTTGACCTTGGCTTAGTTCCCATGGGTACCAACGCGCATGAACTGCAAATGGTAGTTGGCGCCCTCGCTAAGGACGATGCTGCACTTCTGGCTTCCACTGACAAAGTGCTTGATCAGTGGTGGGAGTTGTACGGTTACGGTCTCTCTATCGCGCTACCGGACACTTTTGGCTCCGATTTCTTCTTTCAAACATTTGGTGAAGAGCGAGCAAAGAAGTGGAAAGGTGTGCGGGAGGACTCCCGTGATCCGTTTGTGGGCGGCGAGCAAGTTATTCAGTACTACCAGAGTCTAGGTATTGACCCCAAGACGAAGCTCTGGTTGCCGAGTGATGGTTTAGACATTCAGAAGATCATCGCGCTTCACAATCAATTTTGTAACCGCATCGGCCTGTCATTTGGCTGGGGCACAACCCTCACGAATGATCTCGGTTTACCCACGCTCTCTCTTGTCGCCAAGACAATTGAAGCGAATGGCCGACCGTGTGTGAAGCTTTCGGACAATTTGGCCAAGGCCATGGGTCCGAAAGATGAAGTCGAACGGTATAAACGCGTATTCGGCTATACGAATACGCATACCGAAGAGTGCAAAGTCTGATTTGCTTGCATGGTATGTACATTCCGGTGGGAGATTTCAACTATCTCCCACCCCTCATTCTAGTTATGCAAGAGTTTGGATAATTGAAGTGAGGAAAACTGATCATTATAAACATATTGCACAGGAGGAAAAATGCGCGTCGTATACTGGCTTGAAACCTTTCCACCACCGAGTGACAAATCAATTTTTTTAGCCGGACCTACGCCACGGCATGAAGGAGTGCAAACCTGGCGTCCAAAGGCGCTGGAAACGTTGGAGCGGCTTGGGTATGACGGCGTGGTCTTTGTACCTGAGTATCGTAACGGCCAGTTGCCAAAGGTGGATATGGCAGCGTATACGGATCGGATTGACTGGGAAACCAGTGCCCTTGCGCGGGCTCAAGTTATTGCCTTCTGGGTACCACGTGTACTGGAGACCATGCCAGCCTTCACGACCAATATCGAATTTGGTGAATGGTTCAAGTCCGGCAAAATTGTTCTGGGTACGCCGCCAGAAGCGCGGAAGGTAAGTTACATGCGTTACCGCGCTGGTCAACATCTGGTGCCGCTGGCAGAAACGTTGGAAGACACGCTGAAACTGGCTTTGCGGAAGCTGGGCGATCTTGCAAAGTAAAAAGGTTCTTTCGGTGGAGAAGCATTTCTCCACCGTTCCCTCCAGCATCCCACAAGTAGTGGGGGATTGGAGGGAAAGAAAAAAGTTAATTAAAAACTCAATAGAGAAAGGACATAGTTGTGAAAATCGCTTTGCTCCAACTGAATTTTACCGTGGGTGATTTAGAAGGAAACACCACGAAGATTATTGCTGGCTATCAGCAGGCGAAAGCGCAAGGTGCGCGGTATGCAGTGAGTTCGGAGTTGGCTATCTTTGGCTACCCGCCTCAGGATTTGTTGGAATTTCCAGAATACTTGGAACGTCAAGATGCGCAAATTGAACGCCTCCGTCAGGAAGTGAAGGGCGAAACGAGCCTCATTGTTGGCATTGCGGAGCGGAATACCACCGGGACAGGGAAACCCCTGTTTAACAGTGTGATACACATCTACGATCAACAGGTGCTGGTTATTGGTCGGAAGTGTTTACTGCCGACGTACGATGTATTTGATGAGCAGCGGTATTTCACGCCTGCCGAACTCCCGCGTCCGATCAGGCGGGATAGGACATCCATCGCCACATTAGTATGCGAAGACATTTGGTACGGTTCTGAATTTGTCAGCGGTCATCATCTGTACAAAGATGATCCAGTCGGTCACCTTGAGGGTCTGGGTGTGGACTTCCTTTTCGTTCTCAACGGTTCGCCGTACACCTGGCACAAAGGTCGGGAGCGGTTTACCCTAGTGCAGAATATCGCACAGCGTTGCAAGTGTAACGTAGTGTACGTCAATCAAGTTGGCGGCAATGACGACATTCTTTTTGACGGCCGGAGTTTCGTTGTCAATCCCCAAGGGGAATGCATTGGCGCTGCGGAGCCGTTCAAGGAGCAGGTTGTTATAGTCGATATGGACAACCCTACTCCGGTTGCGTATCCGTTCGATGATAACCTGCGTGATCTCTACGATGCTTTGGTTATGGCCACCCGTGATTACATTGCGAAAGTTGGTTGTCAGCAAGGTGTGGTCATTGGCCTTTCTGGCGGTATTGACTCTGCGTTAACCGCGGCAATCGCAGTTGATGCGCTGGGCCCCGACAAGGTTGTAGGCATAACCATGCCCTCAGTGCTCTCTTCGAGCGGGAGCGTCAGTGACTCTCTGGCTCTCGCCAAGAATTTGGGAATACAGTGTTTCACCGTTCCCATTGGTTGTACGGTTGATAGCTACGGGAAAGCGCTGGAGCCGATCATTGGTTGGTACCCAGCAACTGCACGACCGGGTGATGTGACCGAGGAGAACATCCAGGCCAGGACGCGGGGGAATATACTCATGGCGCTTTCAAACCGGGTGGGAAAAATCGTTTTGACCACCGGCAACAAATCGGAAGTGGCTGTGGGCTACTGCACGTTGTACGGCGATATGGCAGGTGGGTATGCGGTCATTTCCGACATTCCCAAGACTTTGGTGTATGCACTCTCAAGGTACGTCAATCGGTTTGGAGAAATCATTCCCGAAAGTACCCTCACCAAGCCGCCATCGGCCGAACTTCGACCGGATCAGAAAGACACTGATTCATTGCCGGCGTATGAGGTGCTGGATCCGATTCTGAAAGCCTACAATGAAGATCGGATGACGGTAGGGCAGATTATCGAGCTTGGTTTGGCGGATGCAGCCACAGTGCATCGGGTCATTCGCATGGTCAACACGAATGAGTTCAAACGGCGGCAACTTGCACCGGGTCCGAAGGTAACCTCCAAAGCCTTTGGGTCTGGTCGGCGCATGCCCATTGCTGCCAAAATGATTAGCTAGTTCTGAGTTTTGTACATTCTTTCAAACGCCCCTGGCTTTCCTGGGGGCGTTTTTTTATTGACAATTTTTTTGAAAAGCGTAGCCTTGGAAGTGGCCGGTTAAACTACAAAAGTCAGGCGGACACCGAGGTATGTGTAGGTACTATACCGGTTGGAAACAAAAAGTCGTGAACTCTTGTCCTGTGAATGGAGGGATCTCCACCCCGTGCCGAGGCCTGGAACGTCTCACGGTCATCACCGCCTGGAAGATGGCGGGTCACTGTTTTGCGGGGGAAATTCGTTTTTGCACTCATTTTGCTGTTTGGGCATCCCTCGGGGTGCCCTCTTTTTTCAAAGTACATTCACAAGTTATGTTAGAATATGAATATGAAGGTAGAAAATTTTTTTGGCATAACCAGTATCATTGCCATTTTGGTGCTAGTTTCTGCATTTACCGCTTCGTACCGTGAGCAGAAGCAGCAATTGCAGCTACTGAACCATAACCCTAGCGTGCAAGTCCTGACGTCGAACGCGAACATTACCGGGACGAGTATTCTAGATACGGCAACCATAGGCCAGCACAGCACGGCAGGGGATTGCTGGTTGCTGATTCAGGGAAGTGTTTACGACGCCACTCAATACCTGCAATTACACCCGGGTGGCCAATCTATTGTTCTACCTTTTTGTGGTGCAGATGCAACCTCGGCGTTTCTGACAAAAGGTGGCCAAGGCTCACACTCGCGCACCGCTTTTACCCAGTTGGGTGCGCTATACCTGGGTCAGCTGAACGAGGTCATTGGAAACAGCAATACCAACAGCACCAACACGAACACCGTGAGTGCGGTGAACACCAA
The DNA here is from genome assembly GCA_041665345.1 of Patescibacteria group bacterium. Taxonomy (NCBI): domain Bacteria; species Patescibacteria group bacterium. Next base: position 160,626 of record JBAYJA010000001.1, read on the forward strand.
CACCGTGACGGTGAATGCGAATACTTCGGCCAGTGTGCCACAACCAAGCAGCACGGTGGTTCTGAATACGGCGACAGTAGCGAAACATAATACTGCTACCGATTGCTGGCTCATCATTTCTGGGAAAGTCTACGCCGTCAGTGGCTACCTCAGTGCGCACCCGGGTGGTCGTTCCACCATTATTCCCTACTGTGGTCGGGATGCAACCCAGGCCTTTGCCACGCAAGGTGGGCAGGGTTCGCACTCCAACTTTGCCAGCCAGCAGCTCAGTGGTTTGGTCATTGGCACTGTGGGCAGCACGACCACAACCACAAAAGTGCAGCAAATTGTAACACCATCACCAACTTCGCCCACCACGAATGGGCAGGAAGAAGAAAACGATGATGACTAATACTTTTGTTTTCATGAAAAAGGTGCACCGGTACTTGGTGCTTGGCATCCTTGTGCTGGGTTTGGCAATGGCAATTACCGGACTGCTCCTGAAATTTCCAGTGATTGCTGCAGACTATCTAACGTTCGTTGACCAGGAGTACATCCGTTTCTTGCACAATAATCTCAGCACGTACTTTTCCGTCGTGTTTGTGCTCATGATATTCACTGGCATCTGGATGTACTTCTACCCAGATTGGGTAGCCAGGCGGCAACGACGGCAAAACGAGCACAATCATTTTCCGCAACCGGATTTGCGTAGACCCTAGCGGTGGTTATTGCTTTTTTGCATCTCACTCTGGCATCGCAGAGGGTTTTTTGACATTTAGGTTGTAGCTTGGTAGGGTCTGGTTATAACAAAGGAGAACAAAATGTTGAAAAAAGTATTCTTACTACTCGGACTCGTTGTCCTGACCAGTACCACAGCGCTTGCTCTTTTGCCAGGTGATAAACTTGTGGAACCCTATGTCTTTGATTGGCAAACCTTTACGCTGATTGTGGCTCTGGTAGGGCTCTGCATTTTTCTTTTCGTTATGAAGAGAAAGATAGGGAAGCGAAATACTGAAATTAAAAAGGAGTAGACCTTGAAAAAAGCATTCGTCTTTGTAGCAGGATTGTTGATGCTGAGTTTCACAACCGCGTTTACCCTGGTGGCGGGTGATTCACCCGCTTCACCGCCAGCCCAGTCTTCAGGATCGAGCTGGGGCGAAGCCATTGTTCTCGTTCCAGTCATTGGGCTCCTTCTTTTTTTCATCTTTACCAGACAAAAATCTGGAAAGCAGAAACAACCATGATCATTCACAAAAGCGCCCCTGAGTAATCAGCGGCGTTTTTTTGACACCCCAGGCCGAACTCGATAGGATGGATGTAACACAAAGGAGATCAAAATGTTAAAAACAGCACTTATTCTATTTGGGGTTCTTGGAGTGCCCATCCTTTTTGCTTTTTATATCTTGGACAATCCTGCGAGTCCGCTAGCACATTTTCTTGATTCCCTGCCATCTGATTGGGGAAGATCGCTGTTCCTTATAGCTATCGTGGGCCTCGGTATTTACTTCATCATAACTCATAGAAACGCCAGGAAGAAACAACCGTGATCATTCACAAAAGCGCCCCCTCGACACAGTCGGGGCGCTTTTTTCGTCGAATAAATTCGTGCTTACTTTGCCGCTGCAAATTTTTCTGCCACTGCAGTCCAGTTCACCACGTTCCACCAGGCTTTGATGTAGTCTGGCCGAACATTGCGGTACTTGAGGTAGTAGGCGTGTTCCCACACGTCCAGTGCCAGAATAGGTGTGTGACCCTGGGACAGGGGTGAATCTTGGTTGGCAGTTTTCTCCACCATGAGTTTGCCGTCAGCGACGCTCAGCCATGCCCAACCCGAGCCAAATTGCAGAGTCGCGGCTTCTTCAAAGGTCGCTACAAATGCGTCCCACCCGTCCAAATCTTTTTCAATAGCGGCCAGCAAATCGCCCGTGGGTTTGCCGCCGGCGTTAGGCCCCATGATTTCCCAGAAGAGGGCGTGGTTCACGTGGCCACCGCCGTGGTTCCGCACCGCAGGCCGGATGCTCTCAGGCACGGCGTCCAAGTTTTTCAGCATGTCTTCCACGCGTTTCTCAAACCATTCCGGAAACTTTTCCAAAGCGGCATTCAGCTTGGTGGTGTAGGTGACGTGATGCTTGTCATGGTGCAGGTGCATGGTTTCGGCATCGATGAACGGCTCCAACGCTTCGTAGGCGTAGGGGAGGGCTGGAGTTTGGAAGGGCGTGGGCATATGGTAATGGTTAGCGGAGAGTGTCTGTAGTAAAGGCGTGTTGGGCTGGATTGTCAACTCGTGCTTTTTTGGGCGGAGTTTTCGGGAGCGGGGAGTCATGGTACACTCGGGGTATGAAAAAAGCTTTACGCGTGGTCACGATGCTCGTCTGGCTGGCTATCGCCATTGCCCCAGCCTACGTTTTTTTCCAGGAACGGGACGGTTTGGTTTTTCTGGAAGGCCTAACCTTCACAGATGCCTGCCGAGAACTTTTCCCCTTAGTGGGTTTGTATGCCTTCACCCTGGTGTGGACCCAGGTGCTGTTGGGTTCGATGATGTCCAAGTGGACCAAGTGGGTGGGCTTGGGTTTTGCGCAGCACCGCGTGGTGGGGCCCACGGTCTTACTCTTCGCGCTTATCCATCCTGTCCTCCTGTTGGTGGGCGTGGGTTGGACTGACTACCTGAACCGTTCATACGTGGAGCCCACGCAGCAGGTCTTCATCTACTTTGGTTTGACGGCGCTCCTGCTGGTGCTGCTTACTGCCTTATCCGCCCTGCTTCGGACGCGCCCCTGGGTGCAGCGCTGGTGGCGGAAAGTGCACGTCTTCAACTACATCGTGTTTGCCAGCGCCTGGATTCACTCGTGGAATTTAGGCACCGATATTCAAAGTACCGGCTTACGTTTTCTGTGGATTGGCTTTGGGATCACCGGCGCCATTGCCATGACTGTCCGCGTGGTGCACCTCTGGCGCCGTCACCTGGCCGCGGCAGTTGACGTCCACCCCACGCAGCCGTAAGGTAGGAGGAACAATGTCCATTTGAAGAAAGGAGTAGGGATGATCACCGTCATCAATGCTTTTGCGGTTAGCAAAGGGAAGGTCTTGCTGGTTCAGAAAGGCGAGTTTTGGATTTTACCCGGTGGAAAATTGGAACCCGATGAAACCGACGGGGAAGGTTTGCACCGGGAATTCCATGAAGAGCTGCCGCTGGCAACGTTGCACATACAAGTTGCACTCGGTAAGGTTATAGGCCTCACTCCGGGAAGCGGCCAACGGGCTTGTGTCTACATCTACGGTTGCAGTGTTGAAGGTGACATTACTCCTGCGGCAGAGATTGCTACAGCTGGATGGTTTACCTTGCTGGAAGCACGACTGTTGCCACTTTCACCAATCACGCAGGCCATCCTTACTCAGCACGAATCGTTCCTTCTGGCTTCCAAACCCCTTACGAAATCGTGAGGGGTTTTTCTTCAACGCGCAGTGCGACAAAGCAGCCATTGACAAAAACTATGGCCAGCAGTAGGCTTTTTTGATGTTTGGCACCTTGAAAAAAGAACGTGGTCATAGCCATTAGATCCTCATCGGTGAGTAGCTAGTGGCTATGACCACTACAGTGGTGGTTTTTGGCAAACAACAACGGCACATGTGCCAAAACAAGGAGGAAGACATGTCTTCTTACTTAGAAGGTCAAACCCATCAGTTGATGGACAGACTTGAAGCAGAAGGCTTCAAACCTCATGACATCACGCTTCTTGGGCAGTCAACGCAACTGCCCGACATTCTCAAGGTACTTCACGGCCGCGCAAAGATCGTCCCGATTGCACCTAAGGAAGAAATTCCATTGGACACCATCGTCCACATTGTTCGTTCCATCAAGCCGGTCTACCCCGACTTTGTTAAAAAAGTCATGCATTCAGAGCTTGAGAAAACCGGTCCGCTTATATACGACATTGCCAGTGCAGTTTCGCTGTGGCTGCACGACAAGCAGAAGAACAGCGGTGTCGTCGACGGCAAAGTCATCTACGACTACCTCAAGCAGAACAACATGCTTGCGTCGTGCGGCAATCTGCAAGACGCTCTCGCAATCCAAAAGCTGGGCGTTGCTGCCTTTCAGAAAGCCTTCGGCAATAATGTCGTGTACTTCTGGAAGTCAGTCGTGCAGTACCGCGATGGCCGCCTGCTCGTCCCGTCCCTTTGTGTGGAGGGTGGCCAGGTCGCGTTGGGTTGGCGCTGGCTCCGCGATGACTGGCATGACGGCCGGCCCGCGGTTCGCTTCGCAAGTAGCAAATAGTCCTTAGGTTTTGGAACCTTTGGTCCTTGGTTTTAGCCCTTTGGACTAACATATAAAAACCCTGCATCTTCATTTCGTTACAAACGAATGATGAATGTGGGGTTTCTTTTTTTGTATAAAAAAGCCCCAACCGAAGTTGGGGCGGAATCCTACTGATTCAGGATTGTACTGGCGATAATGCGTGCGGCAACTGCTTTCGCTTGCAGTGCTTCAGGGCTAGGGGCGACCAGAATGACAAAGTCAAGTTGGGTGGACTGGCCAGGCGGAAGTTGCGGAACCATGGCGTACTGGTAGTACACGCAGTCGTAGTTTTGTTTGGTGAGTGGGAGGTTTTCCATATCACCATTGAAGATATCACGGGAGCTCCAGTGTCCAAAATTTCCAAATTCACCAATGCGACTTTGACTTTCGGTAAATGGGTTGGCAATGAACGATCCAATGACTCCAGGCGTAACCGTGCTGCCCCATGCTTGATCATACCCATCAACATCGTAGGTGTAGAGCAGCCCAGGAAATGCTCCAACCGCATCATCAAGCCGACCGGCGTCGGTGAAGCCATGTGATTCTCCAATATCAGCATCCAGGTACAGGCCAAGCGAGAGCGGGGAGAAGTTTTCCGTTCCGCAGTTCACCACGGTGAGCCGAAGGAAGAGGCAGCCGGTAAATAACGGCGCATCCGTGGTGCTGGTCCGCAGGGTGCAGAGAAACGTAGACCCATGCGACTGATCGTTGAGGATGGTTTCCGTTTGCTCCAACATGAACGACGTGAGTGTGTCATTCAGGATGAGCGGGGCACGGCGGAGGGAAACCGGTTTTTGCGTACCATCAGGTTGCACCACACCCATCAACTCATTTGTCGTTGAGGCGATGTACTCGTGATTTTTCGTCGCGCCGTTCAGGAGGAACCCGCACTCACCCAGGTAATTCCGGCCAGAACCCGCGGGCCATTCAAATGATGGGAGATCAAGGCCGGGGTAGCCACCAATGGCGCCCCAGGCGGCAACCGTTGTTCGGAAACCAGCGTGGTCGAGGATCGTTGGCGTTGGCGGCGTGGTATACCAGGCCAGTGCGGTTTGAAACAGGAGTGTGCTGAGAGCCAGCAAACGAAGGCAGAAATGGAATGAGCGTTTCATGCGATTTTCCTTTCTTGAGGGTTTTTGGTGTTCTCCACACTGTAGATGCAGGAAACCTCCGCGTCAAGCCATAAGGCACTGCAGGGCAGATTGAAAACTATCAGTGGAGGGTGTGGGACATTTGCACAAAAAAACGGCACACCAGAATAGGTGTGCCGAAAGTGACGCAGGCGGTGTTTGTTAGAGTGCCTGACTCGTTCGTAGGTGTAGGTACTTCACCATTTGCCGCAGGGCTACGGGGGTCAGCGCAGTTTCTTCAATAACAATTGCAGTGCCACACGGGAAGTTGATATGGTATTGCCCCCGGTGCGGGACAAAGCCAATGCCTGGGTGTGCCTGCATGATTTGCTTCCAGAAGTCGCTGCGCTCCAGGAGCAGGACAATGAGTTGCCGCCGGAGCTGGGTTTCCGGGTGAGACCAGGAGTACACTTTGGTTTGCCGGCGCGCCTGGAGAAAGGCAAAAATTGCCACACAGTCTGCTGTGGTCAGCCGACCTCTCATTTCCCCAAATGTCTCCAAGACAATTTTAATGGAACCCCTAGCAATATCTTCCATAATAAGGGCTGAGAGCGGGGTTGCCAAAAGTTGCTTTCGCTGTTTATTCTTGTTCACGTCCTCCCTCCAAAGAAAATTTCCGGTGTGGTAAAAGAGCTATCCTTTGCAATGCGATTCTGGCATGTGGCAGCCCTGGCGTCAACTGAGGGCTGGCCGCAGAGCGCTGATCTTTTGTGCTAAAGTATGGATATGCAGGACAGACCAGCCATTCCAACTCCCCATCCCCGCCCGCTCCGGCTGTTCTTTTTCTGGTCGGGTGTCATTGCCACAATTTGCTACCGGGCGATTATCTTTTTCAGTGACGCCAATCCCGCACTTTTGAAAGGCTCCTGGTACATTGGTACCGTCGGTTTTATTATTTACTTTGCCCACCGGTTCCAAATTGCCCAGCGGCGAAGTATGGTGCTCCAAAAATACAATCTCGCACAGAAAGTCCCTCAGCTTGCTGAGTTGTCAGCTGAAGAGCGGCAAGCCATGACCTACGTTTTTCAAACCCTGGGTTCCAGCCGAGAGAAGTGGAACTACATTCTCATCTTCGTTTCCTCGGGTGTCGCCTTGCTCGCTGGGGTGTACCTGGACTTCTTGCGGTAAAGGACTTGACCGGAATATATTAGCTGCTAAACTATGTAGCAGCGACCTTTTGTATGACCAATCTCCAATCACGCCAGCAACTCATTGAGCAATTCCAGGAAGGCATTCGGGCCATTGGCCGGAAACTCTGGAGTGGGGTTGGCCACACCTTGGCAAAATGCACGCTTCATCCGGGGCAGGCGCGTTTGCTCTACCTCATGCACCAGCAGGGCACAACAACCACCAAAGTGCTGGCTACCGTTCTGGGCACCACGCCCAGTGCGGCAACGCAGCTGGTGGAAAGCCTGGTACAGCTTGGCTTGGTTGCGCGGAAGGCTGATACACGGGACCGGCGGGTTGCTTGGCTCACCCTATCACCGAAAGGGAGGAAGACCTTTGCGACTTTCCACCGTGCGCACCTCCGCCGTCTCGCCAAGCTTTTGCAGCCGCTCACCAATGCAGAACTAGCGCAGTTCACTTCTCTCCAACGTAAACTCCTCTAACCTTTATGCACATGGCCGAGCATATTATCCAAGTACAGAATCTCAAGAAGCAGTATGGTGATTTTACTGCCGTTGACGGCATTTCCTTTACCGTTGAAAAAGGTGAGACGTTTGGGATTTTAGGTCCGAACGGGGCTGGGAAAACCACGACGCTGGAAATGATGGAAGGTTTGAAAGGCATCACGGGTGGTACGGTTCTCCTTGATGGGAAAGATGTGAGTAAGCTGACTCGGGAGGTTAAAGCGGTGATTGGTGTGCAACTCCAGTCCTCAGCTTTCTTTGACGGGCTAAACTTGAAAGAGTTGGTGGAAACTTTTGGCGCGTTGTACGGCAAAGAAGTTGATGCCATGAAATTACTTCGTGAGGTCCAGCTTGAGGAGAAATGGAAAAGTAAAGTAAAGGAGTTGTCTGGCGGGCAGAAGCAGCGGCTGTCCATTGCCGTGGCTTTGGTCAACCAACCCAAGGTGCTGTTCCTGGACGAACCAACCACGGGGTTGGATCCGCAAGCTCGGCGGAATTTGTGGGATTTGATTAACCAGATAAAAGGCCGCGGTGTCACCATTATCCTCACCACGCACTACATGGAAGAAGCCGAAGTGCTCTGCGACCGGATTGCAATTATGGATCATGCCAAGATCATGACGCTGGATACGCCGCACAACCTTCTGAAGCTCGCGGATGTTGGGACCACGGTGCAATGCAATGTGGATCGTGCGATTTCCGTGGAAACATTGGGGCAACTTCCGGAGATCTCCGGTGTGGAGGTGATGGACCATATGTTCACCTTTAAAACCAAGCAGCCAGAGAAAGCGTTGCCCGCGCTCTTTACCCTGGCGCAGCAGCAGGGGGTTGCTTTGCACGATGTGCAGGTGCACCAGGCGACGTTGGAAGATGTCTTCCTGAAGCTCACCGGACGGAAACTCCGCGAGTAAATCCCGCGACACTCACTCTACACCTATGACCATTCGCAAACTCACCATCGCTTCTCTAAAGATGTTCGTGCGGAATAAGCAGGCGCTGTTCTTCACCATTTTCATGCCCTTCATTTTCATTGGCATCTTTGGTCTCATTGGCTTTGACAAGCCACAGACCATTGATTTGGGCATTGTCACGGAGAACCCATCTCCAGCCACGCAGACGTTCGTAGATTCTTTAAACGACATTTCGGTTTTTAAAGTTCATAGCGGGACTGAGACGGGTGAACGTGCTGAACTGCAGAACGGGAAACGAGCGGTTGTGGTGCTGATCCCAGACAATCTTTTCCCAGACCCAAAGAGCAAAACAGTCCCAGCACCAAAGCAGGTCGTCATCTTGAAGAATGTAGCGTACGAGCAGCAGGGACAGACCGCCATTAGCATTCTGAACCAGCTCTTTGACAAGACCACGCTGCAGGTGACCAAGGCACCCACGCTCTTCAACCTCGATGTGCAATCCATCAACGCCAAGAAAGTGCGGTACATTGATTTCCTGCTCCCGGGCATTGTAGCTATGTCCATTATGCAAATGGCCGTCTTCTCCGTCGCCTTTGTGTTCACGGATTATAAAGAGAAGGGGATTCTGAAGCGCTTGCTGGCCACGCCCATGAAACCGCAGGATTTTGTAGCGTCCCAAGTTATCACTCGGTTGATTGTGGCCGTTGCTCAGTCTGCCATACTGCTGGCTGTGGGCGCGCTCATCTTCAAGTCGCATATTTACGGTAATCCACTGCTCATTTTGCTGACGGTACTCCTGGGGAGCATTATGTTCCTCGGTCTTGGTTTCACCATCTCCGGTCTGTCCAAAACCGTGGAGGCTGTGCCGGCAATCGCAAACATCATTATCTTCCCCATGCTTTTCCTCTCTGGGATTTTCTTTCCCACCACCAGCATGCCGGGCTGGTTGCAGCATGTGGTGGAGTACCTACCATTGCAACCTTTTGCCAATGCGTTGCGATCTATTGTGGGGGAAGGCGCGAGTTTCAACGCTATCAAAGGTGACCTGGCGTGGGTCTTTGGCTGGGCCGTGGTTCTGGTCGTGCTCGCTGTGGTCACCTTCCGCTTTGAGGAAAAACGAGTGTAGGGGAGAAGCCATAAAGCCATAGAGCCGTAAGCCATAGGCCGTAAACTAGGGAGTCAGCTATAATACCGCTCCGAAGATTCGACGGGGTCGAATGTCGGAGCTCCAAGTGCGTTAGACGAATCGAGGGGTAGAGACTATGTGGTTGTTGTTCCAGAGCGGCTTTTCCTCATGCTATACTCTTTTGCATATGAAACAACGAATGCTTGGTTTTATTGTGTTAGGATTTTTGCTTGGTATTGTGAGCATGCCGCAGCTGAGTTTTGCAGCGTCCGATCGCATCGTGCATTCCAATTCTTCTTGGCGAAAGTATACTGACCTCGTTACCTCCCGTGGCAAGTTTACGGTCCAGGTGGTTGCCGTCAATTTGCAGAACCCAAAACTTCGGATCGCCACCCTGACGAATACGAAAGGGGACTGCAAAGACAACTGTCCGGTAGCCCCGCTCATCAAGTACGTCCAACGGCTCCAAGGTTTTGCAGGTATTAACGGCACGTACTTCTGTCCAGCAGACTACGCCGCTTGCCGGAATCAAGACGGTTCCTACTTTTGGATGGTCTACAATTCCATTCACGGGACCTTTGTGAACCAAACCCAGAATAAATTTAACCATGGTCCGTTACTCGCTTTTGATACCGAGAACCACTGGCACTTCTGGCGGGAAGCGAAAGACTGGCCCGGGCTAGCCGGGTTTGAAGCGCAGTACGATACCAGGTTGACGGCGCTCATCTCCAATGGCCCTGCATTGGTCATCAATAAGCAGGTAGTAGTGACTGCAAGTGAATTAGATAGTAAGCAGCGCACAGTGAAGAGCGCACGAAGTGCTATCGCTTTGAAAGGTCGCAACATTTACTTCTTGGTTGGCAGCAGCGCGACAGTCCTGGACATGGGTGCCATTGCTGCTGCGTTCAATATGGAGTACGCCATAAACCTGGACGGCGGCGGTTCATCCGCCTTGGTCTTTGATAACCAGTACCGCGTGGGACCGGGGCGAAATATCCCGAATGCCATTGTGCTGACGGAAAATCCTGTCCGCTAAGCACATTGCTCCAGGTGGGATGAAAGTGGTATAGTATGCCCATGAAGAAAGCCTTCCTCCTTGCCGTCTGTGCCCTTGCGTTGAGCGTGGGCGTTGCAGCATGTGGGAAGCAGCCGGTGGCAAACACCAATGCAAATCAAAACGCAAACGGGAATGAGAACGTGAATGCCGAATTGCCAAATGTGAATGGCGATGCAAATGCGAACGCGAATATCGACCTGAACACGAATGCGAACACCAATGTCAATACAGATACGGATTTTGACGATGACGGGCTTACCAACGACCAAGAGCGGGAGTACAAGACCGACCCGTTGAACCCCGACTCTGATGGCGATGGGTATACGGATGGCGATGAAGTGCGTACTGGATACGATCCAACCAAAATCCCCTCTGAAGATCCAAAGGTCATTAGCCAGCTCCGGCCGGTGAATACCCCCGGGGTACCCGCGCCCATTGTGCGGAATGTGCCGTTGAAGGCGGTGCAGAGTTTTCCCTTCCGGGTCCGGCGGGATGAAGGCGGGGTGACGTTACGATTAGAGTCGCGGACTGCACTTCCGAATGCCAATTTCGTGATGGATTTTGCGGGAGGTGAAGACAACCATGGACCGAGTTACGCTTTAGATGGACGCTACAATATCCTCCGCGGAGGTTATGATAAAGGGAAAGTGTGGGGCGTCTTGAAGGACTTCACGAAAGGCGCACACTTTGCAGCCACGGCAAACATTTCTGGAACCATGACGGTCTACCCAGCGCCAACGCCGCCATTTTCCATTAGCGGAACTGGTGAAGGTGGCGTGGAGGATGCTGCGCTGACCTACGATAATCAACTCATTGCGGATTTTCCAAAGAGCGGCTCCTACATTTTTGAACTTGGGATAACCAAAGGGAAGATGAAGATATCAATGGAGAATACCAACCTGACGGTTGGGGACAAAGTGTACCAGGCGTATGAGGCAATTAGTAGTACGAGAATAAAAGCTGACGTAACCGAAGGTCTGCATATTATCAACCTCCAGGCAATTGGATTGACTAGCTGGTCGTTGCGCGTGTCGAAAGGATAGTGAGGGGAGAGCCGTAAGCTATAGAGCTATAAGCTGTAAGCCTTTTTTCTTGTTATTGCGAGCTCCAGTAGGAGCGTGGCCTGTCTGCCGACGAGGCAGGCAATCTTGCGGTAATACGGAACCAAGAAGACTGACCGTGCTCTTTTTTCGCGCCTGGTTTATATAATAATGTCTCCTCGGTAAGGGTTACCACCCCCTACCCCCTCCTTATGCAAGGAGGGGACAAGTTTGCGGTTCATCCCAAACCCCACCTTCTAATTCCACTCGCCGCTACACCCAAACCCTCAACCCTGTTCGTAACAGGGTTGACGGGATGAGCGGGAACTCCTATCCTGTATGTACGAGTTATGGCGCTTTTTTCTACCCGAACTGACTACGCACTAGTGCTCCTCACTGCATTGGCACGCGAGGACGGTTTTGCGTCCCTGCGGGTGATTGCCAAACGGCATCGCTTACCCTACCGCTACGTCAGCCGATTAGCTGGGTCTTTGAAGCGGGCAAAAATTTTGAAAAGTCGGGAAGGGGTGTTGGGTGGGTACGCCCTGGCCAGGCCAGCCAAGAGTATTCGGGTAGCGGAAATTATTGAGCTCTTTGAAGGAAATTTTGGTCCTGTCCGGTGCATTCACTCGCCCGGTTCGTGTCCATTGGCCAAGGAGTGCACGTTGAAGCCACACTGGAAAGCAATGCACCAGCAGCTGATTGCCACGCTGCAGAAGTACACCATCGCGGATTTCGCCTAGGCGCGGCTATGGCGCTCGTCGTCACCAAACTCCGTGCCGGGGTGGAGGGTCGGGAGATTCTCCGCGATTTGTCGTTGACCATTCCCAGCGGGGAAGTGCACGCGCTCATGGGTCCTAATGGTTCTGGCAAATCGACCCTGGCAAATGTGCTCATGGGTCACCCAGGCTACACCCAAGCCGGCGGTATCATTGCGCTGGATGGAGTGTTACTCCAGGAGCTGAGCGCCGAAGAGCGTGCCAAGGCCGGACTTTTCCTCTCCTTTCAATACCCAGTAGAAATTCCGGGGGTGTCGTTTCTGCATTTGCTCCGTACAGCGTACGCTGCTTTGCATGGGGAAGGGATGTCAGCGGTGGAATTGCGGAAGCGAGCAGAAGCAGCCATGGAAGCCCTGGGTATGCCCGCGGCATTTTTGAAGCGGAGTGTGAACGAAGGTTTTTCGGGTGGAGAGAAGAAGCGCGCGGAAATTGTGCAGCTGGCTGTGCTGCAACCCAAGTACGCAATTTTAGACGAAACTGACTCTGGTCTGGATGTGGATGCTTTACGGACGGTGGCCGCCGGAGTAGAAAAGTTACGGGGGAGCATGGGGGTCTTGGTCATCACCCACTACTCCCGCATTTTGACGCACCTGAAACCCGACGCAGTGCACGTGATGGCGGACGGGCAGATTGTCCAAAGTGGCGGACCAGACCTGGCGCAGACCATTGAGCGGGAGGGGTATGAAAAGTACGTGCCCAAGACCTAACCATGAGTACCGCGCCAACCTTTACCGACGTCGCTAGCCAGCAACTGGCGCCCAACGCGACTGACAAGTACACGTACCTTAGCGAACCCGGCCTGTCCATACGGACTGTGGAGGCGATTTCCCATTTGAAAAATGAACCCGCCTGGATGCTGGAGATTCGGAAGCGCGCCTTGGCGACGTTCAACGCAAAAAACCTTCCCGCCTGGGGTGGACACTTAGCCGATTTAGATTTTCAAGCCATCCACTACTACATGCGGCCAACAGATGGGGTAGTGGGGAAGTGGGCCGACGTCCCCGCAGACATTCGGAAAACCTACCAAGCGCTAGGCATTCCCCAAGCGGAGCAGAAGTACTTAGCCGGGGTGATGGCGCAGTATGAGTCCGAAGCCGTGTACCACTCTTTGCGAACAAACCTTTCGGAAAAAGGTGTCATCTTTTTGGACATGGATACTGCGCTACGTGAACATCCGGACATTGTCCGGCAGTACTTTGGGACGGTGGTCCCGGCGGGGGATAACAAGTTTTCCGCTTTGAACACTGCCGTGTGGAGCGGCGGCAGTTTTGTCTACATACCCAAAGGTGTGAAGGTAGATATTCCACTGCAAGCGTACTTCCGCATCAATGCAGAGCGGGTTGGGCAGTTCGAGCGTACGTTGATTATTGCGGAGGAGGGGAGTTCGGTGCACTACGTGGAGGGTTGCACTGCACCGGTGTACGCTGCGGACAGTTTGCATAGCGCAGTGGTGGAAATTATTGTGAAACGGGGCGCACGCGTGCGATATACCACGGTGCAGAACTGGTCCAAGAATGTGTACAACCTGGTCACCAAGCGCGCCTTTGCGTACGAAGAGGCGACCATGGAATGGATTGATGGCAACCTGGGCTCCAAGCTCACCATGAAGTACCCCAGTATTTACTTGCTTGGCGAAGGTGCCAAAGGAGACGTTCTCTCTATTGCTTTTGCCGCTGATGGGCAGCATCAAGACGCTGGCGGGAAAGCTATCCATGGCGCACCAAATACCAGCTCCACCATCATTTCCAAATCCATTGCAAAAGGCAAAGGCCGCACCAGCTACCGCGGCATGATTCGCGTCCCCGTCGGCATGCGCGGGTGCAAATCTTCTGTGGTGTGCGATGCTTTGCTTTTGGATGAGCATTCTCGATCTGACACTTACCCAACCATGGATATTCGAGAATCGGACACGGCAATTTCGCACGAAGCCAGTGTGGGGAAGATTGGCGAAGAGCAACTCTTCTACTTACAATCCCGAGGCATTCCGGAAAATGTTGGACGGAGTTTGATTGTCCAAGGGTTCATTGAACCCATTGCCAAGGAACTTCCCCTGGAGTACGCCGTGGAACTTAATCGGCTTATCCAGATGGAGATGGATGGGAGTGTTGGTTAGTATGTCAGATACCCTACTCATCAAAGCAGGAGAAAGCATTTCCCGCATTGTGCCGCTGGTGGCGGGGGAAAAAGTTTTGACCATTGTGGTCGCCGAAAGTGCCGCCTTGGTACTCTCTCTACCAGGTGCAGTGGCAAATGGTGAAACGGCAAAGTGGCGCATTGAAGCGAAGGTTGGGAAGGACGCACAGCTCCACTGCATCACCTCACTTCTCCACGGCGCGGCAGTTGAAGTGGAAATCGTTATTCACCTCATGCAACCAGGAGCCGCTGCAAAAGTCACGGCTATGGCGCACTGCCGAGAAATGGAAACGCAAGTGTTCAATGTAACCATGCACCACCAGGCGCCGCACACCACCGGTGACATTGCCATTCGGGGGGTGGCCGAAGGGAAATCCAAAGCTACATTTTCTGGTTTAATAAAAATTGATCCAGTGGCGCAGCAGACCAAAAGCTACTTTCGGGATGATGTATTACTTTTGGATCAAGCGTTTGCTCGGTCACTTCCAACCTTGGAAATTGAAGCCAACGACGTGCGCGCCTCGCATGGATCCACCACCAGCCGGATCAATGCGGACCAACTTTTCTACTTGCAAAGCCGAGGGTTGGATGTGCTAACGGCTCGGCGGATGATCGTCAACGGCTTTGTGGCGCCAGTGCTGCAGCGCGTGCCAGAGGCTTTTTGCACGCCTTTTCAGGTGGTGACTGAAATTGGAATATAAAAAAGCAGGCCTGGAGTTAGCCTGCTGTAGGATTACGAGAGTTCTATTTGCAACGCGGCTCGTGCGTCACGCGGGGTTCTTGCAGTACGGACGGTGCCCTTGAGTATTTTTTGGAAGAAGTTGAGAGCTTCGTCGGTAGGCCTAAGCAAAATGACTGGTACACCAGCCTTTATTGCGAAGCACACCTCTGAAGCCGTGCCTGGGCACATGCCGACCACCAAGATGACCTTGCAGGAAAAGGCGTTGATGAGGTTACGCCCTTCGCCAAAAGTCGTGATGATGGGGATGTCAACGTACTCTGAAATGGGATGCGTTTCTGAAGGGAGTTTATGGGGTAAGATGCCAATCGTCATCCCACCTCTTTCTCGTGCACCCTTGCAGGCAGCATCCATAACCCCGTGCGCCACTCCACCGGTGAGGAGGATGCACCCGAGTTCAGCAACAATTGTGCCTAGCGCATGTGCGTCAGCTTGCTCTTCTTGCGTCGCGCTCCTTCCAGGTCCCATAATTCCAATGATCGGTTTTTGCATTTTGTCCTCCAAGTGTTTTGTACTCTTTTGCTTTTTTAGTGAATGAAGGTGCAGGATAGCAGTGTCATCGCGTGAGGTCAAACCTGGTAAAAAAGCCCCGGTTCTCGCTAGCTTTGACGGCTGGCGAGACAAGGAGTAGGTTGGAGTCAAAGAGCTATTTTTCAAGGAGGTACTCATGGGAGTCCCAAAATCTCTTGCAGCACACGCGCTTGTCCTGGGGGAAATGCCTGAGCCCGCGGTTCGGCCAACGTATGCCACAATCACGCAGTGGCACTGGCACCTGCCGTCAGCTCCTCAGCGCATTGCAGAGATCGTCGAACAAGTGGAAGCAACCCTGCAGAAGTTGCCTTTTGACACTTGGGCGATGAGCGATTTTGTCATCGCGGTTTCTGAACTCATTCAAAATGCTTTTCTGCACGCACCCGCGAATACGGAAACGCAGATTGAGGTGAGCGTGCTGTACGTCCCTACCGTTGGGGTGTTTGTGGGAGTCAGTGACGCGCTGGGCCCGGTTCCCCCAGAGGTCTTCACCCAGGATTTGCAGACGATGGATAGGATGGCAGAGCACGGCCGTGGCTTCCCCATCATGCGTACCTTTTCCTCGCTCCTGTTTTATAACCCGCACGGAGAGTGGAAGGAAATTATTTTAGGCCTTGCGCAAACGTAAAGTCATGAAGAGTACCGGTTGTCATCAGTGACGGCCGGTTTTTTGTAAATGAAAAGCCCTTCGGAAAGGAAGGGCCTGAAGAGCGTAGGATGAGCGAGCTAGCAGCTAAAAGTTGCATCCGCAAAAGTCAGATTTGCCTCGGCCAGGCGGGGCGTCAGGAAGGTAGCCAGCAGCTGGCGGAAAGTCGCTTGTTGCTTTTCGTCCAAGGGATTGTACAGTGCGCCCAATTCGACGCTGTGCTGCTCGTTGAAGTCGTAGCACTGCTGCCGGACAAACGCATCAAGGTTATCTTGGACGGTTCCTTTGGAGCGCCAAATTTTTCTGATGCTTGCGGCTAGGATAGGGACTACCATGGGAGTTCGCACCGTTACCTTGTAGGTTATTTCCCGCACCTTTGGGTTTGGCGTAATTGGCCGGACGGTCATCATTTTTGTCGTCATGCAAGCGCCCAAGGAAATGAAGGAATTATCTCTCCATGTCTTGTCTGAAACTTGAGTTTTTTTCTTGTATGTACGAATGAATTCACCACTCTGATTGAATTGGGCCGTGTTTGCTGGGGCCACTTCAGGGTCGAGGGTAGTAAAAAAACATACAAGAAAACCAAATAAACTGGCTACACACACGCTAAGCGCGATTGGCGTAATCAGACTCTCCTTCAGGCACATTGCTATGAACAATCCACCGAAAGCACAAAGGAACACCCATTGTGCTTGCCAAATTCTGTGAAATAGCATTTTTCCTCCTATATTTTTAGGTTTTTTCAATTCCGCTGAACCTATCTTAAGGCTAAACCCTTATTTGTCAAGAGAGTTGCCAGTCCTGGATTATTCGCTACACTACTACCAGTATGTCTGATCTTACTGCACTTCACCAAGATTTTCCCATCCTTTCCCGTGTCATCAACGGCAAGCCTTTGGTCTACTTGGATTCCGCCGCAACCTCGCAGCGGCCAGAAGCTGTGCTGAAGGCAATGGACGATCTGCAGCGCCACCACAACGCCAACGTGCACCGCGGCATTTACCAACTTTCCGAAGAAGCCACGGCTTTGTACGAAGGCAGCCGGGAGCGGATTGCCAAGTTCATCAACGCCAAGAGCACGCAGGAAATAATCTTCACCCGAAATGCCACCGAATCCATCAACTTGGTGGCCTTAAGCTGGGCACGCCAAAACCTAAAGACTGGGGATGAAGTGCTGACCACGGAAATGGAACACCACTCCAACATCGTGCCCTGGCAAATGCTGGCCAAGGAGCAGGGGATTGTTCTCAAATTTTTGCCAGCATTACCTGAGGCAGGAATTTTGGATATGGCCAGCCTGGATAGCCTACTCTCAGCAAAAACCAAGCTCGTCTGCGTTGGGCACATGTCAAACTTGCTGGGCACCGTCAATCCAATTAAAGAAATTGTGCAAAAGGCGCATGCCGTGGGCGCGAAAGTTTTGGTGGATGGTTGCCAGTCTGCGCCGCACATGCCCGTGGATGTCCAAGATCTTGGTTGTGATTTTTATGCGTTCTCCGGGCATAAAATGCTGGGCCCTTCTGGCATTGGCGTGCTGTGGGCACGGCAGGAAATAATGGAAAAGACGGAGCCAATTTTGGGCGGCGGGGACATGATTAAAGAAGTGACGAAAGAAGCGTCCACGTGGAATGATTTACCTTGGAAATTTGAAGCCGGGACACCGAACATTGTGGGCGTAGTGGGATTAGGCGCGGCTGTGGATTACCTTACGGAAATCGGTATGCAAAATGTTTGGCAGCATGAGCAGGACATAGCTGCGTACGTTTTACCGAAGCTTACGGCCATTGCCGGCGTTCGATTATTTGGCATTTCGCAACCAGACCCAAATCGCGGTGCTGCATTTTCTATTTGGATTGACGGCATGCACCCGCACGACATTGCCAGCATTTTTGACGAGCGGGGGATTGCCATCCGCGCCGGCCACATGTGCGCCCAACCCATGCTCGCCCGCTTGGGCAAACCCGCAGCAGCCCGGGCAAGTTTCTACCTGTACAACACCAAGGAAGAGGCTGATGCGTACTTGAACGCTATTGAAGATGCGAAGAAGGTGTTTGGAATGTAGAGGGAAGCCGCTCCGACGATTCGACGGGGTCGAATATCGGAGCCCCGACATCTCGCAAAGCGAGATCGTCGGGGTAAGCCGTAAAGCTGTAGGCCGTAAGCCAAGACCATCAAAACATCCAGAGCGGCTTTTCTAAGCCGCGGTGGTTATTTATTTCACAGAGCAGCAGAAATTTTGGTTCTCTAAAATACTTGGTTCGTGCAGACATAGTCCACCCGGTAAGGATTACCTCCCCGAACCCCTCCTTCGAAAGGAGGGGACGTGTTAGTGGTGGGATCCCAGCTCCGCCGGACGTGCTGGCACGTTGGTGGGGGAAAAATTTTGTGGGTAGTCCAAAGCCCTCGCTTTGGGTATTTGTTATGCAGTTTGAATGGGGACGTGGGTAGGTGAGGTCCCCCGCCTGCATCGCTTCTACGATTACGGCGGACAGGCTTGACCTCGCCTCACGGAGAACGCCCGGGTCAAGGGACCCGGGCTACCCATTTTTATTGACGTTTGTTCATGCTCGCACTATTCGTCCTTGACGGGACGCTTTTGATTGTGTAGATTCATGTGAATGCTCGTTGAAAATTTGTAAGGAAGGTATGGCGTGGAAAGTGGTTTTTTCTTTGGCTGGAATGCAGCGACTGTTGGTTTCATTGGGCTACTCTCGTGCACCGTCATTGAGGTATGGGGGTTGCTCCTGCAGGCGAAAACGATTTGGCGAAATCAGTCCGTACAGTCATTGTCTGTGTACATGTTGGGCTACCAGTTCATCTTTCTCATTATTGGGCTGGTGTACGGGTTTGCCATCGCGGATATTGGTGTAACCATCAACTCATTTTTGCTGGCTTTGTGCATGGCCATCATTCTCTGGGGTGTGCAGCTATTCCGAGGTTTTAGTGTAGGAGAAATTTTGTACCTCGCGGGTCTCATCGTCATACTTGTTGGTGTTACGTTACTGCCGCAGAAGGATATTTCCTTCTTCGTTTGCTCTATCGGTAGCATCCTCAC
The DNA here is from genome assembly GCA_041665345.1 of Patescibacteria group bacterium. Classification (NCBI taxonomy): domain Bacteria; species Patescibacteria group bacterium. The sequence goes on from JBAYJA010000001.1 coordinate 179,677, forward strand.
CTTCTTTGCTCAACCGTACAAGATTTGGCGATGCAAGGATGCAGGTGTCGTAGAGGTGAAGCTGCTCTGGGTACTTTTCATCAGCACCGTGTTTTGGACGCTCTACGCATATGGAACCGATAACTGGGTGCTGAAAATCACTAGCCCAAGCTTCTTAGTTGTCTTGGGTCTTACTATTGGTATCTGGATTCGGTATCGCAATCCAAAGTACCGGTAGACGATGTACTACTGTTCCGTCATGTAACGGTACTACCGCGATCCCGACGGTTTCGGGTAAAACATGAACAATGGAGGTGTGCGATGAGTAATCGCATGTCTGCTGGTTGGCGACCGGACGCCCCGTCACCTGATCAGCTCAAAGAGTTCTACGCGCAGATTGCGTCTGGGCGAATCACCGCTGTTCGGTTACAGCGATTGCTAGCGGAGAAGGTTTATCAGTTTACCGTTGACGGCACTGAACCAAGTATGGATGAGCTGTTATCCAATGGTTTACAAAGCCCTCACTATCTTGGGTATACTTGTCCTTCTGCATTTCGGAAAGAGTGGGGGAAGGTTAGGGTTACCGCAATCCTGCATGAACCCAAGCGGCAGACGACGCTGCAAAGGCAGCGCGAGGAGTGCGAGGACTTAGGGCTGCCTGAACTTGATCTGGCAATGAGCGTACAATTTTTTAAGAGTTTTCGACATCAACTGCGAAAGGGGTTAGTGATTTGCCAGTGTCAAGGAGTCGGAAGTCACGCTGGTAATGACTATCAGTGTATTGTGCAGAAGAACGAAGGGTTGATGGTCATTCAGTCAACAAGTCTCGGAGTGGATTTTCCTCAGGGAGCAAGATTTGTTCGCCTCCTGGCATTATCCCTCTAAAGGATAAGTAGAATAGTATATTTTCCGCATCAACAAACGTTGGTGCGGTTTTTTATACTTGTGCATTTGGTTCGGGCCAAAGCGAGGGCTTTGGCCTACCCACGGGTGTGGCGCGTTAAGTAGACGCCCGGGTCAAACCTGCCTCGCCGGCGGGCGGGGGATCCGGGCTACTCATCTGCGTACCCTAGAAAGGGCGCTCTGGGGGTGGTAAGGTAGGAGAGTCCCTTCATGGCCTCCTTCGCTGCAGCAGCTTCGGAGGCCGAGCAAGTTCCCATCGTTGACTAGCATTCGTGTGCATCGGCGCTGAAAGGTAATCTATAACTCAATGTATTATGTATGACTCTTTGTTGTTAGATCACTACCACCACCCGCGGAACACGGGCAAAATAGACCCGGCTGATGCCCAGCACCGCGAACCTAATCCGCTGTGCGGAGATGTGATTGAAGTTTTTCTGAAGTTTGATGCAGACGGTAAAGTATTGGAAGTAAAATGGACGGGCGAAGGCTGCGCCGTGAGCCAAGCTAGTATGTCAGTAGTGTCGGATACGTTGGTTGGAAAAACCAAGACTGAATTGGGTAAGCTTGGTGTGCGTGATGTTGAGCAGGCTTTGGAAACGACCATCAACCCAGCGCGGCTGAAGTGTGCGACATTGGGTGTGGTCGCGGTGCAGAAAGCAGTGGAAGGGAAGAAGGGGTAGAGGTTTTTGTTTTTGGTGGAGGTATAGATGAATGGTTTTGGTTGATGGGTTGTATGCGGGGTCCGCTTGCTTAAAATGAATACCTCTATCCATACATCTATCTAGACCCAAACCCTCTATCTCTTTTGTACCCTGTATTGCACGCATCGGGTACATTCGCTATCCTTACCGTACTATCTCACCCTATTCGTTACATGTATGCCATTCAAGAGCATTGTGGTTGACCGGGAAAAGTGCATTTCTGCTGCAAGCTGCGTGGCCGTGGCGCCAGAAGTATTTGAATTAGATGGCGAAGGCAAGGCGATTATTAAAAATGCTACGGGGAATGATGACCAAACCATCATTGATGCGGCAAAGGCTTGTCCGACCCAAGCAATTATCATTGTTGATGAAGCTGGGAAGCAAATAGTTCCGTAGTTTCACTCTATCCTTCACCGCATATGCGTACGACCGCGCGTTTTGCCGCCGTACTCGTGGTTGGGAGCGTACTCTTGGTTGGCTGTACTGCAGCGAACACGAATTCGGCAACGAACACCATTGTTGTTTTGGATTTGGTCAATGAACCTGTAGTGAACGTGAATAGCCAGGTAAATGTGAATGCTGCGCTAGGGAACGCTAACAGCAGCGCGCAGAATAGCAATGTGCATGCAACAAACGTGAATTCTGCCCTGCAGAGTACAAAGAAAGTGACCATCACCGCTACAGGTTTTTCTCCTGCATCACTCACAATCGCGAAGGGCACGGCTATCACGTGGACCAACCGTTCAGGATCGCCCGCAAAGGTTGCGTCAAATCCTCACCCAACGTCTACAGACTTGCCTGGGCTTGTTTCCGCCATCCTTGCTGATGGTGAAACGTACAGCTATACTTTTACGCAAGTGGGCACCTGGGGGTATCATGATCATGAACATCCTACAGTGAAGGGGAGTATCATCGTTGAGTAAGTACTTCGTCACTAACCCAACGCCTATGGCATGCATCGACTGCGGCCACGAGCATGAAGCAGGAACACCGTGCACAGTAGAGGGGTGTACTTGCGGGAGTTAAGCGAAACGAACGAAAAGTGCTACGTTCCTTGGTGGACGTAGCCTTTTTTATCTCGTCGCATTGCCTTTACATGGTATACTTTGCACATGTTCATCCTTCGAGCCAAGCGTTTTGATTTGAGCACCGGCGGCCAACCTTTTGTGGTTGTACTGCGGAACGAGGACGGGAAGAATTTTGGCATTCACGCGGGTGATCGTATTGTCCTGCAGGTGGATGGGCAGAAGCTTACGGCGCAGGCTGACCTGACGCACCGGCGCGTGCGCGTGGGGGAAATTGGGTTATTCCGCGAAGTGTGGAAAGCGGGCAAGGTGAAAAATGGCCAACCCATTCGCATTGCCCCGCAAGGACGCCCGGCATCTATTGAAGCCATTAAAGCCAAGCTGTTGGGTAAGCACCTGCGGGAGCAGGACATGTTTGCCATTGTGCAGGATATCGTCAACCATCGAATTGGGACAACGGAACTCACGTACTTCGTTGCCTCCAGTTTCTTCCGGGAGTACACGCATGCAGAGCTGTACGCGTTGACGAAGGCAATTGCCGAAACCGGGGATCAGCTGCGCTTTGGACCCAAGATTGTGGCTGACAAGCACTCGGTGGGAGGTCTGGCTGGAAATCGGACGACCATGGTTGCCATTCCCATCATTGCTAGCTTGGGTATTTGCATTCCCAAGACATCGTCGCGCGCTATCACTAGCCCATCCGGCACAGCAGATACCATGGAAGTACTGGCCCCGGTTTCGCTGAGCTTGGAAAAAATTCACCGAGTGGTGAAGCAGCATCACGGCTGCCTTGTTTGGGGTGGGGGGTTGCAGCTCGCACCGGCAGACGACATTATCATCAAAGCCTCCCGCGCACTTTCCTTGGAACCGTACTCCAAGATGATTGTTTCCATTATGGCGAAGAAGGTTGCAATGGGCGTGACGCACTTGGTGATTGATATGCCGTATGGCCCAACCACCAAGATTCCTGACCTGCGTACTGCGCAACGTTTGGGGACAAAGTTCCGGTACCTGGGCAAGCGTTTTGGCATAAAGGTCCGCGTGGCAATGATTGAAGCACGGCAGCCGGTTGGCCAGGGGATTGGCCCAGCCCTGGAAGCGCGTGACGTACTCCGCGTGCTGCAGCAGAAAGAGTACCGACCCAAAGACTTGGAAGAGAAAGCCATTACCCTGGCGGGTATGCTCATTGAATTGGTTGGCATGGCGCGGAAGGGCACGGGCGCTAGCGTTGCTCGGGATCAGCTGGTGAGCCTCAAAGCCTGGAAGAGCATGCAGGGCATTATTAAGAGCCAGGGTGGGAAGGCGGATTTGGATTCTGAAGACGTGACGTTGGGAGCGAAGCGTTTGCGCGTGCACGCCACCCGTAGCGGGAAAATTCGTGCCATGAATAATCGAGCAATCGATGAACTAGCGCGCAGCTTGGGTGCGCCAGATGACAAGGTCGCTGGGCTGCACCTGCGCCATCGGTTGGGGGACAAGGTTGTGGCTGGTGAGGTGCTCTACACCTGCTACGCCAGTACCGCTGCTCGCCTGCAGTTAGCCGCTGCAGCAATGAAGCACGTGCGCGTGTATACCCTGGGGAAGTAGGGAATTTGACAAGCCGGTTGAGCTGCTACATAATGTAGTAGGCCTCTTCACTATTGCACACCTATGCAGGGAAAACGCACAGTTCCAGGGCTAGGTTCACTCGAAACCGTCATAATGGAAGCCCTGTGGAAAACCCAGGAAGCTTCGGTGCGGGACGTGCTGGAAGCAATTGGGAATGGGTATGCGTACACCACCGTCATGACCGTCATGCAACGCCTGCAAGAGAAGGGCGTGCTGCGTCGACGGCTGGTGGATGGTGCCTACCTCTACCAGGCAGTAGCAGCGCGTGACCAGTATGCGAAGGAGACGGTGCAGAAGATGCTCGACCAGCTCGTTGATGGTTTTGGTGATGTTGCCCTAGCACAATTCTTAGATACCCTAGACGAAGTATCACCCGAACGTTTGCAACGCTTGCGGACAAAGCTGCAGCAAGAAAAACGACGCAAATGAAGAGTACGCGTATACTCACATTGCAAGTCATGAGTGCTGGGTTACTACTCGGCACACTGCTTTGGTTGCTTGTGCAGTTTGTACCTCATGCTTGGACGACGCTACAGGATGTGTCGCACGGCATTGCGTACGCTTGTACTGCTGCGTGGGCGACAATCACCCAGCAGCAACTGATCTTCACCATTGTCGGCCTCAGCCTCATTGGACTTCTTGGTATTCGATTGGTAGTACAAGGATGGCAAGCAACCCGTCAGCAGCGAAAAGCATCCCCTGCGGAAGTTCCACCATCTGTTGATGTGCTGTCCGTTGCTGCTGATGCAGGTTTGGATGTGAGTCGGCTGGGCATTGTGGACGACGAGCGGCCATACGCGTACACGCGCGGCATTCGGTATCCAGAAGTTATGGTGTCTGTGGGCGCGTTGCAGCGTTTGACCCGGTCAGAATTGCGCGCTGTGTTGGAGCATGAAGGCCACCATCTACGAACTCGGGAGCCACTTCGACGTTTGCTCATTCACCTGGCAACCCGTTGGTTGCCAGTGCGTCCACTCCGGCGGCAGCTGCTCACCAGTTACGTCATTGCATCTGAGGTGGAAGCTGATCTCCAGGTCCACAACCAGCAAGCTCTGGGTGAAGCGATTCTACGTTTGGGTCAATTGCCCGGCATAGCAACAGTTACGGTTGCGGGTTTCAGCCCACTGGATGCCAGAATTGAACGGTTACTCGATGCAACGTACCGGCCATCTTCGGCACTTTCCATACGTTACGTCTTTGGGGCACTGGCTATTGCTATTGCGCTTGTCGTGGCTACTCCTAGTACACTGGCCGCATGGTTTGGCGGACAGCATATGCAGCAGACCTCTGCGCATTTGGCAGTCTGCAAGCAGGAGCATGAGCGGGCGCTCCAGTCCCAAGAGCGTGTGCAGACGTGTGGTCCGCAATCCACCCCACAATCTTGCATGGGTGTGCTTCACTAATTTCACTACACTTTCTGCGCATGCCTACAATTTTTAAACTCTCTGTTGGCAACCTGCACGATGCTGACCACGCAAAACGCATTGTTGAGCACCTACAACAGATGCCAGGGATCATGCGGGTTGATGTGAATGCCAGCAAAGGCTTGCTCCGCGTTGTCGCTGCAGCAGACGTGGTTTTTACGCAGGTGGAGCAGCGCCTCCAATCCATCGGAGTTGTGGCTACACTATTTGCATCGCCAGATATTGGTGAGCATCCCTCGCAAAAACTGGAAGTACGTATTGCCGGCATGCACTGCCGTAGCTGTGAGCTTCTGGTGGAGCGGGAATTTAAGCAGCTGCCGGGCGTGCAGAAAGTGCAGGTAAACGCAGATCGGGGGTACGCCCGTTTGACCTGTGATGCAGCTATTTTGCCTTCTCGAACTACGCTGAACAGCGTCATTGAGAAGCATGGCTACAAAGTCGCGGCGAAGCAGATTCAAAGCGAAGGACTTCCAGAAACAGAACGTCCGCGTTTTGGCCAGTTGCTTGGCATCTTTGCCTTGGTATTCGTCATTGGATTCATTCTGTCAAAAACCGGACTACTCCGCTTCAATGCTGATGTTGGCAACTCAACCGGGCTGCTCGCTATTTTCTTCCTTGGCCTCGTCGCTGCCACAAGTTCCTGCCTTGCTGTGTCGGGTGGGCTCATGCTATCGGTGGTGGCAAATTTTCGGGAGCGGTACAACCTCCAGGGTCGCGCCAGGCTTATCCCCACTGTAAGTTTTGTTGCGGGTCGAATCATTGGGTATGCCGTCTTGGGTGGAGTGATTGCTGGTATTGGTAAAGTGCTCTCGCCGTCACCACTCTTCACCGCCGTGATTACGATTATCGCGGCACTGTACATGTTCATTATGGGTTTGGATATGCTGCGCTTGGCGCCGAGTTGGCTGAAAGCGATTCTCCCCCGGATGCCCAAGGCTTTGGGTCACCGGGTCATGGACAGCAACAAGAATGTTCACTGGTTTTCCCCATTTCTCCTGGGGGCACTCACCTTCTTTTTGCCGTGTGGGTTCACGCAGTCCCTCCAGCTGTACGTCCTGACTACCGGAAACGTGCTTACTGGAGCATTGACGATGTTCGCCTTTGCTTTGGGAACTGCGCCGGCATTGCTCGCTCTCGGCTGGGTGTCACATTCACTCAAGGGCAAAGCGGGTCAGTTCTTCTTCCGGCTGGCTGGCGCAGCCGTTATCGTTCTGGGGCTGTACAATTTCAGTAATGGCTTGGCCATTGCCGGCTACCCAATTTCTTTTTCCCGTGGGTCAAGTCCTGAAACTGTGGTGCAAGGCAATGTCGCCGATCCGAACGTGATCTTTGATGGTACACGCCAAAATGTGAAGACGACCTTTACCGACTTTGGGTATAGTCCAAGCACCTTCACCGTGAAGGCTGGCGTGCCTGTGCACTGGGAAGTGGATTCTGCTGGGAAAGCGGGTGGATGTCGGTCATCTTTCCTAGTACCAAAGTTAAAGATTTCTGAATCGGTGGTGAATGGGGTAAGCATTTTTGACTTTACCCCAGACACGCCCGGCACGTACGCCTTCAGCTGTGGTATGGGCATGTACCGTGGCAGCTTCTCCGTGGTTTCTACCTAAGCATAGGTATGAAAATGCTTACCTTTCATGGAGAGTACTCGTACAACAAAGCAACCACGTATGAAGGTTTTGTCGCCCTTTGTCACTTTGAACCCTTTGATGATATTGATTTGATTCGGAAAGCCGCATTGGCGCTTGTGAAAAAAGCTGGTCGGGAGCAAATTATTGTTGTCCCATTTGCACATTTGCATAGCAAAGTTGCACCAAGCAAGGAAGGGAAATTTCTTTTTCAAACACTAGTGCACAGCATTTCTTCTCAACATCCGAAAACGGTGTCGGCACCATTTGCTGTAGAAAAAGCGTTGCATATATCTGTTCCAAAAAAAGATTCACTAATAAATTTTCTCAATTTTAAACCTACATACCTTCATGAAGTTCGGAGGCTCTATGAGGTCTACGCGGAAGATTACGATTTGCACATGATGAAAACCGGGCATTACAAAGCGCAAGAGAGAATTTATGAGGCCGTGAAGGCACACATTTATGAGCCGGTCATCGATGTTGCTTGTGGTCCTGGTTTTTTACTGACGCAAATAATGCGAGATTATTCAAAAGTGTACGCGAACGACATTTCCGAAGCAATGATTGCTCTTGCAAAAGCGCGAGTGAAAGGAAAGCATATTGCATTTTCAAAAGATGATGCGATGACCCTTGATTCTTTTGGTGGCAAAAGATTTGGAACAATTATTTCATCTAATCTTTTTTACTATATAAAAGACAGAGAAAAGGCAGTACAAGGGTGGAAAAAGTTTTTACAGGATAGTGGGAGCATTATTTTTATTGAGGAGTACCCGTTTATAAACACAAAATCGAAATATTTTGAGGGAAAAAGAAGCGGGATTACCAGTATTCTCTCACCAGTTTCACCCGATGAAATCACCGCGCTCATGAAGCACAATGGCTTTACACTGACGCTGAATACAAAAACCGCAATAGATAAACGACATGATTTATTTGGGTTGGTATTTAAAAAATAATCTATGCCTTCACATATTCCCTTTGACCCTGATTTTGACCAACCTGCACGCACGCCTTTCCCTGGGTTTCTCCGGGGCACAAGTGCACGAGTTGCGCTCATCCTCGGTATGACCATCGGAATGTCGGCCTTGAGTTTCATTGGCATTGTGCTTTTTCTGCTCTTGAAGCGTAACGGTTAGGTATGTATGTACAGCTTGTTCCATTACTGAACATGCACTGCGCGTCCTGCACAACATTGGTGCGGCTTACTTTGGAAGAAATGCCTGGCGTTATCAGTGCACAGGTTGATGAACGCGAAGCCAGGGTAGAGTTCGACCAGACGAAAGTTCGTCCAGAACAAATTACTTCTGCAGTCAAAGCGCTTGGCCACGCCTAAGTATGCAAATCCTAGGCATCATTCTCATTATTGTCATCGCTGGTCTCTTCTTCCTTTGGTTGCGTTTTCAACGTCAGCAGGAAGCAGCAGTGCAAACTTCGTCTGGGGTTCAGCAGCAAACAATTGTCGTACGTGCTGCATACAAACCGAACGTCGTATCCATTCGAACTGGCACACCTATCGAGCTCATTTTTGATCGTCAGGAGGACACGGAGTGTTCACGCTTCGTCACGTTTGAAGATTTGCACATCCGGCAAGATCTCCCCGCTTTTCAAAAAACGATCGTCAATTTACCCGCCTTACCAAAAGGGGAAGTCCTCTTTACTTGCGACATGGGTATGTACCAGGGAAAGCTCGTCATTTCTTAAACCAATGCAATCTTGCACCCTCTCACTTCGTGGTATGCACTGTGCTAGCTCGTTTCGAGCTGCACCCTTCGTGCCCGAGCTGCTGCTCGGTCACTCCGGGTTCCGCTCGAATCCTCGCTTGACCCCACAAACCCGTGCTCACTTCGTTCCGCTTCGTGTTTGTGGGGACCCGGAAGAATTTTAATATATGGCTGAGCAAATTGTACTCTCACTTCGTGGCATGCACTGTGCAAGTTGTAGTCAGTTGATTGAGTTGGCATTGCGGAAAACACCTGGCGTGCAAACAGCAACCGTGAATGTGGCTACCGAGCAAGCACACGTGGAGTACGATCCAGCTGCCGTTGACGTACCAACTTTAGAATCCGCAGTGCAGAAGATTGGTTACGGCGCTGAACGGGTAGTTGCAGCGGGGGTGGCCGCCAGTCACCAACGTGACCGTGTAGCGGAGCAGCGGAATCAAGATATGCGTCGGTTGCAGCGCTTTTTCTGGCTTGCCCTCAGCTTTTCCATCCCGGTCTTTGTCTTGAGCATGGGCATGTCGGTCTTGCCGGTTATTGAGGACATTCCTGGCCGTGCGTGGATTGTGCTTGGGCTGACGTTGCCAGTGCAGTTCTACGCGGGTTGGCAATTTTTCGTTGGGTTCTGGGGCGCCCTGCGTGCGCGAACGGCGAACATGGATTCGCTCATTGCTATTGGAACATCCGCAGCTTTTCTGTACTCACTCTTCGTGACGGTTGGTGTGGTGGAAGGGGAGCTGTACTTCGAAATTGCCGCTATTCTCATAACGTTTGTTCTCCTGGGGAAAATGTTGGAAGGCCGGGCAAAGGGGAAGGCGAGTGAAGCCATTCGGAGTCTAGCCGGCTTGCAAGCCAAGACTGCGATCGTCATCAAGAACGGGCAAGAGGTTGCGGTGCCAGTTGAAGCGGTGCAGGTTGGTGATGTGCTGCGGGTGAAGCCAGGCCAAAAAATTCCCGTGGATGGTATTGTCGAATCCGGTACGTCCAGCGTGGATGAGTCTATGGTTACCGGAGAAAGTTTGCCGGTGGAAAAGGGTGAAGGGGATGCCGTCATTGGTGCGACCATCAACGTCAACGGTAGCTTCACCTTCCGGGCAACCAAAGTCGGCGCTGCAACGATGCTCGCGGGTATTATGAAACTCGTGGAAGAAGCACAAGCAAGCAAGGCACCAATCCAGCGATTTGCCGATCGCGTGTCGGCGTACTTTGTTCCGGCGGTGATCGCGCTTGCTTTCATTACCTTTGTCAGTTGGTTTTTTCTGGCTGGTGAACCCTTTGTGGAAAGCCTGCTGGCGTTTGTCGCTGTCTTGGTCATTGCCTGCCCATGCGCTCTGGGACTAGCCACACCCACGGCGATTATTACTGGCACTGGCTTGGGCGCGCAGCGGGGGATCCTCATCAAAGGTGGTGAAGCATTGGAAGCCGCCCGGAAAATTGACGTGGTGGTGTTTGATAAAACCGGGACGCTGACGCATGGCAAGCCGGAAGTCACCGACACCCTCACTTTTTCCTCGCTGTTCACCAGTGCACAAGTCTTACGTTACGCTGCTGCGGTTGAAAAGCTATCGAGCCATCCCTTGGCTACCGCCATAGTCCGTGCCGCTGGGGAGTCTGCGTTGACACCGGAAGATTTTCAAACAGTACCTGGCCAAGGCGTGAAGGCAATTGTTGATGGACAGCACGTACTGCTTGGTAATCGGACAATGCTCTCCTCAGCACATATCGTGGTATCGTCTGAAGCCGAAACGCGCATCCAACACCTTGAGCAGGCCGGCAAGACCGTCATGCTCTTGGCTGTCGATAAGCACCTCGCAGGGAGTATCGCCGTTGCTGATACAGTAAAACCCTCGGCAAAGCCTGCCCTGGCAGCACTCCATGACTTGGGTATTCGGACCGTGATGATCACCGGTGATAACCAACGGACAGCCGAGGCAATTGCGGCATCGTTGGGGATCGGTGATGTGCAAGCCGAAGTCCTGCCCCAGCAGAAGGAGCAAGCCGTGGCGAAGTACCAAGCTCAGGGAAAGCGGGTGGCGTTTGTGGGTGATGGGATCAATGACGCGCCGGCGTTGGCGCGCGCAAACCTGGGCATTGCCATTGGCTCTGGGACAGATGTGGCAATGGAGACCGGGCAAATTGTGCTGGTGCGTGATGACTTGATGGACGTCGTCCGTGCCATCAAACTTGCCCGGGCAACCTTCCGAAAAATAGTCCAAAATTTTTTCTGGGCCCTGGGGTACAACGTCGCCGGCATTCCCATTGCCGCCGGCGCGTTTGCCTGGGCTGGCCTTACCCTGCGGCCTGAGTTTGCGGGTTTGGCAATGGCATTGTCGTCTGTGTCCGTGGTGAGTAATTCGCTGCTCCTGAAGCGTTGGAAAGGGTGAGAGGAAATGAAAATATAAACAATACTAGTAACCCTTTTGAGTAAAAGGATACTATTAGTATGGGGTTAGTATTTCTGTTAAAATGAGGCTGTTATGCACACCGAAAACCCCGGTTTCCTCAAGGAGAAGTACAGTAATTTCCACACCAGTGAGGAGGTGGAACGTGCTGCCGTGCGCACGGAAGGGCGAACCGGTGAGAAAGTCCCGCAAGACCCTGCAGCAAAGATCCAGAACTACCTTGGCCGTCTGGAACGACTGGCCATGGACTCGGAGAAGACCCAAGGCAAGAAGATGGTGGCGGGGAAATCCCGCCCCCGTGCTCTGTCTCTGCTGCGAGACATGGTCATGGAGAAGTACGTCCGCGCCAACAAGGACAAGCTGGCCGAAGGTGCGGCCCGGGTGGAAGAGCGGGCTGCCCGGAACCTAGGCATGGATGTACGGTACAACGAAGAAGCACTGGAACAGCGTGGTGAGATCGCCGTGGAAGACCTGGAGAAGTCCCTGGACAACTGGCTGCTGTACCTGTCTGATGCTAACGAGCCCTACCCCACCTGGTTCCGCTACTACGCCTTCCGGAATGTCCTGGAGATGGGTGACTTTGACAAGGACAAAGGTGAGTTCACGAAGCGTTCCCCTGGCACCACCCGTCTGTTCCCCGATGTGGACCACGGAGCCTTGGCGCACGTACAGCAGATGATCGAGGCCGCGAAAGACCCAGCTATGCTGGCACGCCTCCAGGACGCCCAGCGTGCTGCCGCGAATAACAACCTCCCCGCCGGTGAACTCCTCACCAAGGAGAAGGTCGCAGCCTTTGCCAAGCTCTCCTTTGCCAAGCAGTACGCCGAGGGTATCCGTCAGGCCGGAGAGATTACCCCAGAGATGAAGGAAGAAACCCAAGGCAAGTGGGTCACCTACCAAAAGGGCACTGACCCTACCGCCCTCTGGGCCTCCCTGCAGAATAAAGGCACGGCCTGGTGCACGAAAGGTTACGCGACGGCAGCAAAGCAGCTTGAAACAGGCGACTTCCACGTGCACTACACCCTAGACAGCCAAGGCAAGCCCACCATTCCTCGGATTGCCATTCGTATGGATGGTGACCAGATCGGCGAAGTCCGCGGTGTAGCAGACAACCAGCAAAATTTGGAAGGCAACATGATCACAATTGCCGAAGAAAAAATGGCTGGACTCCCAGGGGCAGAGGGGTACAAGAAAAAGTCTGCGGACATGAAAGCTCTCACAGAAATTGAGCAGGCAGTGAAAGCAAACAAACAGCTTACCAGCACCCAGCTCCGCTTTCTCTACGAAGTTGATTCGCCAATTGAGCAATTTGGTTTTAAACGTGACCCCCGCATCAATGAGTTGCTCGCTACAAGGAACCCTGAGGAGGATATACATCTTTACGGGTATGACATTGCACATCCAGACACGCAGGCGCTGAAGTTTATTTACGATATCGGTGATAAGCGCGTCCCTCGATCATTCCTTCCAACAATAGAAATACTTCGCCGAAGTCGTAACATCGAAGCAGACCTGCCTGTGGTGTTCGAGTGCATACCTGATCAAATCGCCCGAGATGCAGAGCATATTACCGAGGACACCAAAGCATACGTAGGGAAGCTCGTCCCCGGTATCTTCCAGATGCTCCCTGAAGGAATTGAGCATATTTACACTGCTTTCCCTGAAGGTCGGATTCGCCAAGATCCCGTGAACATTGGCGGCACAACGAAAGCAGACCTCCAACGCCAGCTGGAGGAGCAAGGTATTGGAAAAACATCCTTCGCCGATTACATGTTAGACAGTCGGGACTTTACCACGGGTACAGAAACCGAAACCGCTAACTTGGTTCGTCTTACTGTGGAGATGCTGGGCTTCCCGAAAGGCGCAACCACGAAGGAAATTTACGAGCGTGCAGAGGAGTTGGGCTTGGAACTCTGCCCTGCAGAAGTCGGCCCGCAGTACCGGCTGAAAAATACAAATCAACCGATGAATGAGTCGATTGTTATTGGCATGAAGCAAATTACAAGTTGGAACGGCAACCCGCACGTTTTCAACCTGGAGCGCGACGAAAACGGTCTGTGGTTGTACGAGAACTATGCGAAGTCTAACAAGGAGTGGAATCCGAAGTCCGAGTTTGCCTTCCGCCTCCGCAAGAAAAAGAAGGAAGCTGTGGATCAATCCGAGGTGGAAAAGTAACCCATGTCAAAAATCATTGTCGGTCTCTCAGGTGGAGTTGATTCGTCCGTAGCCGCGCTGCTCCTGAAGCGTTGGAAAGGGTAGGGCATAGTGGTACACTGAGGGCTGTGGAGACCAACACCGACAACCAACGCCACCCACAGCACGCCCAGATTCACCAAGAACTGCGGGGTGCCAGCGCGCAAGGAGGACCCGATAGTTCCGTGCTCATGCCCCCGCACGTGCACTGGTTCAAGCCGCTCATGCTTGGGTTGGCACTTTTTATCATTGTCTTCTTAGGTACAGTCATTGCCGTGGATGCCTACCGGGCGCGCCAGCAGAATGCAGATCCTTTTGCGGCTGCCACAAGCGGAACGGATGGGCAATCGACCGTGAGCAACATTCAGACTACCAATCGTTCAGCAATTCCAAAACTGGAAACCGCAGACGATCCGTTCCTGGGTCCGGAGAATGCGTCAGTCATTGTGGTGCTCTTTGCGGATTTCCAATGTCCATTTTGCAAAGAGTTTTACTCCACTTACCGGGAAGTTGCCGTGCAGTACCAAAACCGTGTGAAGTTCATTTTCCGGGACATGCCGCTTACGGATATTCACGACCGTGCGCAAGCAACGGCTGAAGCTGCAGGGTGTGCATTTGCGCAGAGTAATGAAAAATTTTGGGCATACCACGACCGGCTCTACCAAAATCAGGACGATTTGTCCGATGCCGCACTGCTCCGTGCGGCCACGCAAGTGGGTCTGGATGAAAAGCAATTTTCTGCCTGCGTTGCTTCGCATGAACGGAAAACTGAAGTGGACGAAGACTACCTGGATGGTGCGTCTGCCGGAGTTCGCGGCACGCCCACCCTGTTCTTCAACGGTCGGCGGGTGCAAGGGGTTATCCCAAAAGACAAGTTCACCAAGGCGCTGGATTTACTCTTATAATTGTAATGCTATACTGCACGCATGCTTTTCATCGGCGCTGATCACGCAGGTTTCGCCCTCAAAACCCACCTGAAAAAATTTCTCACCCGTCTGGAATACCAGGTGGAGGATGTTGGCGCGCATGCGTTAACGCCAGGAGATGATTACCCAAATTTTGCCACTGAGCTGGCCAAGCGCGTGCGCCGTACCACCGGCAGCATGGGCATTCTCATCTGCGGCAGCGGGGTGGGTATGAGCATTGTGGCGAATAAGTTCGCTGGCATCCGCGCGGTGAATGTGTGGACAGAACGGGTGGCGAAAATGGCGCGGGAAGAAGAAGATGCAAATGTGCTTGTCTTGCCCGCAAAGTTAGTGCCTCGCGCAACAGCAGAAGCAATTTGTCGGGTTTGGCTGCGCACGTCGTTCCGGCGGATTCCACGCTACCGTCGTCGCCTTAGTGAACTCGCCCGGATTGAGAATACAAATTAAACTGTATGCAAATTACACCAGCGATTTTGGAAACAGAAGCAGAAGAGTTGAAGCAGAAAGTTGCAATGGTGGAACACGCGGTGGACTTGATTCAGATTGATGTTGGTGATGGTACGTTCGTGCCAACAGTGACGGTTTTGCCGCGCGCATTGGGGGAGTTTCGACCGCTCACAGCTTTGGAAGTGCATTTGATGGTCCAACGACCAGACCGGTTTGCTGCAGACTGGGTGAACCTGGGTGCGACGAAATTCATTTTCCATGTGGAAGCGGATGGTGACTTGGAACGTTTCATTGCGCAGTGTCGGGAATTGGACTGCGACGTGGCCATTGCCTTGAATCCTGGGACGCCATTGGAGAAATTGGAACCATTCCTTGACCTGGTGGATGAAGTGTTTTTTTTGGGTGGGAAGCCTGGTGCCCAGGGGAATCCGTTCCAACCCGACGTGTTGGATGCCATCAAAGAATTTCACGCCTCGTTCCCCAGTATGCCCATTGCCTTGGATATCGGGGTGAATGAGGAAAATATACCAATGATTGCGGCAGCCGGGGTAACGCGAGTGTGCGTGGGTTCCACCCTCTGGAAGAGCGCAGACCCCGTGGCAGAATTGCAGAAGCTCAGCGCTATTCAGTAATCTATGCTCGCAACCTACCGTAACTATATCCAACGTGCATTCCGCCGACACTGGGCTGTGGGTGCGTTCAACATTTCTAACTTGGAGCAAGCCCAAGGGGTCATTTGGGCTGCCGAGAAGCTCAAAGCTCCGGTGCTGGTGAACGCCAGCGAGAAAGCGCTGGACTATGCTGGTTTGCAGCCGCTGACGGATATGGTTCGTGCGCTGGCAAAGTTGGCAAAAGTGCCGGTGACCCTCAACCTTGACCATGGCCGAACCTACGGTGTGGCCGTGCGCTGCGCCAAAGCTGGGTTTACCAGTTTGATGCTGGACGGCTCACGTTTTGGGTATAAGCAGAATGTGGCCATTACGCGGAAAGCAGTTGCGCTGGGTAAGAAGTACGGTATTCCCGTGGAAGGGGAACTGGGCGCATTGGGCGGCAAGGAAGATTACATTTCTGGACACGTGCAAATGACCGACCCCCAGCAGGCCGTAGACTTTGTGAAGCAAACTGGGGTGGACATATTGGCCGTGGCTATTGGCAATGCGCACGGCATTCAACCCGGCGAGCGCTTGGACTTTCCGCGTCTGCACGCCATTCATAAAGCCTTGCCCAAAATGCCCTTGGTGCTGCACGGAGCTTCTGGTACGCCGCCAGCAGACATTCGTCACGCCATTCGCCTGGGGGTGGTGAAAATCAACATTGACACTGACCTACGCCATGCCTTTAGTGATGCGCTGCGGAAAACTTTGGCGCATGACAAAAAAGTCTGGGATCCACGGGAGGTTGTGGCTCCAGCCCGGGAAGCCGTACAGAAAATTGTGGAGCAGAAAATCACCCTGTTTGGGAGTAAGGGGAAGGGGAGGTAGGTGTAAAGGTGTAGAGGTATAAAGCGGTAGAGATCCTGGAAGCCTGTAACAATCTGTCATTGCGAGGAACGAATCCGCGAGTGACGTGGCAATCCCGTTGTAACAAGGAACCAAGATGACTATCTGCGCTCTTTTTGCATTCCTGGTCATTTGATCCACGTCACCCCATCAGGGTTACCTCCCCCCACCCCCTCCTTGGAAAGGAGGGGAGGAGTTTGAGGTTCATTACAGACCAAAGTCTGTTTGTATCTGTCCTCCCCTTTCCAAGGGGAGGTAAGGAGGGGTAACCCTTACCGGCTAAATGTTTGTACAATATGAACCTGGCTTTTTTCAAATCAAAGCTACTTCCTCAATTTTCCCCCTCCCATTCCTATATTCGTAGCATTTTTTCGTAATTCGTAACCGTATTCGTAGAATTATAAAAAGGCACCCAGGTGAGTGGATGCCTTACGAATGATCGAATCTACTACTTAGCCAAAGGTGACTTCGACGTAATGATGTCTGTTTTTTCCCTTACCCCCATACTCCTCTACGAACCATTTGCAAGTTTTCTTATCCCAGCAAACGTGCACCAGATCCTGCAACATTATTGGTAACGTCGTCAGGTAGTCGAGGTACCTGTGAAGATGAATCGCAAATAGGTATCTGTTTCCATCCTCAAGCGCTGCCCAATGTACTGTCCCGGAGAGTTCCTTTGTTGACATACGAGGAATATCCGGAAACTTGACGAACACTGGCCGTCCAGCGGTGGGGAGGACGATATTGCACGTTGCTGGAACGAAGTCATCGTCCGAAACCTTTTTCAAGGCCCAATGCTGATTACAGCTATCGCAGATGAGAACGTCCCACTCTTCAGATGGGTGCTCCATTTTATCCATTGGTAACATAGCAATTTCAATCCTCATGCCGGGATTCTTATCAGAGCACCCTACCACTCTATACTCCGATAATGAATCATGTACAACTAGCACATGTTCACCTGGCAATGGAACATTCAATACCCAAACCATCTTTCCTCCTTAGGATTTTTTTCGTTGTATTTTGAATAGCTGACTGTACCATGTATACTTGGAAACGTCAAGCCTATGCCGCATTTCGACATCATCACCATTGGTTCAGCCACGCAAGACGTGTACTTGTTTGGCAAAGCCCTGCGCGTCAAACGTGATGCCACATCACCGACGGGTAGTACGTTGGCTGTTCCATTTGGGGCGAAAATTGAACTGGATCGGATGCTGGTGGAAGTTGGTGGTGGCGGTACGAATACTGCTGTCACGTTCTCTCGCCTGGGTCTGCGCACGGCTTGCGTGGTGAAAGTGGGTAATGATGCTGCTGGGGATCATGTGATCCGCATTCTACGAGAGCACAAAGTGTCGTCTCGGTTTGTGATACGGGACCATGATGATCCTACTGCTATGTCCACGTTCTTCCTGGCGCCAAATGGTGAGCGGACGGTGTTCGTTTTCCGGGGAGCCAGTGCAGACTTCCACGAGCGCATGGTGCCCTGGGCAGACCTGGCCGCACGTTGGTACTACGTGAGCTCCGTGGGCGGGGAACTCAATTTTATTCGACGAGCTATTGCCCATGCCAAGAAAACCCACGCGCACATTGCAGTGAATCCGGGCAAGCGTGAGTTGCAGCAACGGAGTGCAGCAATGCGCGTGCTGCGTGATGCAGACGTGCTGCTGGTGAACCAAGAAGAAGCACAGCTGTTCTTCCAGAAGAAAGGCCACGCACTCGTCAAAGCGATTTCTGCATGGCGGAAGGGGATTGTGGTGGTGACGAATGCGGAGAAGGGCTCCTGGGCGGTTACAGAGCGTGGCATGTGGCAGGTGCGCATCAAGCCGGTGAAAGCCGTGGATACCACTGGAGCCGGTGATGCCTTTGGCTCAGGCTTCGTTGCGGGTTTGGCAAAGCGGCCAGGGGATATTGCGTATGCATTACGTCTGGGTTCCATCAATGGCGCTTCGGTCGTCACGCAGCTGGGTGCCAAGCATGGTCTGATTACCCATCATATTCCACATGGTCCGTGGATGCGTGTAGTAGAACCAAAGTAAGCAATGGAAATCCTCATTATCGACATTCTGAATTTCCTCCTGAATCTAGTTGGTGCTGCAATCATAGTTTTTGGCGCTGGTGAAGCTCTCGTCAGGCTAGTGACCCAACGTCCAGCACCGTTGCAGCTTCCGCAACTTCCGCTGTTGGAAAATCTCCGCATCGCCTTTGGCCAGCGGATAATCTTTGGCTTGGAATTTTTGGTGGCAGCCGATATCCTGCGCACCCTTGAATCACGCACCTTGTCTGACTTGGCACAGCTGGGCATTCTGGTGGCTATCCGCACAACCCTGAGCTTCTTCCTGAACCATGAGACGCGTCACGCGCATACCCGGGTTATGGGTGGTTTGGCTCAGGCAACCCAGCGAAAGCCAAAGAAAAGCGGCCGGAAGCGCTAACTTGCGTGAATGCTACAGGGTGTAGTAGACTAACTGCATCGCATTTACCATACCCTTATGGACACGCCTCAGTTGCCGGAAAATCAGAGCATTTTCAACGCCCCACCCCGCACCATGTTTGCCCTGGGGATCATGGTTGGCGTTGCACTCATTAGTTTGCTTGGGTTTATCCTCTCTTTCTCCGCGTACCGCAATGCCACGTCTGACGGCACGAAGAAGGTAGCCGGCGCAGCAACGAATACGAACACTGCGGTTGCGAATACGAACACCGCTCCAGCCGGGCCAGTGGATGTTGAAGTGAAGAGCGACGACTGGATTCGTGGCAACAAGAATGCCAAAGTAACCTTGGTTGAGTTTTCTGACTTCGAATGCCCCTTCTGCGGACGTTTCAATCCAACCGTGGACCAGGTGCTGAAGGACTACAAAGATGACGTACGGGTGGTATTCAAGCACTACCCACTGACAACCATTCACCCCCAAGCGCAGAAAGCCGCGGAAGCAGCAGAATGCGCTGGCGCGCAAGGGAAGTTCTGGGAAATGCATGATAAAATGTTCACCAATCAGGCAACGCTTTCTTTGGAGAATATGAAGAAGTGGGCAAAAGAAGTTGGCGTGAAAGAAAGCACGTTCAATACATGCTTGGACAAAGGTGAAATGGCCAGCAAGGTCAGTGAAGACGTGCAAGTTGCAAACGGTTTGGGTGTTTCTGGTACGCCCACCAGCTTTGTGAACGGCATTGAAGTGTCTGGCGCGCAGACCTTTGACTACGTGAAGAGCATCATCGACCAGCAACTCGCCGCGACGTAAGATTTCTTCAGCGGAAGTTGCACCCTATGCTTGCTGCACCCCCAAGCGCGGAAATTCTCACGCTTGGTTCGGTGAGCATCCGGTGGTATGGCCTCATCCTCGCTGTCGCCCTACTCAGCGGTGTACTCCTGGCGCAACGGTTGGGAAAACGGGTGGGGATTGCTCCTGAGAAACTGGTTGACCTTGCCATCATCGCAGCCGTGTTGGGGGTTGTTGGCGCGCGGCTGGCCCACGTTGCCCAAACCTGGGGGTACTACCAAACGCACTTGCTAGAAATTCTGCAGCTTTGGAAAGGCGGGCTTGCATTCCATGGGGTTCTGGCAGGTGGACTCCTTGCGCTCTGGTTGTACAGTCGGCGACAAAGAATACCGTGGCGAACGCTTCTGGATATTTCGTTTCCCGCCTTGGCCTTGGGTCAGGTCATTGGCCGGTGGGGGAACTGGGTGAACCAGGAGCTCTACGGGCGACCAACATCCGTTCCCTGGGCACTGAACATTGATCCTGCTCACCGTTTGCCCGGGTACGAAGCCTTCAGTACTTTCCACCCACTGTTCTTGTACGAATCGCTTGCAAACGGCATAATTCTCATTATCCTGTTACTCATGTGGCGGAAGAAGGGTTTGCAGCCCGGCACAGTTGCCGCGGTGTATCTCATTCTCTCACCCAGTGTCCGGTTTGGCCTGGATTTCCTCCGCTTGCAGCAAACGCAGATCGGCACATTCACGGTTGCACAAATCCTTAGCCCCGTCCTCGTTGCTGCGGGTGTAGCGCTTCTCCTTTCGAATCGCTCCCATTCCAAAGATCAACTCTATGTCCAAAAGTAATTCCACATCACAATTTCGTTGGAAAGTTTGGGGGCCAGTCATCATCATTGTCCTCTTGGTGGGTGGCGGCATTGCTTGGGCAAGTACGCGCTCGGGTCCAGTGTATGACAATCCAGATAGTGCCCGGCCATTCCTGGGCAAAGCCGATGCGCAAGTAGTGTTGGTTGAGTTTTCTGATTTTCAATGTCCTGCTTGTGGGTCTGTGCAACCTGTGGTGAAGCAAGTGGTGGAGAAGTATGGAGACAAAATTCGTTTTGAGTACAAGCACTACCCGCTAACGAAGATTCACGTGAATGCCTACCGAGCAGCATTAGCCAGCGAATGTGCAAATGACCAAGGGAAGTTTTGGGAACTGCATGACAAAATGTTCGCCAACCAGAATGCGCTGGGGGTGGGGGATGTGAAAACCTACGCGAAAGACCTGGGTCTGGATACAGCAAAGTTTGATGCCTGTTTAGACAGCCGGGCAGAGAAGAAGATTGTGGACGCCGATATTAGCGAAGGGAATACCAAGAAAGTTGGCGGGACACCAAGCTTCTTCCTCAATGGACAGTACCTCCAGCTTGCTGCGTTCACAGATTTAGACAAAGCCGTCCAAGCTGCCTTGGGCGGGGTGCAGCAAGGGCCCGTGAAGTAGGAGAAGAGAGCCGTAAAGCCATAGAGCTGTAAGCTGCCTGCCCGCCGAAGCCTCCGGGCGTAGGAGGGTAGAGGTCTTTACGGTTACTTACGGCTTTTCCTTAGAGACTTAGTTAGTTCTGTTGAACAGGAAAAAGCCCCAACGGTCGTTGGTTGGACAGGATTCTGATTTGGTGCAGTATTTTTGAATTAGTCCGAACGCAATTCGCCGCCTGTGGCGGCGAGGAAATCCCCCTACGAAGATTCGGAAATGTGGCGGAGCCGCACCGCTAACAATTTCAAATTTTCTTTGGTGGTATTTAAAACAATTTCAAAGGAAAGAACAAAGTGCTTTTAAAAATTTATTTCTGAAAAGGTGCAAGTATTCTGCGAACTTTCATCGGTTTTTCATCAAAAAGTGTTTCGTAAATTACTTGCGCAACTTTCATTGGTTCGGCATAAATTGGTTCTTTACCGTCCCACATTTTTGTCCTTCTGCTAATTTCTTCAACTGCCTTTCTCGTGTGTGGGTTGTCGTACATTCCAGTATCTATTCCGCCAGGTCTTACATCATAAATTTCAATTCCTTCATCGGCAAGTTCTTTTTCAATCCCTTTGATGTAACCAACCAAAGCGTGTTTAGCTGCGACGTGTGTCGCCCCAAAGTGGTAACCACGCTCACCAGACATCGATGTGACCAGACAGATTTTTGCTTTTTGTCCTCTTATTAACTGTTCTCTGAAAATTGGTACCAATTTAAGCATTAGTTTGTGAGTCGCCGTCACAATTTGCAGTTCAGCATTAATTAGATCTGGAGAAATCTGTTCAAAAGGTAAATATATATTATCGTTTGGTACTTTATAAGCACCACCTCCCATGCCTATTGATTGCACCCAGTATATTTCTCGGTCTTTTGGCAAATTGTTGGTTAGTGTGGCAATGCCATCATCTGTTGTAATGTCGGTGGCAACATAAGAAATTAATTTATCATCGCAACCAAGCTCAATCAATCCTCGCTTAATTTTTTCAAGATTTTCAGCGGTGCGAGAAACCATAACAACCTCAAAACCTTTCTTACAAATACAATAAGCGGCGGCGGTGCCGATGTTCATTTTGTGTTCCTCGCCGTCAATTATAATTTGATTATGCGTTGGTTTTTCATCAAATTTATATATGTGAGCAATGGGCTTGGAGCCACATCCAGTTATTAAAATTATTGGTTTATTCATAAAAGCTTATGATTAATTTTTTTTCTCCTTTGGTGCCGCTGGTCGGAGTCGAACCGACATGGGTTTCCCCACACGATTTTGAGTCGTGCGTGTCTACCAGTTCCACCACAGCGGCGAGTTACAATTTTTTCCCTTGGGGACCCCGCAGACGAGGCGCGCAGTCCCGTTGCGGGACGAGCACGCGTCTGTGGGGCAAAGCGAGGCTTCGCACGACGGGCGGAGCGGAGACGCAGCAGCGTCTACGCGCAGCTCTGAGTGCGAAACGAGCTGGTACCGGGGGGCGGATTTGAACCGCCGACCTTGGGCTTATGAGTCCCACGCTCTAACCAACTGAGCTACCCCGGCAGATACAGCGAAAGCCGCATGGCTAGTATACCATCGTAGTACAAATGCGGAGGCTACCCCGACGATCCCGCTACGGGATGTCGGGGCTCCGACCGAAGCGTCGGAGCGGCTTTCAGCTTTCTCAAACATTCTTGGTCGCTGCTCAACGGTTTTACCGCTGAGCTGCGTTGGGTGCGGGAGCCCCGCGGCCGCGGGGCGACCTCCGGATCACCGAGGGTGAATAATCTTTCGAAAAATATCCCCGCCTTTTTGACGCTTCAGTTGCCGTTCTCTCTGGATTGCCAAAGCCCGGGATGAAAACGTTTCAGTATAAATAACTTTCCAAGGACGACGTCGGGCTGTCGATTTTACCATCCCAAGGTTATGACGGGAGAGTCGTTTAGATATAGACTCTGTTTGTCCAATGTAGTACCCCCCGTCTTTCAAACTTTGGAGGACGTATACGGTAAACATAGATTATCTGGTCACCCATTTGTGGTTTAGCCACATCTGGGTGTTGGGTGCGGGAGGGGGATTTGCACCCCCGACCTCCGGATTATGAGCCCGGCGAGCTGCTACTGCTCCATCCCGCGTAGAGCGTTTCCCTGATGTTTTCAGGAACGCTTGTATGCATATTTGTTGGGTCGTATGAGCCCGGTCCCGCGGCCGCGGGACTACTGCTCCATCCCGCGTAGGAGGGGGAGTCCCCTCAGCAATCGTAAGCAAGCGCAAATGCGCGTGTCTGTCTTTCACCATACGTAGGGCAAGCCAGATTGTCAAGCATTGACAGTCTTCTCTATGCACAGTAACGTACCAGCACTTGGGAGGTATGCATGCTAAAGTTCTTTGATTTCTGTGGGTACGTGGGAATACTTGGAGTGGGGTTCTTCCTCTTGCCAACTGCCTGGCTAACGCAGCTGGGTTGTACGGGGACAGTGTCCTTTATTGGTACGCTTTGCGCCGTCTTCTTCTTGGGCGTACCAACGTTCTTCAAACCCACAAAAGTAACATCAGAGCCTGGCACACGCTAGGCTCTTTTTCATTCCTATTTCCTTGATATTCTCTGCTATACTAAGCGTACTGTATGGCGAGAATCATTTCCGTGGTGAACCAAAAAGGGGGCGTTGGCAAAACGACTACTGCTATCAACTTGGCAGCAGAGTTGGCTGCTATGGGCAAATTCGTCTTACTCGTGGACATTGATCCGCAGGGGAATGCGTCCTCAGGTATTGGCTTAAACCACCGGCAAATTGAAAATGGGGTGTACCATGCCATCATTGGCGCGCAGCCTTTCCGCGATATTGTTCACGATACGTCTGTGGACGGATTGCGGGCCGCACCAGCCACAATGGATCTGGCCGGAGCAAACGTGGAACTAGTGCCCATGGAGCGGCGCGAGCATCGGCTGCGGGACAGTCTAGCTGAGGTACGCAACGAGTACGACTACATTCTCATTGACTGCCCGCCAAGTTTGGGTTTGCTGACGCTCAATGGCCTGGTGGCTGCCGAAGAAGTGCTCATCCCTGTCCAAACTGAGTACCTGGCTCTGGAAGGGGTTGGCCAGCTGGTGGAAACCATCAACCTTATTCGTGAGCACCTGCAGCCTGGCTTGCAGGTCTTGGGCGTGGTCATGACCATGTTCGATGAGCGGAACCGTCTGTCCCAAGCCGTGTTCCGCGATTTGTACCAGTACTTTCCAAACAAAATTTTTCGCACGGTCATTCCACGGAATGTCCGGCTAGCCGAAGCGCCAAGCTACGGCAAAGCCATCCGGCATTTTGACCCCAAGTCCCGGGGCGCTCGCGCGTACGAGAAATTAGCGCGGGAAATTGTGGAAACCGAAACTCTGCCACCTTCACCGTAACATTTATGCCAGGCACAACTCTTGGGCGTGGGCTCTCCTCGCTCATTCCGGGCGCGGATGCAAAAAACTACTGGGGCAAAGCAGACCAGAAAGCCGCTACAGCTGGTGAGCGCATTGAGCGCATCCCGGTCACCCGCATTGTGGCCAACCCGCAGCAGCCGCGCGAGCGCTTTGAGCGGCAGGGGATGGAAGACCTGGTGGCGTCCATCAAGCAGCATGGCATTCTGCAGCCCTTGGTGGTTACGGAAACGCCACGCGGGTACGAGCTCATTGCCGGTGAGCGGCGTTTGCGTGCAGCGAAGTTAGCAAACCTTCGAGAAGTCCCGGCAATTGTCCGTAGCGCTACCAACCAGGAGAAATTGGAACTGGCTTTGGTAGAAAATTTGCAACGCCGAGATTTGAACCCTGTTGAACGAGCTCGTGGCTACCAGCGCATGGTTGATGAATTCAACCTGACGCAAGATGAGGTTGCTAAAAAGGTTGGGCAAAGCCGGCCAGTGGTGGCAAACGGTTTGCGTATACTTCACTTACCCCCAGAAATGTTGGCCGCCCTGAGTGATGGGAAAATTGCGGAAGGCCATGCGAAAGTGCTCCTTGGCATCACCGATACCAAAGCCCGGCAGCAGTTATTCAAGAAAATGCTGGAGGAACACCTGAGTGTCCGCGCGGTGGAAGATCAATCCACCCAAGTGCGGGGTCACAAGCGCCGAGCCCCAGCGAGTGCCGAACTCAAAGCCAAAGCCAGCCGTATCGAAGGCGTGCTGGGGGCCAAAGTCAGCCTGAAGCCCAGCGGGAAAGGTGGGAAGATTGTCATTGACTACAACGACGCGGAAGAGCTTGAGGGGATTGTGCGGCGGATTGAACGGGGAACGTAGAACCCAGAACAGAGAACTAGAGGGGAGATAGATTGGTGTGGTTGAGGGTTTGGGATTTTGGTTGACGTACCCCTTACGCAGGAGTAGTCTTGGCGTACCGATAGTCCAGGAGGTTTTGTGGAATCGAAAGAACCGGCAAACGAAAAACCAAAAGTTGGAAAAGGGTTTTTCTGGCTCATCATTTTCGCACTTTGGGGTGTCATCATTTTTCTCCTTTGGCAGTTTCCTGAAGTTTTCAAGAGCGACATTCTCAATCATTAAGCGTACTTTCGCCCGCTTGCAAATAAGCGGGTTTTTGTTTGATTTTATTGGCCTTTTGCTGGGTAGCTCTTGACATATTTTCTGGTTCGTGTATACTCTCTGGTTAACATTCTGGGTAAGTAGGCCTAGCTACTGAACCAGCTTAACAGTTCTTTACAACCCCAACCTAGGAAGAAGGGAGTAGACATGGGAACACGTGCTGCGCCGCAAGGCACACATTGTTGCTCGGGCTTAAGAGCCGCGAGTCGTAATACCACCGAATATTCTTCGACCGCTTCGAACTGATCGCCGGCGCCGACCCAGACGCATTATAGCGTCCATGCATTGGGTCAAATGCCGACAGTTGTATACACAAACGATAGGATCTCACATGAAACGTCACTGGCGTGACAAGAAGCCATTCTACTAGCGACGCAATATGATAGAGCATCGCAAGAAGAAGACACGCCGGGTCTGAAAACGTTGAACGCAGCCTGGCATAACATTGGAGGATAGCGATGATCTTCTTCCCTTCAGGATTCGTCTAGGTTCGCACTACCAAAATTCACCTGTGCGAATACGCAAAATTTACTGCCCGAGTCAGCAATGGCTCGGGAGTTTTTTTATCCGCAGAAGAAGTGTGTTTGGATTTGCTTCGCCCTGAGTTTGGTTAAAAGGCATTCTTCGGAGATCCTTCGTCCTCGAAGACTCGTCCTCAGGATGACAGCAAAAACCTACTTCTTCCGCCCGCGCTTCTTCTTGGGTTGACCTTCGCGTTCCTTAATAAGTTCCAAGGCTTGCTCCAAGGTAATTGCCGACGGCTCTGTGCCGCGGGGGATGGTGGCATTGGTTTCACCATCCGTGACGTACGCACCAAAGCGGCCATTCTTCACTTTAATGGGTTTGCCAGAGTCTGGGTGGTTGCCCAGTTCTTTCATGGTAGCGCCACCAGCCGTGCGCTTGCGGTTTGCGGCTTTGGGCTCAGCCAAGAGCTTTTCTGCTTCTGCCAAGGTGAGGGTAATGGGGGACTGACCGTCGGTTAAGCTCCGGGTTTCCACTCCCGCTTTCACGTACGGACCAAACCTGCCATTCGCTACAACAATGTCTTCACCCGTTGGGTTTTGGCCCAGGGTTTTTGGCAGGCTCAAGAGCTGCAAGGCCTGCTCCAGGGTGAGCTCATCTGCTTTCATGTCCGGCAGCAGGGAAGCGCTCTTGGGCTTGGGTGCTTTCTCCTTCTTCTTGCCCTTCACCTTCTTGGGTGCTTCGGGTTTGTCACCCAGCTGCACGTAGGTGCCAAAGCGGCCAGTCTTCAGGTAAATAGGTAGTTTGGTTGTTGGATCTTCGCCCAGCACTTTTGCCTCAGGCAGGGGAGCGTGGTTGCCGGCTTTATCCAAGTTAATGGTGTGCTTGCAGTCAGGGTAGCCTGTGCAGGCTAGGAAAGTGCCGTAGCGGCCAAACTTCTTGATCATGGGCTTGCCGCACTTTTCACACACTTCGTCCGTGGCGCTCTCGGTCAGGTCTTTCTTGTCCAGTTCCGCGTCTTTGACCACCAGGTTTTTCTTGAACGGATCGTAGAATTCGTGGAGCACGGGTTGCCAGGCAATTTTGCCTTCGGCAATGTCGTCAAACTGCTGCTCCATTTTGGCCGTGAACTGGAAGTCTACAATGGAAGGAAAGTGTTTTACCAGGAGATCATTCACCATGTAAGCCACTTCGGTGGGTTGCAAGCGGCGCTCCATGCGCTCCACGTAGCCGCGGTCAATGATGGTGCTGATAGTCGGCGCGTAGGTGGACGGGCGACCAATGCCGTACTCCTCCATGGCCTTCACTAAACCGGCGTCGGAGTACCGCGCTGGGGGTTCAGTGAAGTGCTGAATGCCGTCAATCTTGTTGGCTTTTACACTGTCGTTGACGGCCATGATGGGCAGCAGGTTCTCCTTCACCCCGTCAGGGTAGACTTTCAGGAACCCAGGGAAGTTGATGGTGGAACCCGAGGCGCGGAACACTGCAGGGACGCTGGCTGCATGCACATCAATGCTCACGGCATCCATGATGGCGTCCGGCATTTGCGAGGCGACGGCGCGCTTCCAAATGAGTTCGTAGAGCTTTCGCTGGTCGTCTGACAAGTGCTCGGCAATAGCGTCTGGCGTGTGCTGCACATCCGTGGGGCGAATGGCTTCGTGCGCCTCTTGTGCGCCCTTGCTGCTGGTGCGGTAGTGCCGACCTTTGGGAACCACGTACTCCGAACCAAAGGTATGTTCCAAGTAGCCCCGGGTAGCAGTAACAAAGTTTTCAGAAAGTGACAGCGAGTCTGTACGCATGTAGGTAATCAACCCGGTCTGGCCTTTGCCACCCAGGTGCACACCTTCGTACAGTTGCTGCGCCAGGCGCATGGTGCGGCTGGCAGAAAAACCCAGGCGGCGGTTGGCATCCTGTTGCAAAGTTGATGTGGTGAACGGCGCAGCTGGGGAGCGCTTGGTCTGCTTCTTCTGTACATCACCAATGGTGTAGGTTGCACTTCGTAAGCGCGCCAGGACGCCATCGGCGGCTTCCTTGCTCCCTAAGAAAAATTTATCAACCGTCTTGCTGTCCAGTTTGGAAAGCCGAGCTGGGAAGTTTCCAGCTTTGTGTGCAAACTCCGCTTCCACGGTCCAGTACTCCTGGGGTTTGAAGGCTTGGATTTCTCGTTCACGTTCTACAATCAGCCGCACGGCTACAGATTGCACGCGACCAGCAGACAGCCCCCGCCGGACTTTCCGCCAGAGGAAAGGGGAGAGCTCATAGCCCACCAGACGGTCCAGGATGCGCCGGGCTTGCTGGGCATCCACGCGCTTCAGGTCCAGGGGTCTGGGTTTGGTAAAGGCGTGGCTAATGGCATCTTTGGTAATTTCGTGGAAGACCACGCGCTGCACCTTTTTGTCTGGAATGTGGAGCAATTCTGCCAGGTGCCAGGAAATGGCCTCACCTTCGCGGTCTTCGTCAGTTGCGAAGAAGACGTGGCCGGTTTTTTTGGCCAGTTGCTGCAGTTTTGCCACATGCGCTTCATCCTCCTTATCCACCACATAGGTAGGGGCAAAGTCTTTGTCCACATCCACTCCCATTTTGCTCTTGGGCAAATCCCGCACATGGCCGTAGGATGATTCCACGGCGTAGTCTTTCCCCAGGAAACGGGAAATAGTTTTGGCTTTGGTGGGGGACTCAACGATGACGAGTGCTTTGGGCATACAAACGGTTCACGGAGAAATTATTTGCGGACGTAGCGCAGGCTGCCAAGGTGTTTCACGCGGCCGCGCACTTCCAGCAACACTAAGGATGCGTTGATGACGCTTGGGTCAAGATCGCACAGTGCTGCTAATTCGTCAACGTGCATTGCCTGATCACGAAGGTTTTTGAGGATCGCGGCAATTTCTGGTGGATCATCTGGCTGGACGTCGGTAGCGCTGCGAGCAGAAGTTTTTTCAATGGCCAGCACGCGCAGGATGTCCTCAGCGCTGGTGATGGGCGTGGCGCCGTTCTTGATGAGCTCGTTGGGACCCACAGACGTTGGACGGGTAAAGTCGCCAGGCACGGCCAGCACCTCTCGGTTCTGCTCCAGGGCTTCACGCGCAGTCAGCAAAGCACCAGATTTCACCCCGGCTTCCACCACCAGTGTGGCCTGGCTCCAGCCGCAGACAATCCGGTTGCGGCGGGGGAAGGCCCCGGGTTCAGGAATCGTGCCGGGTGCAAATTCGCTGACCACTGCACCGCCGTGGGCAACAATTTCTGCCGCCAATTTGGCGTGCTGGGGTGGGTACAGCACATCCACCCCGCTCCCTAAAACCGCAACTGTTCTACCGCCAGCGTCCAAAGCCGCTTGGTGTGCGCAGCCATCAATTCCCAAAGCCAAACCGGAGACAATCACCACCTCCGCAGCTGCCACAGGTTCAATCAACTGCGCGGTGGCCACTTTGCCAAAGTTCGTGTACGCCCGTGTGCCCACCACAGCCAAGGCAGGGCGGTTGGGTTCTGGTACTGTTCCGCGAACATAGAGCACGGGTGGGGCAGCGTAAATTTCCTTCAGCAGCGTGGGGTAGTTTGCGTCGAGCAGGGTGAGAACCGACGCGCCAATTTTTTCCATCGCTGGGAGAATTGCATCCAGCTGGATTTCCTGCCGACCAGCAATGACTTCCTCCAAGCGTTTGCCTTCTAGTTCCAGCGCGGTGCGGAGTGCACTGGCTGGTGCCTGCCACGCTTCCAGCATGGAAGGAAAAGCATTGCGCAGCAAGGCAAAACGGCGTGGGCCAATGTGCGGCACGCGAAGCCACGCGCACCAGGCTGCGCGTTCTGTTTCGGTCATGGCTGGTTCAACCTCCATAGATAGGAGGAGGGTACCATAGGAGGTTGGGAGCGTGTCAAATGATAGTTACGAATTACGAAATAAAGATACGAAAATACGAATGTACGAAAGGGGATAGGAATGGGGAGAGGGAATGCAGGAAATGTAGTATTCCGAGTGCGGGTGTCCCTGCCTGCGCTCGACCGGGGATTGTTGAAAGGTGAGGGAGGTAGAGGTGTGGAGGCTTGTTTGGTCGGAGGTTTTGGGTTTGGTGGAAGAATGCAGGACACCCTCCTTCCATACCCTATACCCTAACGAGCGTCCATACCTTTTTCCGTCCCTTGACAAAACGCCCTTTTCCCCCTATACTCGGCAGTTAGAAAATCCTTTTTACCAAGGAGGGTTCCTTGCAAAAACAACCGTTATTCTGCTTAGTTTCGAACGGGACTGGAAGCATAATTGCGATTACCCGGGCGTATTCTGAGAAGCAAGCATTGTACGCCTTGAAACGTCGAGGGGTGCATGTGGACGAGTTGTCCATGGACATTTTTCCGGCAAACAAGGTGAGTGCGGAGAAGCTATTTGCTTTTCGTCGAAAGCAGCATCGTCAAATTGTTCGGGAGCATACAAAGCCTCCAACTGCTACGAAAAAGAAAATGCTCGGGCGCCAGCTGTCCCTTCTGGAAAACTAACGCCGTCCATTCCAAAAACTCACCATCTGCGGTGAGTTTTTGCTATTCCTTCTTTTTCTTCTTCGGCTCTTCCGGTGACTTCTCCTCAGCTTTCTTTTCGTCTTTGGTAAACACTTGGATAATCCGCTTGAGCGTTTCCAGCCAGTCTTTGCCCAGGTGTGGTTTATCAATTTTCACCTGATCCGCTGCCAGCTGCCAGCCCTCGGCAATGCTGAAGAGTGCAGGGAGAAACTTTGGGTCAATGGGCCGGAGGAAGCGGACAATCAAACGCTCGTTGGGCCCCAGGCGTACCAGCTGAATGTTGGTAATGTCTGTGTGCTGGGAGAGGAGTTTGAGTTCCAGGAGTTTGAAGAGGTCTTCCAAGCTCTGCGGGGCAGCACGTTCGCGCAGGAGCTGACCGTGGTAGCCCCAGAGTTCACCCACAGTGGTAATGTTTGCCAGATCCTGGTACATGCGCAGGCGGTTGCGCTCATCGGGTTCAAAGTCACGGGGGATGCCCACGGAGAGTGGCAGGTCAATGGTCACGTCATGCACGCGGGGGAGCGCAGCGCCAGATTTGAGTTCGGAAATTTCTTGGGCCAGCAAGCGGGAGTACAGCCCCAAGCCCAAGGCCGCAATGTGGCCGTGCTGCTGGCTGCCCAGAATGTTGCCTGTGCCGCGGATTTCCAAATCCCGTAAGGCAATTTGCATACCGGAGCCCAAAGCCTTGGCTTCTTCCAAACCCACCAGGCGCTGCTTCGCATCGGCCGTCAATTTCTGGCTGTGGTAGAGGAAGTACGCATGTGCTTGTCGGTCACCGCGGCCAATGCGGCCACGGAGCTGGTAGAGCTGCGCCAAGCCAAACTTCGGTGCTTGGTCCACCACCAGGGTGTTCACGTTGGGTAAGTCCAATCCGTTTTCAATAATCGTGGAGCATACTAAAAGATCCACTTTCTGCTGGTCAAAGTCGTGCATGACTTTTGCCAGTCCTTCTTCGGGCAGCTGCCCGTGCGCCACGGCAATGCGAATTTTGGGGAAGAGCTCTTTGAGTTCCGTCGCTTTTTCATGGATGGTTTCCACGTTGTTGTACAGGTAGTAGGCTTGGCCTTTGCGCGCAAACTCTCGGTCAAACGCCTCGCGGATAATCGTCTCGGAGAAGGGGGCGATGGTGGTTTCCACGGGCATGCGACCTTCGGGCGGGGTTTCAATCATGCTTACGTCACGCAGGTTGGACAGGACGAAGTTGAGCGTGCGGGGGATGGGCGTGGCGGACATGGTGAGGACGTGCGCTTGGAGGCGGAACTGCTTCAGGCGTTCCTTCTGCTCCACGCCAAAGCGTTGCTCTTCATCAATAATAATCAACCCCAGATTGCGGAAGGTGACGTCGCGCGAAAGCAGGCGGTGTGTGCCAATGACAATGTCCACGTCGCCGCGGTTCACGGCGTCAATCGTTTCCGCCTGCTCTTTGGAACTTTCGAACCGGGAGAGTAAGCCAAGCTTGGCTTTCATGCCTTGGAGGCGTTTGGTGAACGTGTCGAAGTGCTGCTGCACCAGGATAGTGGTGGGCGCCAGCACGGCAACTTGGTAGCCGTTCGCCACCGCCTTGTACGCCGCGCGGATCGCCACTTCGGTTTTCCCAAAGCCCACGTCGCCGCAGACCAGGCGGTCCATGGGCCGGTCAGTCTGCAAATCTGTAAACACTTCGGCAATGGCTCGGGACTGGTCTGGCGTTTCCTGGTAGGGGAAGGCGGCAGCCAGGGCGTGCTCCTCCTTACTCATGCTACCCATGGGCTTCACGCGCACCAGCTCTCGCGCGGCGTAGAGCTTCACCAAGCCTTTGGCCAAGGCGCGGGTATCTTCCCGCACCTTGCGCGTCACCTGGTACCAGTTGGAACCAGACAGCCGGTGCAGTGGGGGATGCGCCACCCCAATGTACTTGGAGAGTTTCTCGGCCAGTTCCACGGGCACGGACAAGCGGTCTTTCTCTGCGTACTCCAGCACGAAGTACTCCTTGGCCACGCCGTTCACCACATCCGTGCGCATCCCGCGGAAAATCCCAATGCCGTGGTCCATGTGCACGGCGTAGTCACCCGGGGTCAGTTCAGCCAGGAACGAGGTATCAATGCCTCGGGTACGGACGGCGGGGGCCTCACGCGGAAAAATTTCTCGGTCGGTGAGGACGGTGAGCTTCGCTGCCTTGGAGCTGAAGCCTGCCACCGGGGTATTGGGCGCAATGTCCCAGCATTCGGGTAAGGGGAGCTCGTGCTCTTTGAACAGCTCCGTGAGTTGTTTCTTCCGCGCTGTGAGAATGAGCGTGCGGTGGGGAGCCTTCCAGGTTTTCGCATCCGCCATCATGCGGGCATACTGGCCGGCGTACAGCGGGGCAGGTCGGGCATCCATCACCACATCTGCGTCCGTACCGCCAAAGGTCCGGACACTCAGGGTTGGTAAACGTCGAAGCGTGGCCAGTGCGGTGTCACGGTCAGAGCTGCCAGGGTCATCAGCATCTGTCACCACCACCAGAATGTCCGACGGGTTGGTGTGCAAGTAGTCGCGCAAGGTTGTATCTGGATCGCGGGCGGGCATGCGGGCGGGTGGTACCTGCGCACTGGCAATGGCTTTTGCGGTTTTGTTTGCATGGTCTACACCGTGCAAGCTCAGGAGTTCCCGGTCGCTGCATTCCAAGCGGAGTGGGCCAGTGCCGCCGACGGGGTAAATATCCACAATACCGCCCCGGCGCGCGAACTCACCAGGTCCGCCCACCATGGACTCGGCCATGTACCCGTGTGCCACAAAGTGCCGCGAGAGGTCCGTGGGGGTGGTGGCAATTCCGGGCCGAAGGGTGAGAATGCCGTTGCGGAAATTCTTTGGTGTGGGGAGGGGCGTGAGCAGAGCCCGGGGCGGAAGCACCAGTATCAGGGGTTGGTTGGTAACCAGGGCAGCGAGGGCAGGTGGGGTGAGTTCTGCGTACAGACTCCGGTCATGCGTCAGTCGCAGCGCGTGCAGGGCAGCAATGACGCGACGCTGGTGATCTTCATCATCCACCAGCCAAAGAAGGACGCGGTGGGGGACCAGGTGCAGGGCATCAGCCACCACAGCCACTTGCGCAGCAATTTCCGGCACGCCGGTAATCTGGACACGAGGAACTCCCTGCAGCTGCTTGCGGGCTGTAGGGGGAAGCGGAAGGCGAAGTGGCGCCAGAGTTTCGGGCATGCCAGAAAACGTTGCGAGACGCTCGTCCGGATAGACGCGCTAAGAAAAAAATTCAGTACTGTGGGGCTTGACAGAACGACTGACTGATGCTAGGTTAGTTGACTATCGCTGTGTATTGCCATCCTACGTCCACGTCGTGATCATGGGGTGACCCCTCCTAGAACCTCGTGGTGACTGTGAAGGATTGAACGGTTTACCGGCCAACTCTTCCTCGTGGGCGTAGGGTGCAAGTACAGAGCGAGCACCGTGAACACCGAAAGGGAAGCGCCGAAGGGCGCGTCGTGTCAAAAGCGTAGCATAGGCCAGCCCACGTGTCTACGCGGTTTTTGCGTTGATGGTGGTTGCCGCGCGTTCGGGCCCTTGGCTGAGAATCAGGGTGATGGCTTCCACAATTTTTGGCAGGAAGGCTGACTGGAGTTCGGCTTTTTGGTTAGCATCAAAATCATCCAGCACGTAGTCAGCACCGGTGTACTTGGCCATAGCCCATTCTCGTGAGTCCACCCGGCCGTCAGCATTGGTGTCCATCTGCTGTGCTCGGCCAATACCACACCGCACACGCCAGAAATTTTTGGTGTGCAGGGTTTCAATAATGGAGTCCACGCCGTTGTGCCCGGCAGCGGACGCGTTGCGTTGCAAGCGGATGGTGCCAAAGGGGAGGTCCAAATCATCATGCACCACCCACAGGTTATCTGGTGCAATGTGGTAGAAGCCGGTGAAGGCCTGCACGGACCGGCCGGAATCATTCATGTAGGTCGTGGGTTTCAGCAACCAGACGGTTTGCTGTGCGTCATTCTTGCTGGTGCTCTGCCCGTGAAACTGCTCTTGGTTCTGGAAAGCAGGCAGGTGCCAAGCCGTTGCCAGTGCATCCAGTACCATGAAGCCCAGGTTGTGCCGGGTGTTGGTGTGCTTGGCTTCTGGGTTACCAAGCCCCACAAAGCAAAAGGGTTTGCTCATACGCGTTTTGCATAAGGTTGTTGAAGGATAACTCGGATGGGTGTGCCGGGTAAGGGGAAGCTGAGGCGAATTTTCTTTTCCACGCTGCGGCGGTATGCATCGGGCAAAGCTTCGCGCTTCGTCGTGGTCAGGTGGAAGGTGGGGGGTGCCACACTCACCTGAATGAGTTTCGAAAGGATGGGCCGCTTCTTGCCCTTGCCTGCGCTGGGCCGAAGCTCGCGCTTCACGGTCCACAGAATGTGCTTCAGGGCTTCGGGTTCCACCCACTGCTGCCGGTTGTCATAGGCGGCAAAAGCCAGAGAGAGGACGCGGTGGAGGTTGTGGGGTTTGGTGGCAGACGTGCAGACCATGGGCGCCCAGCGAATGTACGGTAAATCACCCTGCACCACGCGTTCCAGCGCCACGGTCGAACGCGGGTCTTTGTACTTCGTTCGGTCCCACTGGTTGGCAATGAGAATCAGACCCTTGCCCTTCTTGGCTACTTCGCCAGCCAGGGTTTTCTCCACCAGTCCCAGGGGTTCATTCGCGTCCCACATGAGTAAGGCGACGTCTGCATTTTCCAAGGCCTCGTAGGTTGCCTTCAAGCTCATAGCTTCAATGCGGTTGGCGGTTTTCCCATGCGCGCGCACCCCGGCAGTATCAATGACCGTGCAAGTGCGCTGCTGCACGTTCAGCTGGAACGCTGCGGCATCGCGGGTGGTGTGCGGTGAATCAGCGACCACGCGCACTTCGTCTCGCAGCAAGGCATTCACCAGCGAG
This sequence comes from Patescibacteria group bacterium, assembly GCA_041665345.1. Classification (NCBI taxonomy): domain Bacteria; species Patescibacteria group bacterium. Next base: position 215,258 of record JBAYJA010000001.1, read on the forward strand.
GACTTACCCACATTCGTCCGGCCAATGAAAACGAAGGTCGGGTTGGTACCCGGTTTTGCTATTGCCTGGGGCTCCCGAGGTCGGATGGCTTGAGCAACTGCATCCAGCAAATCACCAGAACCCCCACCATTTTTGGCCGACACTGGGATGACGGGTACCCCGCCAAAGGCAAACTTGGCCACCAGCGCATCAGCAGTCTGGCGGGCGGTGGGCTTGTCCACTTTGTTCACCGCGATGATCACCGGCAGCTTCTTCTTCAAAACGGTTTTCAGGAACGTGCGTTCCTCTGTGCGCAAACCTTGCTGGGCTTCCACTACCAAGATCACCGCAGTCGTCCCTTCCAGTGCGCGATCCACCTGCCGCAAGATTCCCGCACCAACCATGTCTGGCTTGCCAACGTCAAAGCCGCCGCTGTCGGTCAGCAAGAAGTGGGTGTGCTCCCAGGCAATCACTTCTTCTTGTAAATCGCGCGTGGTGTGCGGGGAGGGATCGGCAATGGCTAAACGGCGCCGGGTGAGCCGATTGAAGAGCGTGGATTTCCCGACATTCGTCCGACCCAGGAGCAGGACGCGTGGGGGGGTTGGCATACAGGCAGCTAGGTTGCGGAGGCGCGGGGCAGGGTCCGAGCAGCCGGAGAGAGAGTATTGTTGACGATCGTAATGGCACTTTGGCCAAGCACCACCAGCACCTCAGCTGGGCGCTGGGTGGCGGTGTTGCGGTTCAGCAGCGTTCCGGTTTGGAGCGTGAGATCCCCAGGCAGGGTTGTGGTAACGCTCGCACCAAACTTCTCTTTAAGCATGGCCACGGTTTGACTCGCGCGTCCGTTGGAGAGGTCCACAATCACCGACTGCTCGTACCGGAGGTCTTTGGGATTGGCAACTGACTCAACGTCAAAAGAGTAGGAGCGTAAGCTACGGCCCGCAATTTCAGCAATGCCGGTTTGGCCCGTGCCGTTCTGCAGCTGCACTGGAACATTTTCCTTTGCAATCGCATTGTAGGTGAAGATGTTCGTGAAGAGTTCGTGAATCTCTTGGTAGTTTCCAATGCCCAGCCGGGGCTGAATGATGTACGCCCCGTCTGTGCCGCTACTCGACTTCACCAGGCTATCAGCCTCCGTGGCATCCAGGACGCGCGTAGCAACTGCGCTGGCATTAAGGTTTTTCAGGATGCTGGCCATGCGCATGACCTCCCAGAGCTCCATGGAGCTGCCAACGTGGTTTCCTAAGGTACTTAAGAGATCAGAGATGCGGCCGGGGTTGGTGAGCGTTCCCAGTGAGAGCGCTTTTTCCCGGAAGGCGAAGAGGAGTTTCTGCTGGCGCAGGGAACGGGCAAAGTCGCTGCCTTCACCGTTCGACCCCTTGCGCGACCGGGCAAACTGCAAAGCTTTTTCCCCGGCCATTTTTTGCTCCCCAGCTTCAAACTGTATTGTTTGGTAGCCGTAATTATAGGTGGGGTAGGAGCTGTCCACAAATGGTGTATCCACGGTAATGGTAACGCCGCCCACATCATCCACCGCTTTCTTAAAACCCGTAAAGTCTACTCGGGCAAAGTAGTGAATGGGTTGGCCAATCACTTCGGACACGACACTGGAAATCAGCGCATCGCCTCCGTTTGGGTTTGCTTTGGTGCGGCCAAACGCCAAAGCGTTGTTTATTTTTCGGTAGCCGTAGTCTGGTAGGTTCGCAATGAAATCGCGGGGGATGGAGAGCGTCGCCACCTCACCTGTTTTTTGCTGCAGACTTGCCACGATGATGGTGTCGGCTAACCACGGACCTTCGTGACCATCACCACCGTGCCCAACCAGAAGAATGTTGGTTCGACCTTGGTCGTCTGCTTTCAGTTCACGATCCCCAGGCACAATGAGCCGGCCCAGTTGCTGCAGGGTCGAGCTGTTATCGTTCCCATGGAAAATGCGGGTTCCCGTGCTCACCATTTTCCAGCCAATGGCCATGATCATGAGCGCCACGGCAATGCCAGCACCTGCGGCAATGCGTCCCCAGTGGAAGTGCCAGGTGCGTTTGGTGGATTGTGACGTTGAAAGACCCGACGCAAGGTCGGGAGCGATTGGGGCTACTGGTTTGGACTGCACACCAGGCAATGCTTCGGATTGCTCCGGGGTGCGTTTTTGCTTTCTTGGCATACGGAAATATATTTGCACTGTACCGATTTTTTTTGCATTCGTCAACGCAGGGGTGAAGGAAAAAACGAACCGTTCGACCCCCTTGCGGATAGCTGTAGATGTGCTACAATTCCGCACATTCGCTAGGTTTTCTAAGGGTTTTTCCATTCGGCAGGCTTTGGTCGCTTCCTGTTGCTTCATACCTCGTTCACGTACGGGCGGGAAGCGAACGGCTGTAACATCCCCGGTACTCAGTAGGGACTTTCTTCAGGGCGCGTAGTCCCGTCCCGATGCCAGAGCATCGTGGACGTGGATCCTCGATTGCCTGCCGCAGGCAATCGGGACTCAGGCTCTCTATCCTTCAGCTGGATCGTCGGGATTGGTTAGTACATTCTTCAGGGCGCGTAGCTCAGCTGGTTAGAGCGTACGGTTCACATCCGTAAGGTCAGAGGTTCAAATCCTCTCGCGCCCACCACTCGACTCATCCCGCTGTGCGGGATTCGCTCGTGGTCTGCGACCGCTTGGTTCATAGAAACACGTTTCGTTCCATCACTCTTCGTCTGCTATGCCCACAACGTCTCCAACAAAAAAGTCCGACCTCATGACCGGTTGGCAGTTACTGTTTGAAGTGGTGAAGGTCGTTGTCATATCACTCGCAATCATTATTCCAGTCCGAGCATTCTTGCTGCAACCTTTCTACGTGAAAGGTGCGTCCATGGAACCAAACTTTGAAGACCGTGAGTACCTGCTCATTGATGAAATTAGCTATCGCATCCGTGACCCCAAACGGGGTGAAGTGGTGGTGTTCCGCTACCCCAAAGACCCTAGCCAATTCTTCATTAAGCGGGTCATTGGTTTGCCCGGAGAGTCCATCCACGTGGCGGATGACCGCATTGTGGTCAATGGCCGCGTTTTGGATGAGTCGGCGTACTTAGCCAGTGATGTGCTCACCAGCGGCACCGTGGATTTGACCCTTGGCCAAGATGAGTACATGGTTTTTGGTGATAATCGCATGGCCAGCCTTGATTCTCGAATATTCGGCGCTGTGCCGCGTTCGGACATTGTGGGGAAAGCGTGGATCCGCGCCTGGCCCTTCACCCGCATCTCGCATTTCAGTGCTCCAGTCTACCTTACCCAAGATCCCGCCGCTTCACTCCTGCGCGCCTATGCTACCCCGTAAAGCCCCACCAGTTCCCGAACCCCCAACCCCCCGAAAGGGGAAAGTGCCCGCATTGGTGCGCGGCATGAAAGATATTCTGCCTGTGGATTGGCCATGGTGGAATTTGGTTATCCAAAAAGTGATTAGCGTGGCGCAGGATTTTGGCTTTGAGCGCATTGAGACGCCGATTTTGGAAGAGCACAGCATGTTCGTGCGATCCGTAGGCAAGGAAACCGACATTGTGGAAAAGGAACTCTTCAATTTCGAAGACAAGGGCGGTGACCATGTGACAATGCGGCCAGAGAATACCGCAGGCATTGTCCGTGCGTACTTGGAGCACGGCATGGTGGCACTGCCCCAGCCAGTGAAGCTTTTCTACATTGGTCCCATGTTTCGGTACGACCGACCGCAATCTGGCCGCTACCGCCAGTTTTGGCAATTTGGCTTTGAATTAATTGGCGACGGGCATCCGGTGGTGGATGCAGAGGTGATTGCCATTGGCCACGCTATTTACCAAGAGCTGGGTATACCCACGCGCGTCCAGGTGAACTCCGTGGGGGACGCGCCCACTCGCCAAGCGTATGCCAAAGTGCTTACGGACTACTTCCGCACGCGGAAGAACCAACTCTGTGAAGACTGCAAGCGCCGGTTGCAGAAGAATCCCATGCGCGTGTTGGACTGCAAGCAGCCAGACTGCCAGCTTTTGGCGCAGGACGCACCGCCACTCATTGACCACCTGTCTGAAGCTGCACGGGAGCACTTTGTGAAAGTACTGGAGCATCTTGATGACATGGAAGTGCCCTACGATTTGAACCCGCGCATTGTCCGGGGGTTAGACTACTACACTCACACTGCGTTTGAGTATGTCCCTGCAGACGGGGTTGGCGCGGAAAAGCAGCAAGTGGCACTTGGGGGTGGCGGACGCTACGACGGGATGGTGGAATTGTTCGGTGGCCGACCCACGCCAGCCATTGGCTTTGCGGGTGGCCTGGAGCGCACCATCATGCAGCTGAAGGCGCGCGGGATACAGCCTGCTGCACCTCCACGGCCCGACGTCTTTTTGGCGCAGCTTGGTGATGGTCCGCGCAAAAAGGCAGTGAAGCTGCACCGAGAACTTCGGGCAATGGGAATTCGCGCCGCTGCAACGTTCTCCAAGACGAATATCAAGGGCCAATTGGAAACTGCGAACCGCTTGCGTGCTCCGTTTACCCTCATTCTGGGGCAGAAAGAGCTGGTGGATGGCACTATTCTGATTCGCGACATGGAAAACGGCATTCAAGAAGTGGTTGACTTCTCCAAAGTCATCTCCGAAATTCAGAAACGCATTGGGAAGACCAATGGGAATGGGAACGGCAGTGTGGTTCCAGATGCTCCAGCAGTTGCATGAGTACCCAAGATTGCATTTTCTGTTCGATTTCTGACCATGAGGCACCAGCGACAGTGGTTTGGGAGAATGAGGACGCCATGGCTTTTCAGGATATTCACCCTCGTGCCAAAGTGCACGTCCTGCTGATCCCAAAGCGACATTACACCAGTTTGGCCAACCTCAATGCGACAGATGCACCCTGGCTGGGCAAGTTGCTGGCGGCGGTCCCAGAGGTTGCGGAGAAGCTGGGCATCCGGGAGTCTGGGTTCAAGACCCTCATCCAAACAGGTGTTGATGGTGGCCAAGTGGTTGGTCACCTACACATCCACATTCTGGGCGGGGAACGGGTTGGGGAGTAGGTCTGGCATTTGACAATGTGCCCTATTCCGTGTCATATTTTGTTTACCGAATTTCTATCCAATAACACCTAAAGGAGGTGCCTGACCTGTGGTTGAAGTAAAGAAGAAAGACAACGAATCGAGCGAAAGCCTTATCCGCCGTTTCACGCGACGCGTGCAGCAGAGCGGTGTTTTGCAGCGCACGAAAAAAGCGCAGTACTTTACGGAAACGCCCAATGAGCGTTTGGTGAAGGAAAAAGCCATTCGCCGGTCCAAGATCATGGAAAAGAAGGAGTACTTGCGGAAAATTGGGAAACTGGATGACCTGATGGCGAAGACGAAAGGTCGTGGCCGCACACGTGGCCTTGTGAAACTCCTTGGCGTAAAACTGAAATAAGCATGAACCTCAAAGAACGCATTGACACAGATGTCATTGCTGCAATGAAAGCGCATGACGCAACGCGAGTTGACGTTTTGCGCTTCACGAAAAGTAGCTTGCAGAACGCGGAAAAGCAGAAGCGCGAACCACTGACTGATGCTGAAGTGGAAAAAACCTTGGCGTCGGAAGTGAAACGCAGGCACGAAGCAGCGGAGCAGTTTCGCGCTGCGAACCGCGTTGATTTAGCTGAACCAGAAGAACAAGCAGCTGCCGTACTGCAAACGTACTTGCCGCAACCCCTGACCCCTGCGGAAGTTCAGGCTATTGTGGATGAGTGCATTACTACCCTGGGCGCAAAGGGAAACCCTCAGGCCTTTGGGAAAGTTATGGGTGCGGTCATGGCCAAAGTGGGCACCCGGGCTGACGGCAAAACCATTCAAACAGCAGTCCGTTCTCTCCTCAACCCTTCCAAATAAAACCCGGCCATCTTGGCCGCGCATGTAGCTTGTCGGCACTGCGCATGAAACACAGCCAAAAAACTTTCTTCGCTTTCCTTGCGCTTGGCGTCATAGCCGGAGCGGCGCTGTTTGCGTTTGCACATGTCGCCCAAGCCCTTACGGTTGAGAATGTTGGCGGCACCCTCACTTTGGGTGACGCAGATTTGAAGCAAACAGTCATCAACGTCATCAAGTGGGCGTTGGGGCTCTTGGGTCTTGTGGCGGTCATCATCATGCTCTACGGCGGGTTCCTGTGGCTCACGTCACGGGGTGATGAAAAGCAAATTGATAAAGCCAAGCGCACGCTCATCAACGGTGCCATTGGCATTGTCATCATTCTCGTTGCCTGGGCAATTGTGCTCTTCGTCCAGCGGTTCATTACGGGGTCAACGGGCACGGCGAACGCAGCATCGTGTGGTCCAAATGTGGGTATAGGGTTTGGCCAATATGGTTGTAATGACTGCGTGGATAGCGCCCCCGTTGGGGATGGTGAGGGAATTCTTGTACCGAATCCAGCTTACTGTCAGGTACCTCCACCAGCAGATTACTGGCAATCAACGAGTCAAGTACCACCAAGGCCAACCGAAAATGTGAAATTATGTACTACCCCCACAGAGACATTTGGCGGATTACGGGATGAGGATGGTGATTCCACACCCGATGAAAACAATGCAGCAACTGGTGAATATACCGTCGAGCCACTCACGGATTTTGGTGGTGCGGTATCCGGGCCAGGAATTGTGGGTGTGACGAACAGGACGATAAGTCAATCTGCGGAGTTTATGCATATCGGTGCGGATTTCGCGAGAAACACTGTGTATCGTGTTACGCACAATACTTTTTCAAGCGCGACCGGAGCATTGCTTACTTTACCTGCCCAAAGTTGGGAGTTTAAAACAGGTGAAGAAACAGACCAAGAGCCACCCACTGTGGATGCGGTATTGCCAGATAATGGCGATACCATTCAATGCCTCATGCCAGAACTACATGTTCGATTTAGTGAGGCCATGCTTGCATCCTCAATGCATGTCGACAATGTGCGTGTAGTAGTAACCCCAGCACCACCAACACCCGTAGAACTAACTTCAATAACCCATTGGCCTGGGATGCTTGGTTTTACAGCAAATTTTGGCCAAGCACTCCCGGCAAACTCTACAGTAACGATTACATTAGATTCTCGTGAGGACACAATATTACAACCCGGGTCGCACGGTGGGCAGTATCTACCCGGATTGAAAGACGCGTGCGTGAACGCGCTAGATGGTGATGGCGATACTAACTCTGAGGGTCCGCCACAAGACAACTACTCCTGGACATTTACAATTGGAAATACAACGCAAGTAGCCTGTGATCCAAAGATTACGAATATCGAATCACCAGTATTCTACGGAAATAATGGTGCAGATGCACTACAATCTGTAACCATTTCAGGTGAAAATTTTGGCCTCAACCCCACTGTTCATTTTACGGGGATTGGAGTTATTGCAAATAACATAGGTGGTCCCACGAGCAGTTGTTTTGATGCGAATTTCAGACCCAAGCAGAATAATTCGGAACAGTGCATTCTCAATTCGAATAACAGCACGATACAGACACTCGTCCCGGCGGGACATACACCATCAGCCAATGCAAGTCTCTCAGCATCCAGTGGTGCGGTTGATGGATCTGTGGTGGTGCAGACGGGGAAGTACAGTCCTCCTTCAACTCCCATCGATGTGCAAAGCCCACATATAGACTGGGCGAATCCACCTGATGGCAAGGAAGGAACATTTGTAACGATCCACGGTTCACATTTCGGTAATAATGCAGGAACAGTGTATTTCCGCAAAGCTGATGGCTCAAGCGCGGTGAGCGCACCAATTCCAGCTTGTGCGGGAGCTAGTGGATGGACCGACACCGAGATAGTTGTACAGGTACCCGCAGGATTTGCTGTTGCCGAATTGGCCGATATTCAGGTTCGAAACATTTCTCTTCCTGAACCACGTGGTCGAAGTAATTTGTTCCGCTTTACAATTAACAATGTTGAGCATCCAGGCCTATGTTTTATTGATCCCGTATGTCACGCGTCTAGCGGACAGGAACTTGTAGCCACAGGAGAAGGATTTGGCAGCGATATAAATCAATTGCAAGGTTTGTACAATGCATTTGGCGATGCTGGTAAGAACTTTGTCTCCCCTGGTGTTGTGCGATTCAGTGCACCCGATACGCTGCCTAACAATTCGTATAATTTTGCGGTTCGGGTTGGGACCAGGGTAACCAACCCACGCTCCTACCGCATCCCGTGCGACCCGCCGCCGCAGGTGGTGGAGAGCGCGTCGTGCAGTGCCACCCAGGTGCCGTCACCCAACCCCCGGCCAAACAGCACGGACATGTGCCGCAACAGCATTATCCAGGCGGAGTTTAATGTGGATATGAATGTTGGCACATTGATTGCAGCAAACATGCAGGTGCAGGACTGCGGTGCAAACCCCACCTTTGACGGTTCATCGTGTGCCAATATTGCTGGAGATGTTACTGCACCATCGGACCGTATTATTCAATTTGCACCAGACGCGGCTTTACTTGGGAATCACTGGTACCAGGTAACTATAGGGCGTGGTGTGCAAAATGTGGGGCTAGCGAACATGAACCAAGATTACGTCTGGCACTTCCGCGTGCGAGATAGTGCGGAAAACTGTACAGCGCAAATGGTCACGGTGCAACCAAGCAATTGGCCGATGCTTACGGGTGATTCAAATAATTTTCAAGCTCAGGCAATGCTGAATAACTGCAATCTCTTGGATACAGATGCGAATTTTTCTTGGGCGACTTCGAATGTAGTTTTGACTAACAACGTCATTCCATTAGGCCCAGGTGGGAGTTTTGGGAGAATTACCATTCAACCGCCAACACCTGGTGAAACCGATCTCACTGCCGTGCTTACAGCACAAGCAGACGGAAAGCAAGGCCAAGCCATTGTGACGGTGCGACGCGGGGCGTGTGAAACCAACGCTGACTGTACAGCCGGCGGAACCATGTGTGCAGGTTCCATCTGCCAAGAAGTCTCACCGGGGAACAAGCGGTGTACGCCTTCCATTACGAGCATGACGAACACCGGACCAGCAGGAAATTTGGTGACTATTGATGGTTGCTACTTTGGGGCGTACAAGGGGAGTGGTACGGTTCGGTTTGATGTGAATGAAACTGTTGATCCTTCAGCCGTGGAAGGAAACTTTGCCATGTGCGGCCCTGGTGCGTGGACTGATACCCAGATCACTGTAGCGCATGAACCAAAGGACGCTGTGACAGGCTCAGTTTGGAAAGCCCAAGTGCAACCCGACGGCGCTGGCGTGAACCCAAGTCCATGGTTTACGGGGTACACCGTGGCAGGCTTGTGCCAGACGAACACTGGCGCGATGGTACCGGTTCCTGCAGATGGCGTCCCCCAGCTGTGCGGCATTTCACCAAGTATTGCCAAGGCAAGTCAGCAAATTACATATACTGGCGCTCGTTTTAACCCATCAAATGGCGATCCAACAAATGATAGCCGGGTGTTCTTCCAGCAAACGGCTGCTGGTGTGCCTCCTTGGACGCCAGCACAAAGCAGTGGGACTTTTTCAACGACGATGGGCACAGGGGTAGTAGCAGGTAATGCGGTTTACTCGCCTGGTCGTACTGTTGTTGGAAAACCTGTTACTGGGGCACCCGGACTGTACTGCCTTTCCAACCATAAAGATTTCACGCTTCGGTGTGACACCAATGCTGAGTGTGCGAGCGGGTGCTGCAGTGGGAACCAGTGCGCGCCGAATTTGAATGCTTGCACGGATAGCTTAGTTGATTCCGTTGATCCTGATAGTGGCACGCTTTCTTGCCGCAACGCGTCTTTCACCATTACCTTTACTCCAGACATGCAGGGGAGCACGCTCACTACAGCAAACATCAAGCTCCGGCTGTCACCTGGGGGTGCAGAGATTCCCACAGATTTGCACATCATGGGGAGTAAGGTCGTCAGACTGAATCCCAAAACACCTATAGCAAGGAATAGTGTTGTAGAAGTTATCATTCGTGGTTCGCAAATTGGCGTACTGTCTGTTGATGGAAAATTTATGGGGGGTGACTGGATTGCTGGGCCAGTGCAAGTTGCTGCTGATGCAACAATTTGCACAGTCAACCGGGTGGCAGTGGTTCGGTACTTCAATACGCCAATTACTGAAGACCTCTTTGGCTGCAGTGGGAATAATTGTAGCGGTGATATTGATGGTGCAAATGGAAATCAGCATGGGTACTTTGCTGTTGCCCTAAGCACTGGAGGTGAAATACTCACTGCAGAATCTCAAGTGTGGACGGAAGCAGATACCGGTGGTACTCCAGGGCAAACGAACACCTACACTGGTGGTTTGGATGCAGGGTTATGTAGGGGGGCTGCAACTGGTCCAGATCAGGTGTACTGTGCAACCGCTCTGAACGTAGCTAATGGTACGGAAAATTTGACCGTGCAGGTTACAGCCGCGAATAACGCCGGAACTGGCACAGCAACTTTTCCTATCCGTTCCTTCATGTGCGCTAACCCCTGGCCAGCACCACCGAACTACCCCTTCCGGGATTCGATATTCAATTTTGAAACATCTTTCTGCCGGGACAGCTTACCGGACTACACGCTCCAACCCGTGAATACCGGCAATGCGATCGACCCTGACATTTTGCAAGAGTACTTATTTACGGTCCAGAAGACTGGTGCGGGGACTGGCGATGCGCTTGGCATTCGGGTATACCTCAACCAAAACCACCTGTCGCCAGAGAAGTGGTACAAGCTGAAGCAGGGGGTCGCTCCTTCAGGTGGCGCAACCACCATTGATGGTTTCCCGGCGATTCGGGAAGGCCGCACCGTGTACGTCGGTGCTCCAAATTTGTTTAGCAATCAATACTACCCAAATATCTACGTCATTTCGCATACGGACAATGCGTCCAGTGAAACCGTGCAGATTTTTGAGAACATTCTGAAAAATTTTCGCTTAGCACTTTTCGCAGATGCAACGGAGAAAGTTGCTTTGCAACGGGATATGGTTCGTTTCCATAATTACTGGGATATTGTCTACGCGCTGGAAGATCGGCGTCTGAAGCAGGGGAGTTACCCCAAGTTAGAAACTGGGTCGTACCTCAAAGGTATTTCCACGACCCATTGGCCATCGTGGAATCAGGCATTCACCCAAGAGTTGGGTATATCACCACCCAAAGATCCACAAGATACCTGGAATCCGGGGATTCTAAACACGCGCTGTCCTGCTTCAAGTGGTTACGAGCAAACGACCTGCTGGAGCGAATCACTCAAGCGATTCCAGTTTCCCAACGAGCCGGCGAATAATCCACCGCTGTCCAAGGGGATTCTCTACTCGTACCCAAACACAGCGCTTTACGGAACCGTGGAAGCGGTGCAGCACCCCTGGGGGCAATTTACCCTCACGCGAAATTTTACGGGAGCCACTGTGCCTACCGATGATCCATGTAGTTCTTTCACCGGTTCACGTTGCAATGGGTTCAACGTCAAAATCCCAATGACATTATTTGCAGCCATTGTGAATGCGACTGTTGTATCGCAATCTGATACAACCGCTCCAACGGTGAGCATAACGTCACCAACCGCTGGTGGCGTCTCGGGCATGGTGTCCTTCATTGCGCAAGCGCAAGACAATGCAGCTGGAACCGGGATTGAAAATGTGACCTTCACCTTGCAAGGCCCAGATACCATTAGCCGTGTTGAAACCGTACCATTTGCACCTGGTCGGTACCGCTTGATTGTGAATACGCAGGGACTCACCAATGGGCCTTACCAGCTGACGGTCAGAGCGTTTGACCGGGCCGGGAATCCTTCCACCACTGCGCAGCGGTCATACACCGTGTCCAATACCAGCAGTACCCCAGACAACCAAGCGCCGAGCCTGAGTTTCACGCAGCCAAGTACAGCTGGAGCAGTCCTGGCAAAGAACGTAGCGAACACTGTAGCCGCTTTTGCCGATGATCAGCTCGCTGGAGGTTCTGGGATTGCTGCCGTCACCTTCTACCTTTCCCGTTCGTCCTCTTTCTCAGTCTCAGGGCCGCAAGCCAATGAACTACTTGGGCAGTCCCCAGGCACTGCCTGCGGCGGCGCGGCGTGCCCGCTGTTCTACACCGGCAGCGTGACCATTCCGCAGTCCACTTTGGCAACGTACACCAATGGGTCAAAAACCCTGCGGGCAGTAGCGCGGGATGTGGCCGGGAATACCCGCACGGTCGATCTGCTGGTGAATATTGAGACTACTGCAACGAATGACGCGCGGCCGATTATTACGGCGTTTACCCCAAATGGGAGCACGGCGCTGCCGCTGGGAGTACCCTCGACCATTCAGATCCAAGCGTCCGATGATCACGCCCTGGCTGGGTTGAGCGTTTCCGTGGTCACAGGATCGGAACCGTATACGAACGTCGATATTCCAAACGACTCTATTGCGTTCAACCCCACGCCCCCAACGCTGTCTGCCACCCATGCCTTTACCTGGACGCCAACGACAGTGGGGGTCTACTCTTTCACCTTTCAAGCAAATGACTTCGTTCCACAAGTTGCAGCGTTTAGCATCCTCGTCAGCGTGGAAGATCTTAATACTCCACCAGTCATCAGTATGAACCAACCGGGAAATGGTACGACAGTCCAGAGTGCAACGTTAGTGCCAATTCGTGCCACAATTTCTGACGCAAATAGTAACCTGAGTACCCTTGCAGTGCGAATTGATGATCTCACAACGCCTGCAGCTTCATTTGACTATCCTAATTTGACGAATTACTACAATACCTCCAGTACGAGCACGTGGAATCTCAATATTCCAGATTGGACACCCGCTGCAGCGCACAACTACCGCATACGGATTACTGCACAAGATGCCAATAGTGCCCAGGGACAAGTTGAGACGAATATTACCGTCAACGCGTCAGCGCCGGTACAGTGTGGTCCAGTCAGTTACGGAATTTCCTGTATGAGTGGCGTGCAGCAGTGCTGTGATTTCTCTGGTTGTAACAATACCGTTTTTTGCGCACCAATGTCTGGAAGCTGCGGCAACCCTGCCTGCTCGTAGATTTTTTATCCAATCACCATGGCAAAGATTCCTGAAGACATTTTCCAAAACGTTGACCAGCAACCTGCGGGTGGACCTCGTCCAGCAGTTCCTGTGCAGCCGAAGCCAGCAGCACCAGTTTTTCCTGCAGCACTTGCGCCCCAGCAAAAGTCACGGCGCTGGGTGCTCCTGTCACTCGTTGCTTTGGTGCTCGTCCTTGGGCTGGGCGTGGTGGCCATTACCCTGCAACGGAAGAACCAAAATCCTACTACGAATGTAGCTGGTTTGGCGCAAGTGAACACGAATGCAAGCCAAACCACCTCAGTTGGGGGTACCCCCAAAAATTTGACGGTACCTGAGACGGCTCCTGATGCAGACAAGGATGGGCTTACGGATGCGGACGAGCAAGCTGCCGGGACAGACGCGAAGAAAGTGGATACCGATAGCGATCAACTCTCGGATTTTGATGAAGTGCAAGTGTACAAAACCGATCCGCGAAAACCAGACACAGACGGGGATGCGAACCCAGATGGCGTGGAGGTAAAAAAAGGGTATAATCCAAAAGGCGCCGGTTTCCTACGGGATTTCCAAGGCGCGAAAAATTCTCTCACCAATACCAATTCTTAAACCCAGAAAACTATGTTTGAATCAATCACACCCGCAGCACAACCCACACCAGACGTACCTCGCGCCCCAGCACCTCCCAGCACACCTCTGGAGATTCACACCATGCCCGAACGTTTCCTGGGTGGCGGGGCGCCAGGGAAGGGTTTACCCATGGGCGCGCCCAAGCCCAAGGGTTCTGGCCGTGGCTTGATTATTGCCATTAGCATCATTGTGGTGGTTGGCCTGGGTGTTGTGGCAGCACTGTTCTTCACGGATATCTTCAACAAGAATGCGGCCAATACGAATAATACAAATTTGGTTACAAACACTGCAAATACCAATGCGAACTCGAACAGCAATGCCAATACGAACGCCAACGGCAATGCAAACCTGAACAGCAACGCAAATACGAATAGTAACCAAAATGGAAACTTGAACAGTAATGGCAACGTCAATACGAATGTGAATGCACCAACCAACCAAAATGTGAACAGCGATCCGCAGGCAAAATCCAGTGCAGATGCAGATAAAGATGAATTGACGAATGCAGAAGAGAGCATCTTTGGCACGAATCCCAGCTCCTCGGACTCCGATGGTGATAGCTTCTTGGATGGAAAAGAATTGAAATTAGGCTACTACCCACTCGGCGCTGGCAAGTTGGTGGCATCCTCACTCGTAAGCACATTCACAAACGCGCTCTACGGGAGTTCTGTGCTCTACCCGCGGCAGTGGGTAACGGTTGCCCGCAGCAGTACCGAGCAAATTTTCACCAATCCAACGGGTGATGAGAACATCACCTTGGCGGTGTATGACAATCCTGCCCGTCTTACTGCGAAGCAGTGGTACATGCAGCAAACCGGCTCGGTGGTAGACGCCACTGGTCTGGTGGATGTGGCCTCCTGGGATACGCTCAGCACCGGAGTGATTAGCCCAAATGGTTTAGTGTACTACTTTGCCAACGCAGGTCAGCTCTACGTGATTTCCCTGAATTACGGTCTGAAGCCCACGGTTGATTCCCGTGCGACCTTTGAGATGCTGGCTCGGAGTTTGACCGTGGATCCCACGAAGGTGAATGTGAACACGAATACGGTAAATGCAAATGCCAACACGAATAGTGTGGGGAACACGAATACCGCCGGGAATACCAACGGGAACAGTAATACCAACAGCAGCACCTAGCATGGAGTTCCGCGTGGTCAATCTGAGTGGCCAACGGCTGCTCCAACCACGCTGCAACGGTGTGCGCGTGACCTGGAAAGCGCTTTTCCACAAGACCCAAGGCATCCAAGGCGCCTGGTCAGGGATCAGTGTGGCCTTGGTGGTGTGCACCGGCCAAAAAATGGCCAGGCTCAATAAGCAGTACCGTGGGAAGCCAACGGCAACGGACGTTTTGGCCTTTCCGGATTCCACGGTGGATTCTGCCGGTAACGTGCGGAAGGGGAGTGGTGATATCTGCATATGTCCAACCGCCTTGCGACGCCGAAACCCGAAAGCAAATCTCGCTGAACTCCTTGCTCACCGGTTTGTGCACTCCCTCCTCCATCTCCATGGGTTTCTCCACGAAAGCGATGCTGCCGCCGCACGGATGGAAGCGCGCACCCAACTGATTTTACACGCATATGGTCGCCATCACTAGCCAGAGTATGAAGAACAGCGTGCGCTACGCCCGACGGGGGATAGTCCATGCCTATAAAACCCAGCAGAGCCTCCGCGTCCAAGTGGTTACGGCAGCCGTGGTCATTATTGGCATGCTGGTTTTACGCGTTTCTACGCGCGATGCAGTCATTCTGATTTTTCTCATTGCCGCTGTCCTTACCTTAGAGCTCATCAATACCGTGGTTGAGCACCTCACCGACATGGTCAGCCCACGTCTGCAGGCAGCTGCGCAGGTCGTCAAAGACACAATGGCTGGCGCAGTCCTCCTCGTTTCCCTGGTGGCCGCGGTCGTGGGAATCATTGTCCTGTGGCCATACCTTAGCCACGCCCTGAGCTTGTCCTAGGGGCTCTTTTCTTGTATACTAGGCGCAACCCTATGCCCCATGCACCCACCCTTGTCGGACTCGATCTCGGGTCCACGACTGTCCGTGTCGTGGTCGGCTCCGTTTTGGAAGCTGGCCAAGGTATTCAGGTACTTGGGGTAGGTGAGCATGTGGCCGACGGTATTAGTAAGGGCGCAATCACCAGTATTGAGGATGCCATTTCTTCTATTTCCGGCGCGCTAGAGCAGGCTGAGCGTATGACTGGCATTCCCATAACCCACGCCTACGTTGGTATCAACGGGACGCACATCACCAGCCAGGAAGCGCATGGGGTTGTTGCGGTAGCGAAGGCTGATGGCGAAATTAAAGAAGCAGATGTGGAGCGGGTGATTGAAGCCGCGCAAACTATGGCAGTTCCTTCGAATACGGAAATATTGCACGTCATTCCACGCACGTTCACCGTGGATAATCAAAAAGGGGTAAAAGACCCCATTGGCATGTCTGGGATTCGCTTGGAGGTGGACGCGCAGATTATTCAAGGCCTGCAAGCGCAAGTGAAGAACTTGACGAAGTGCATTTACCGCACTGGGGTGGAAATTGATGATATGGTGATGGGCGTTCTCGCGGCATCTGAAGCTGTTCTGACGAAGCGCCAGAAGGAAATTGGGGTGTGCTTGGTGAACCTCGGTGCTTCCACCACCAGCGTCATTGTCTTTGAGGAGGGCGATGTTTTGCACACGGCAATACTCCCCGTGGGTGCTGGGCACGTGACGAATGACATTGCTATTGGCCTGCGAACCTCCATTGATGTGGCTGAGCAGGTGAAACTGGAATACGGGACGGCTACTCCAGAAGAAGTGAGTAAGCGTGATGAAATAAATCTCGCAGAAGTGGATAGCAAAGAAACAGGCGTTGTGTCCCGCAAGCACGTGGCAGAGATCATTGAGGCGCGAACCTCAGAAATTTTCAGCATGGTAGAGAAAGAATTGCAGAAGGTTGATCGCTCTGGGTTGCTTCCAGCCGGGATTGTACTGGTGGGTGGAGGCGCAAAACTATTGGGTATTGTGGACATTGCAAAACGGGAGTTTCGCTTGCCAGCCGCCGTCGGCACCCCGTTGAATCTCATGACGGCTATTGATAAAGTGCAAGACCCGCAGTACGCTGCAGCGGTAGGGTTGGTTGCTTGGGGAGCTGCGCTCAACCAATCGTCAGGCAACCATTCATCGAAGTTCTCCACGGTCAATGATGTCATTGGGAAGCTCCGTGGTTGGGTGAAGCACCTCACCTCCTAACCTTTGCGTATGGCCAGAAGCGCTATGGAAATTAAACCGGATATCGAAACCTTCGCCAAAATTAAAGTGGTGGGCGTGGGTGGTTCTGGCGGATCCGCCGTTGACCGCATGATTGCCTCCAAGATTCGGGGGGTGGAATTTTTGGTCGTGAACACCGATGCACAGGCGCTCCACCACTCGAAGGCGCAGACCAAAATTCACATTGGGAAAACGGTCACCCGGGGCTTAGGCGCCGGTATGGATCCAGAGCTTGGCCGGAAGGCTGCCGAAGAGAGCCAGGACGAGCTCCACGATGCGTTGAAGGGCGCAGATATGGTTTTCATCACCTGCGGCCTGGGTGGCGGCACTGGCACGGGCGCCTCACCGGTTGTTGCAGAAATTGCGCAGGACGTGGGAGCGCTTACCGTTGCCGTCGTCACCAAGCCGTTTGCTTTTGAAGGTGCGCAGCGGAAAGACATTGGCGAATCTGGCTTGCAAGAGTTGAGCGATCGGGTTGATACTCTCATTACCATCCCGAATGACCGGCTTCTGCAAATCATCGACAAGAAAACTTCGCTCCTCGACGCATTTGGCACGGTTGATGACGTCCTTCGTCAAGGTGTCCAGGGGATTTCTGAGCTCATCACCATTCCTGGACTTATTAATGTGGACTTTGCAGACGTCAAATCCATCATGGAAGATGCGGGATCCGCGCTCATGGGTATTGGGAAAGGGAGTGGGGATAATCGAGCTGTTGATGCGGCAAAAGCGGCCATTGATAGTCCTTTGCTGGAGCTCAGTATTGACGGAGCCAAGGGTATTCTCTTCACGGTCACGGGTGGGTCTGACCTGAGCATGTTTGAGGTGAACGAAGCTGCCCGGATTATCACTGCCTCCATTGATCCAAATGCGAAAGTCATCTTTGGTACGGTGATTGACGAAGCCTTGAAAGGTGAAGTCCGCATTACCGTCATTGCCACAGGTTTTGGGAAGGGCGCGACGCCCCGGCCAATGGGAAAAAAGATTACCCCCCAGGGTCTCACCCCCATGGAACCATCTCCCAGAACGACGCCCCGGCCCGCACCTGAGCCAGTGAAACCCACACCGCCACCAGCACGGCCAACCCCCCGACCAATGCCCGAACCAGCCACGCCACCCAAGGCGGCGGAAGAGGATCTGGAAATCCCCGCGTTTATTCGCCGGAAAATGATGTAAGTCAGGGTGTGCGGCAGGAGGAGCACGCTATCCACAGGCAACCAGGTGTGTCGTCATCTTCTTCCTAATGCGACACACGTAAAGTTCAATACGTACTAGCAATTTCACCCCACGTTCGTCAGAGTAGGGGAGATTTGCTTTTTCCCATATCTAGTGGTATACTACCCATTGGAACCACTACATGTAGTATTTCTTAGGAAAAGCAGAAAAGAAGCGTAGCGATCGAAAGCCGCGTGATCGCCTCGGAGCTTGTCCCGTGTCAGCTTCTTTCACAAAACCCACACCCACCCCAACACCAGGGTATAGCAACCTTGCCCGTTGCCGGCCGTTCGCGTGGAAAGCACCTCGCAACACGTCCAGAGCAGCAGGCTATGGTTTCTGGTCGCTTGCCAGCTTGGCGAAGTCGGGCTTTCTCCTGTACGATGGAGAACCCCGCCACTGTTGGCGACCCTGGAATACTCCGCGTTGTGCTATGAAATGCCCTGCCTGCCATAAGTTGGATACGCGCGTTATGGACTCCCGCCTCATTGAAGACGGGCTGGCCATTCGGCGACGCCGGGAATGCCCGCGGTGCAGCTTCCGCTTCTCCACGGTGGAGGAAACGGAAATTTTGAACCTCAGCGTCATCAAGCGGGACGGCCGGCACGAGCCGTATAGCCGGGAAAAGCTAGAAGTGGGGATTCGGCGGTCATTCCAGAAGCTGCCCCAGACCCAGGATGAGTTCAAGCGGCTCATCAACCAGATTGAACGGGACATCCAAACCTCGGGTCGTACGGAAATCAAGAGTTCAGCCATTGGAGAAATTGTCATGAAGCACCTGAAGCGGGCCAGCCACGTGGCCTACATCCGCTTCGCCTCGGTCTACCGCTCCTTCACCGACGTGGCTACCTTCCAAGACGAACTGAACGGTTTACTGCGGCCAGTGCGGCAGCGAAAACTTCCAACCCGCAGTGGGTCTCGCCGCCGAACAGTCGTGCGTCGAAATCGAAAATAATTTGCAAACCCCTCGTTCCCTAATTGACGCGTTCCCATGCCTAACGCCGCCACCCTCACGCACACCTCCACTCAGACTGCAGCACCTGCTCTGCCGCCAGTGCGGTATAGTCCAACAGGTTTGCGGGTGAAGCGGCGGAACACCACCCCCGGGGTCAACCCGTTGGACCAGGTGGCGTATGAGAAGCGGACTTCAGTCATCAAAAATCCTGATGGCCGGATTGTGCATGAGATAACTGACGTGGAAGTGCCTAAAGGCTGGTCCCAAGTGGCCACCGATATTTTGGCGCAGAAGTACTTTCGCAAAGCCGGGGTACCGCAGCTGGATGCGGAAGGAAATCCGGTGCTGGATAGTCAGGGCAACCCCGTGCTGGGGTCAGAGCGAAGTGCGCGGCAGGTCGTGCACCGTTTGGCACACTGCTGGCGCTGGTGGGGTGAGCGCTACGGCTACTTTGCCTCCGCCGAAGATGCGCAGGCCTACGAAGACGAAATGGCCTTCATTCTCATTAACCAGTTTGGCGCGCCCAATTCCCCCCAGTGGTTCAACACCGGTCTGGCGACGGTCTACGGCATTACCAGCTCCCCCCAGGGGCACTACTACGTGGTGCCAGAAACCGGCGAGCTCCGGAAGTCCGAAGACGCCTACACCCACCCCCAGCCGCACGCCTGCTTCATCCAGAGTGTGAAAGATGACCTGGTGAACGAAGGTGGGATTTTTGACCTGATTACCCGCGAAGCGCGGCTTTTCAAGTACGGTTCGGGCACGGGCAGCAACTTCTCCACCCTCCGCGGCAAAGGCGAACGCCTGGGCGGCGGCGGCCAGTCCTCGGGCATGATGTCCTTCCTGAAGATTTTTGACCGGGCAGCCGGAGCCATCAAGAGCGGTGGTACCACGCGTCGGGCAGCCAAGATGGTTATCGTCAACGTGGACCACCCAGACGTGGAAGAGTTCATTACCTGGAAAGTCCAGGAAGAGCAGAAGGTGGCAGACCTGGTCACGGGTAGCAAAATTAACGCCAAGGCGCTGAATGAGATTATGCGCGTGGCGCACGAAGCCGGCACCACCAACGTGCAGCAGTCGCCGGAGCTGAAGCGGGTCATCAAAGACGCGGCACGGTCCAATGTTCCCCTCAACTACGTGGCGCGGGTATTGGATTTGGTTCGCCAAGGTCGGACCAGCATTGACTTCCCGGTGTTTGACACGCACTTCGAAGGCGAAGCGTACACTACCGTCTCTGGGCAGAACAGCAACAACACCGTGCGCGTGACCAATGCGTACATGGATGCGGTGCGCGTGAATGCTCCCTGGAACCTCACCAACCGCACCACCGGGGAAGTGGTTCGCACCGTTCCCGCCCGGGACCTGTGGGATCAAATTTCCTACGCTGCTTGGGCGTGCGCGGATCCGGGCTTGCAGTTTGACACCACGGTGAACGAGTGGCACACCTGCCCGGCTGATGGCCGCATTAACGGTTCCAACCCGTGCAGCGAGTACATGTTCATGGATGACACGGCCTGCAACCTGGCTTCCCTCAACCTGGCCAAGTACCTGGACGCGGAAACCGGCATCTTTGACATTGACGGCTACCGCCACAGCATCCGGCTGTGGACCCTTACCCTGGAACTCTCCGTGCTCATGGCGCAGTTCCCCGGCGCGGAGATTGCCCGCCGCAGCTACGAGTACCGCACCCTGGGCTTGGGCTACGCCAACCTGGGCACAGTCCTGATGACCATGGGCATTCCCTACGACTCCGACGAAGGCCGCGCCATTGCCGGTGCCCTCACTGCTGTCATGACCGGGGAATCCTACGCGGCTTCAGCTGAAGTTGCCAGTGTGGTGGGCTCCTTCCCCGCCTACGAGCGCAACAAGCGGCACATGCTCCGCGTCATCCGCAACCACCGCCGCGCCGCGTACAATGCGCCGGCAGATGAGTACGAAGGCCTCTCCATTCTCCCCATGGGCATTGCGGGCGACGTTTGTCCACCCTACCTCCTGGACGCAGCCAAGCACGCCTGGGACCGCGCCATCACCCTGGGTGAGCAGCATGGCTACCGCAACGCGCAGACCACAGTCATTGCCCCCACCGGCACCATTGGCCTGGTCATGGACTGTGACACCACGGGCATTGAGCCAGACTTCGCCATTGTGAAATTCAAGAAGTTGGCCGGCGGCGGGTTCTTCAAAATCGTCAACCAATCTTTGGACAAAGCCTTGAAGCACTTGGGTTACACCCCAACGCAGGTGCAGGAAATTGAAGCCTACGCCAAAGGTCACGGCACCCTGGTGGGCTGCCCCACCATCAACCCCGCGGTGCTCCGAGACAAAGGCTTCACCGACGCTGACCTGCAGAAAATTGAAGCCAGCCTCTCCACGGCTTTTGACCTCCGTTTCGCCTTCACTCCCTTCACTTTGGGTGAGGACATGCTCAAGCGCATTGGCATGACGGACGGGCAAGTGGCAGACCGCGAATTGAACGTGCTGAAAGCCCTGGGTTTTACCGATGCGGAAGTGGAAGAAGCGAATGCGTACGTCTGCGGCACCATGACCATTGAAGGCGCGCCCCACCTGAAGCCAGAGCACTACGCGGTCTTTGACTGCGCCAACAAGTGCGGCACCAAAGGCAAGCGCTACATTCACTACGACGCGCACCTGCAGATGATGGCCGCAGCCCAGCCCTTCATCTCTGGCGCCATTTCCAAAACCATCAACATGCCCAACGATGCCACGTTGGTGGACATTGCTACGGCCTACGACAAGAGCTGGAAACTCATGCTGAAAGCCGTTGCCCTGTACCGGGATGGTTCCAAACTTTCCCAACCGCTGAACTCCACCTCAGGTCTGGACGAGCTTGCCCAGGCAGACACCGAGGAAGATGAAGTGAACGAGCAAGTGACGCCCCAGCAGGTCTCGGACGCCGTGGCTGCCCAGGCCGTGCGTTCCGCCTTGCCCAACAAGCGCCGGGGCTTTGTGCAGAAGGCGTACGTGGGCGGGCACAAGGTCTACCTCCGCACGGGTGAGTACCCCGACGGGAAGTTGGGTGAGATCTTCATTGACATGTACAAAGAGGGGACGGCGTACCGCAGCTTGCTTTCCATGTTCGCCATTTCCATTTCCAAAGGGTTGCAGTACGGCATTCCCTTGGAAGACTACGTGGATACGTACACCTACACAAGATTTGAACCCGCGGGCTCGGTGCAGGGGCACTCCAACGTGAAGATGTCCACCTCCATTCTGGACTACGTCTTCCGCGTGTTGGGCTACGAGTACCTGGGCCGCAATGACCTGGTGCACGTAAAGCCCGAGGTGAAGGAAGTGGAAGGGAAGACCGCCACCCAGGCCAGCCTGCCCATGGAGATTGCCAAGACCACCAGCAATAGCCACGCCATGAAGCAGACCGTCAGCTTTGGCATGGAAGCCAAGGACGAAGCTCGGCAGCAGGGTTTCACCGGTGACCAGTGCGGCGCCTGCGGCAGCATGAAGATGAAGCGCAACGGCACCTGCATATTATGTCTCGACTGTGGTGAGACGACAGGGTGTAGTTAAACAAACTTCACCTCCCCCAACCCCCTCCTTCGTAAGGAGGGGGTTTTGAGATGTGTGTACCACCCGCCCCTTGCGAAGGGGCCGTCTGCGGCGGGCGCGACCCATTGGAAGCACCCCGGACGGGGAGGGTGGGGTAGAATGTTTGTATGACCGAGATTTTCAACAAGCGAGAAGAGAAGGAGAAACGGAGGAGGCTCCGCAGTGACATGCCACGGGCTGAAGGGATGCTTTGGGAGCAACTTCGGGGGAAACGCCTTGGGGAGCATCGATTTCGTCGGCAGGTAAGTATTGGGAAGTATGTCGTAGATTTTTACTGCCCACGTCTCCGGCTAGTTGTTGAGGTTGATGGCGAGTCACATTTTCAGGAAGGTGCACGTGAGTACGATTGGGAAAGGCAGCAGATAATTGAGAATCTGGGGTTACATTTTATTCGCGTAACGAACACGGATGTTTACAGTAATCTCCAAGGAGTTGTTGATGAGATTCTTCATGAGATGAAGCGAATCGAGAATAGAAGAATTTCTTTCCCGAAATAAAAAAGAGCAACCCGGGTGAGGTTGCTCTTAAAGAGATTTTTTGGGGTGACGCTGGGCAAGGAGTCCAACGCCGCCATGAAGGATGAAACAGAGTATGGGGTAGGCGAGTTGGTACAGACCGTCATCAGGCCGGGGATCATGCTCCCATTGGAGGAAGATTGCTATCAGGCTCACCAGGTAGGCAATGCTCCACAAGTACCAGGGGAAGACCCGAGTTTCGGTTTTTGGATCTCGCCACACACCGCGGTAGGTGGGGTAGAAAGACAACGCGATAGGAATTTGCACTAAAAGGTTTGCCATCTTTGCGTCGTGGAACAAAAGCCACAGCAGACCAATGAGCGAGCCCAGGAGCAAGATTACTTTTTCCAACTGGTCCAGGGGTCTAAACTTACCCAGCCGTAATGCCACTACAAATACGTATATGTTCGCCAAGCTGCTGGCAATCGGTAACGCACTTTTAATTATGTCTGAAGTGCTGGTGAGGTAGGTTGCACAGTTCAGCGTGGTAAGAATGACCCAGAGCATCCAGGTGGCGGGGTTTGGCGTGGCCATTCCTTTGCCCATATTCCGTTTGTAAAGGAGAAAAGCCGCGACGTGCATTGACGCGGCAATTACTGCAAACGTCATTGCAAGCACAGGTATCCTTTCTGTTTGCGTTTTTGTTAGTCAGCAAGAATAGCAAGAATGTTGGTTTTGTCAACCGAGAAAAGAAAAAGAGCAACCTAGGTGAGGTTGCTCGTAGTGATCAGTTTTTTAAGTTCTGCTGGGGTGTGGTCTCTCTCCACAAAACTCGATCTTCATACATGAAGAACAGTGCAACCAGACCTCCGAGAACTACGGCGACGGTTGTGAATGTACTTCGGAGATCATGCACTGCGACGCTACCGTTAGTCATTGCGCTCAGGCCTAGGAGGAGCGCACAAATGAGTCCGCTGCCAACAATGCCAAAGAGCACGCTCGCAAATCCGCTAATCAAAATGGAAATGTACAGGTTGCCCAAGAATTCAACGAAACGATTCATTATTCCTCCAATTTTTTGTTTTCTTGTAGTCAGTGAATCTAGCAAGAAGTTATTTTCTTGTCAATTGCCAAACCAGAAAAAAAGAGCAGCCTGGGTGAGGTTGCTCTATGAAGAAATTTGGATTTTAGACCACGATTTCGTTTTTGCAATTGGAATTGACCCAGAGTAATTTTCCGTTTCCGTCACGGATACAGCGTAAGTAGCGGTATCCCCAGCAGAAGGTTTTCCTATCAGCAGTAAAATCAATTCCCCCCATATTCTGCTGCACCTTTCCAGAATGTACACGGGCTACTGACTTATTCAGCTCAACGTTCGCTGGGATATGGCTCGTGGGAGAACCAGGCACGAATTCAATGGAGTATGATCCTGTATGGGACCAGAGACCAGTTGGATTTACAAACGTCACATTTCCTCCCTGTCATTGGGTTAATACTGTTTGTTTGAATGAGCCTAGCAAAGAGTGAGAAGGTGTGTCAAATTCATGAGTAGAAAAAGAGCAACCCGGGTGAGTTGCTCTTAAGAAATTTTCCGCGAATCTACGAAATCTCGTATATAAGACCGCACTTGTCACATTGAGACACTTCGATAGCCCCTTCATGCGTTTGCATCGCCGATTGTTGCGGAGGGTGAACCTTAACCCAATTTCGCTCTTGAATAATAGTGCCGCCGCATGCAGTTGGCTTGCCATTCTCCATTCGGAGTACAGTGCATTTTTTTTCCATATTTCTCAACCTTTCTTTTGGGTTTCAAAGGAATTTACCAAAATGTAATTCTTGTGTCAAGGGTAGAAAAAACCGCTTCAGAGGGAAGCGGTTTGCGTTAGAGCATTCTTTGGTTTTTTGATGAAGATCACCAGGGTGGCAATGCTATTGAAGAGCACGCCCAGGCCTGGGTAGAGGAGAGCCAGGAATTGGCCATCCCAGCGGAGCAGGACAATGCAGAATGTCAGTGCATGGCAGACGGTCCAGAGTACCCACGGTAGGGGACGTTCGGTGTGCTTTCCACCCCACACACTACTCACCATCGTGAAGAAGGAAATGGCAATTGCCATTTGGATGAACACATTGCCGTACCAGGCATTGCCAGAGAACACCCAGCAGAGAATTGCACCAACCGCAATGCAAATAGCAATTTTATCGCGCTTCGTGACCTGGCGCATTCGGCCTTTCCACAGACAGTAGCTGAACATCAGCGTGCAGTTAAAGGTGGAGACGACGCTGTTAATGGCCTTCACCCAATCGTGCGTGCCGGTTTGGTAGGTGAGTAAATTCACCACGGTTACCACAAACCAAATGGCCCAGGCTGCCGGGTTGGGGGTAATCCCACCTCGTCGGTCTTGGTAAAAGTAGAAACCTATTGCAGTAAGGTTTACCAGAATGAGTACACCACCAAGGAGCAAGCTTAGACTTCGATGTTCTTCCATATAAACCTACTTCCTCCAGAACTTCGCCATGTAGGCAAAATCGCATAGCGGGGTAAGGGTGACGTGCATGTGCACTTCCCGAGCCAGCTGTTCGATCATGAGTTTACTATAGGAAAGGGAGAACATACCATCGTCACTCACGATTGCTCCTTGCAGCCGGTCATGCCGCGCATTCTTCCAGCCTTCCTCGGTGTACATTTGCACGCGCTTGGCAATTGCCCGGAGCGTGGGTGGATAGAAGTCAGCGTAGACAACCGGCGCCACACGTTGCATTTCTCGCAGTGCACCAATGTGGTCGTCCAGCGTTCCTAGGGTACCCATATTCATCACCACAGCGTCAAAGGTATTTTTGGCAAAGGGCAGCTGCATCACATCGCCCTGCAGGAAGTGGACATTTTGCAATCCCCGCTGCAGCAGATATTCTGTCGCCCGCGCAACCAGGATCGGGTGCAGTTCAATGCCCACTACTTTCTGGTTGTACGCCGAGAGTGTAAACGCGTCATGCCCCAACCCTGCGCCGGCAACCAGTACTCGTTGGCCTTGAATGTACTTTGCAAAGAATGCATTTTCAGCTTCAAAGAATTGTGCACGAATTTGTGATTTTTTAGGATCGTGCGCTGCTTCTAAGCGGGCAATGGCTATCCCACTACTATTCAGGTAATCAAGAGCCATAGCTCCCTCCTTTATGAAATTGTGAAAGATCGGTAATTGGCTACAGTACAATACCCGCGCAGGTTCGTCAATAAGAAAAACCGCCACAGGGGTACTGGGCGGTTCATATGATGATGATTTTGGAATCCTTACGTTTTCGGTTCAACGTGCATTTTAGTGATTGCGCTTTTTACTCGCCGCACCCCGAGAAAGAGGCTGAGGGTGTAAATGACGAATGCAGCGTCGCTCGTTAGTATCTCAAACATGGTCTTCGGGGCACTTTCAAAAAGTCTTTGCATCATGACAAGAACCACCACACTCATGATGGCGGAAATGAAGAATTCCAGAACCATGAGCTGCGCTATCCAAAGTCTTTTCTTTTTCGTCTTCTGGGCTTGCCTCACAAAGAATACTTTTCCTGTGCTAGAAAAGAGCAAGACGCCGAAGAGGAGGAGAATATTCCAGAACATTTTTCCTTCCTTTTTTGGATTTTTCTGTTCTGTGCAACATACCGCGCTTCTATTTGTACGTCAATAGCGGATTGCAAAAACCGCCTAGGATGTACCCAGGCGGCAAGAGTGATGATTTAGTTTTTTGTGACCTGATACGTTGGCTCATGGAGAGCAATGATGCCTTTTAGTCCACCCCCTATGAAACCACAGCCGATTAGCAACAGCTGGAAGTTTGTTGTTGGCGGGACACCATTCGAGAGAAAAATGAGACCCCCGAAGACAAATTCTAAGATGCTAGCCCCGCCAATCGCACATACAATGGGGTATGCAATTTTACAAATCCAGATGCCGCGCGCATTCCCCGAGCGGTATGCCCGCTGCAGGAGGGGCCGAAAACCAAATCTTGCCCAGAGTAGGCTCAAAAGAAAAATTACACTCGTAGAAATGAAAAGTACCATTTTGCTTCTCCTGGTTTACAATATTTATACCAAGCTCAGGCCAAAGTAGTAGTGGTAGGCGTTATCCTCTAATACTATTGGATTTCGTGAGATAGTCTCGAAACCTTTGAACCGCGTAAAACTATTCAGCCGTTCAGCAGGCGTTAGAGTGTTTTGGTAGAACCAATATTCTCCTGTTTCGATTGGCTCAGACGTATCGAGACCGCGGCCACCTTTGAACGTCTTGCTTTGGTATGCGTGCGTCAGGACTCGTTTCAGGAATGGGATTACCTCCGGTGGGTACACACCACCGTAGGCCATCATCCATACTGGAATGTCGTCTTGGAGAATAGTCGTACTCCCCGCACTTTTCCTAGTCCCAGGATTTGCAATAAAAATATCGCGGAGGTACAGTCCGTTCTTTTTGTACTCGTACCCTTTGTACCCCGGCATGCCTGCCACGGGTTGTGCCTGCGTGTTGGGATTGACCCAACCCTGGAGCATGGCCTCAAAGAAGAAGGCCTCAATTTCCTTCATGTCAACGATCATAGAACACCTCACATTTTTGTAGTTTTTTCGTTCCCACAAGTTTATACCACTCAGAGTGTGTGTCAAATGAGAAAAGCCACGTCCGGGGGCGTGGCTTTTGTAGGGTACAAGTTTTAGTCGTCTGACCCGCAGTCGGAGGAATCCGAGCTATCTGATGCGTCATCTGAATCGTTGTTGTCAGTAGAGTCTGATTGCTCTACTGAGTCGCCACGTTCCCGATCAACCTCGTCGTGTTGATTCACGGGTTGATCATCTTGATCCAGTGCTCCAGCGATAGCTCCTAATGTTGTGTCTCCGGTGAGACCGGTGGCCATAGCGGCGGTCAGGCCGTCACCCCCAGCAGCCTCGGCAATGATGGCCGCGGCAAGTGGGTCACTGTTGGGACTTCGGCTATCATTGTGGATGGGGCTGTATGGCTCAGGATCGCGATGCTTCGTAGGTGTTGCCATTCTGTTGGCAAACTTTCCGCTACTCGCTCCAGGGCGAATTGCATGCGCTGGCCAGTTGATACGACCCGTGCCGTGGCAGCTCGGGCAATCTTTTTCCTGTCGCCACAGAAAGCCACAGCGTTTGTAGCCTTTCCCATTACAATTTTGACATTCCATTGGTCTCTCCTCTTTATTCGTGTGCCTTGATTTTTGTTAACAAAAGAGTGTATCTGAAAATGGAAAAAAAGTCAAGCCCAGCACGAAAAACCCCCGCACAGTGCAGGGGGTTGCTGGCTTATAAAACACCTCTCGTCTTTCTACTCAGCCAGTCAAAAGTACGGCACATTCTGCGCCCACCGCCTATGCTCACCCCCAGAACCAGTAGGCTTGCGATGATCAGGAATATGCTTCCCGCAAGATCTCCGGTGGTTTCGGCTCGGGGGACGTAGAATATACAGCCGGTGATTATGCCAAGGCTGCCAATGAACACGAAGAAGCCATTGATGAGCCGTGCAAATGATCGGAATTCTGGTTCGGTATCAAACCTTTGAACGAGCAATGCGGGTGCCATTTTTCCTCCTCTAGTGAAAGTATTTTCTCCATTCTACGTCCTTTGGTAGGCATGTCAACTTGGGCATTGGTCTGTTGACGGTTCCACAGCGTAGCGCTAGGCTTTGAGCAAATTGCTTTTTTCCAAGGAGGAGACATGTTTGGTAGGTGGTTGAGATCCAAAAAAGGGATGCGGGTTGTTGCCGCGGCAGGTGCAGTACCTCAGCCCGAGAAGCTCCCAACGGCGCACGATGAGGTAAAAATCGTGCAACAATCAGAGATGCTACGGATTTATAGTTGTGGGCATCGTGGCAGCAAGGAATACGCTCTGGATATTTACGGTCAGGTAAGTCAGCGCATTACCGACACTTCGGATTGTCCGATGTGCCGAGTAGCGAGAATAAAAAAACACACAATCAGATGCGCTGCTTGCGGGCTGCCTATTTTTCCGGGTGAGGGTGTGGCGCTCTACGCTTTTGACGGTGAACTTTTTGACCGAAACAAATGCACTTTTGTGAAGGAGAGTGTGCTTGGGTGCATGCGTTGGGACTGCTGCCCATCTGGTGCATTCTTCGCGGGCAATTGGTCGGAACAAGGTTTTGTACCGCGCTTTGCGGGGAACAACACCATGGGCGAGCAGTGTGTGCAAGACAATGAGTAGCACCTTTCTACAAGACAGGCACGGAAGTCCGGCCTGTCTTTTTCTATTATATTGACGCCAGAAATGAAGCGCGCTAGGCTTTGAGCAAATTGTTTTTTCAAAGGAGAGTTTATCTATGCGCACATTCTTTGCCGTGCTCATTGCTACTTGGTTTGGCTCAGGATTCATTCCTCGGATTCCCAAGGTTACCACCCGCGGTTTTGCGGGGACGTGGGGTTCGCTGGCAGCACTGCCACTGTGCATTTGTACACTTTGGCTATGTCATCAACTTCCACTTCTCGACGGTTGGATGCTGTACGCCAGCATAGTAGGAAGTGTCATGCTCCTCGGTGCCTGGTCCCTGGAACCCGCCATGGCCTGGCTCAGCGGCTGGCTGGTGCGGCATCGGCAGCGTGACCGGAAAATGTTCCACGACCAGTACGAAGTGGTCATTGATGAGGTCTTTGGGATGCTCATTAGCTGCGCCCCGTTGTACTTCCTCCCGGACGTGCCACTGTGGCTGGGTCTTGGATTGAGCTTCCTCTGCTTCCGGATTTTTGACGGCACCAAGCCCTGGCCAGTGCGGTACTTTGACCAGCAGAAATCACCCCTGAGCATCATTTGGGATGATGGGGTTGCTGGACTTATGGCGGCAGCAGTCGTCACCATAATTTTACAAGTTTTTTTCTAAGCACAACTTACAGGCTGGGGAACCAGCCTGTTTTCATAACCATGAGAAAAAAGACCTTCAGCGTGGGCTGAAGGTCAGAGACTAGTGGACACCCTCCGGGTGCTTACGGATGTACTGGATAAGGAAGAACAGGCCAATGCCAGCACAGCCACCAAGCAGTGGACCAAGCCAGTTCCAGTAGGTACCAAGGCCAGGCTCCAGAAATGTGAGAATGCCGACCGTCATCCAGCCAATGAGGATCCCGATGGCAGAGAAAATAACGGCTAGCACAAGGAGCGTCAAAAGGTTCTTGGATGACGCTGGTTGCATGGCCAGCCTCCTTTCAAAGAGAAAAGCGATGTTGGTACTTCTACCCTAGGCGTGTGTTGGCAACCTGTCAAAGTGGGGTACCAAAAACCCTTCGCTTTCGCGAAGGGCTGTATAGGCTTAGGCAGCTGCTGTCTCCACTGTTGGCTCTTTGTCCAGCTCCACGTGGAGTTGGGTCAGGGCGTCCAGGACCTCGTGGTACCCCAGCTGGGGGTGGAGCTCGCTGCGGAGTGCTTCAATGCGTTGGATATCCATAGAAAAGTAGCGGTAAAAGTGAACCGGATATCGTAGCACGGGGTGGGTTTCTTGTCAATCCTGGGTAAGAAAAAGTCCCTTCCTAAGAAGGGACTTGGGTTGGACACGCAAGAAGATCGAAAACGTCCTGGCAAAGGGAGAGTTTGCAAATTTTCATGTACAGGATTTCCAGCGCACCCCGACGATGCGTAAAAAGCTCTACCATTGCATACGCAATCTGATCCGCATCTTCTACCTCCACGAGAAAGGTATGGAAGAAGAATTGTTCAATGTCGCGGTCAAGAATGGCCGCACACTTCAGCATTTCCGCAAAGACCACTTGGACCGGAATGAATTGCGCCGCGGTGTGCACGAGAACTAGCTGTTCATTCCGTGGGATATCCTTCTGCAAAAATTGTTTCAAGATCGCTTTTACATTTTCTAGTAAAATTGTCTCATCTGGGGAGCGTGCTTTTTGGATTGCTTGGACGAATTCTGTTACATGTTCGTTGTGGTGTGCCATGACGCCTCCTTCATGTTTCGTGCATTTTTTCTTCTGGTCTTTTGTGCTACCTTAGCCGTACCTATGCCAGCTGTCAAACGAAAAAAAGCACCGAAGACTGTTCCCAAACTCCAGCCTTTTCCCGGGGGTTTGACCATTTGTTACGTAGGCAACGGAAAGGGGAAAACGACGGCTGCGGTAGGAGTGGCCGTGCGCGCGGCCGGGGACGGGAAACGTGTCCTCTTCTTTCAATTTTTCAAAAGTCCAGAGTGGCCATCTGGGGAACGGGAGAGTTTGCGGAAGCTGGGCATCCAGGTGGAAGTACATGGCAAGGGGTTTGTGGGCATTTGGGGGGACAAGAAACCCAAGGCGGAGCACCAAGCTGCAGCACGCGCGGCGTTGGGGAAAGCCAAGCGCCTACTCATTGCAAAGAAGTTTGATGTCATTATTTTGGATGAACTCATTTCCTGCGTGGAGGAAGGGTTGCTGAGCGTGAAGGATGTTGTTGCACTCATCCAAGCGAAACGTGATAAAGCAAAAAATCTCCACCTCGTGCTCACCGGGCACACCAAATATTCAGCGATTCTCAAAGTCTGTGATGTGGTGTCGGAAATGCAAATGGTGAAGCATCCGTTCTACCAAGGTTTCTTGGCGGTGAAGGGGATTGATTATTGAAGGGGAATAAGCGAGTTAGCAAATTGGCGAGCTTGCGAGTTGAGATGAGGGTAGAGCCGCCCGCCCCGACATCCCGTTGTGGGATCGTCGGGGTAGAGATCTTGGAGGTATAGTCCTTGAACTAAAGATACAAGAACGGTCTACGCTTCTGATTAGCAGGGTAGGGTGGGGCTTTTATGCCCCGTCCACACAAGTTTGTTACATGGCTATTTCGAAGGCCGAGGCATGAAAGCCTCGGCTACCCACCACAGGGTAGCCGCGAGCCCTCGCTCGCGGCTGAGGGGCAGAACAACTTCCAACTAAGGCCAAAGCGAGGGCTTTGGCCTACCCGCGTTTGAAAAAACTAAGGTTTTGTTTTCTATTTACTCTGCCGTAGTCTTTGCTAGACTAAAGGCAACAACACAAGGAGGAAAAATGCAAATTGTAGCTTGGATTGTGGTAGCCTGCGTGGCAGCAATTATTGTCACTTATGCTGGAGAGGGAGTCTGGCCCTGGCAGATACCAAGAAAGAAAAGGTAGCGTAAGCTACCTTTTTTGTATGTGAAAGAGACCAGCAGGGTTGCTGGTCTCTAAAAAAGAATGGTTAGGCATTAATTTTTGCTTTTCAGAATCGAGTCCGCTTCAGCAAGGACCGGACTGCTGGGAGTGCGTTCTTGGTCTTCAATTTTGGCAATGAAGGCTTGCGCAATGCCATACAGCAGGAGGAGCGAAAAATCATCGAGGTTGAGGTCTTGTTGCAAAGCGGCAAGTGCACCCCACCAATCTTTGCACGTAGAACGAATTTTTGAACGGACGGTATTCGGATCCCATCGACCCTTCGATCCTTTTCTAAATACTGACTTGATATCCGCACGGGTAACGAGTACCGAGTAATGTGCATATTCTTGCTGAAGTGGCCTGAGGAGCAGGACGAGAAACGCGGTTTGCGCTAGCACTTTACGTTTTTCCTCCTCTGACATATCCCTTGCCTTTTTTGGAGTAGCGGCCGGTGTTTTCCCCCTCACGTTATCCACCAGCAAGCAGGCGATGGTGTCAAAAGTCTCCTGCTGCATAATGCCAAACAAGAAGCTGTCCAGCTTGATGGTTGGATTTTTCAAAAATTGTACTGTTTCTTCAACTGATTCCTTGGAAACCTGTAACATTTTTCCTCACTTTTTTGGTGCTGTGTTTATCAAGAGAAAGTAGGTCAGGGTTAGGCTTTTGTCAAGTGAATATGAAAAGAGACCAGCGGGGTTGCTGGTCTCCAATGAACTTATACGGCTTGAGGCCCAAGGATGTCCCGTAGCTGCCGCTCAATAGAAGATTCATTCTCGCGTGTTTCGTCTTCTACTTTTTCTGCAATTTTGGATATGAAGGCCTGGGCGACTATGAATACAGAGAATTGTGATTCTTCATGAAGTACGCTCGCACACTGTTGAATGGTTACGTACCATTCTATATTAGCCTCCAGAATCTCCTGCAGCAGCACTGTAGGCTCCCACTCGCCTGCAATCCCACGATCGAAAACGGTGTTAATATCCTGCCGGGAAATTACCGGTAAACGTCCATTCCTTTGGACTTTGATAGGCAGGAGAATTAAGGCGAGCAATCTTGCCTGACCTGAAATTTCTTCGTGCTTTTCGCTCAAGCTATTCCCAGGAATATGGTCCATGTTCCCGCCACGGGTGAGAAGGTTTGCAACAGTACCATAGGCATCCTCAGTCGTGAGATTTTGCAGAAAACTTAGTAAGTTCGCGGATATACACGACGAAACGCCTTTTACAAATGCCTCATTGCTAATAGGGACCATTATTTGCTCCTTGAATTTGTAAATTATTTGTGTTAATTGACAGGAAAAAATAGCAAATTTTGTCATCTCTGTCAAGCCGTGCTACACTCCTAAGGCTTAACAACTAGCAGGTAATCTGGTGCGGAGCACCCCGAGCGAGATCTTGAGCAAAGCGAAAGATTGAGTCGAAGGGTACGACAATTCCAGAACGGTCCCGCCACGGTATTTCACCCTTTTGGGGTGATGAGTCCGACACCTGGTCTGAAGACAACAGACAACCATCAACAAACTACTACCGACCAGAATTGACCTCAAAAAGCTATCTGGTTGAAAGTTACTCGTTGTATGTTGTTCGTTGCCGTCAGGCCGAAGACAAATCCTTCGGGGAAAAGGTCGAACATGGATGGGTGTATCCTACGACTGCCTGAGGTCGTAGGTATTTTTTCGTCACTAAAGCACATGCACGTATGAAACATCTTCAACGTTTCCGCATCTTGGGTCTTGGGCTTTTCGCCGTCATTCTTTTGGCAGCCTGTACAGCCGTTAACACCAATTCCACTTCAAATCCAAATACGAATGTCGCGAATCAGAATGTCAATGGTACAGTCAGTAACACCAATACGTCTGCAGCTAGCTACCTCTACCCGGGACAGGAGGGGAAGAATGCCCTGGAACTTTTGAAGGCAAAGTACCCAAACACCACCACCAAAACGTCTACGGCAGGGGAGTACGTCACTGGGATTGATGGGAAGGAAGCAGGCGCAACGGAGTACTGGCAGTTCTTGGTGAATGGCACAGAAGCACCCGTGGGCGCTGGGGCGTACAAAACCAAAGCCACCGATACTATTGAGTGGAAACTCGTTTCGTTCTAGGCTACATCTACTATGACCTTTCGCCAACACCTGACCCCCAAGAATTTCATTATCCTAGGACTCATTGCCTTTGCGGCAGTGTCTCGGTTCTTGCCCCATCCCATGAACTTTGCGCCGGTAGCTGCCGTGGCCTTGTTCAGCGGGGTGTACCTGGAGAAGCGCGCGTCGCTGTTCGTACCTTTGGTGGCCATGATTGTGTCTGATATTTTCATTGGCTTCCACAACGTCATTGCGTTTACCTGGGGCTCCATGGTGTTGGTGGGGGTTATTGGTCTCCTTGTCCGGCGACGGAAGAATGTGTGGACCGTAGCTGGCGGAGCTCTGCTGGGCTCAGTGCTCTTCTTCTTGATTACCAACGCCGCGGTGTGGTGGGTTGGTCATGGAGATTTTTACCCCATGAACTTCTCCGGGTTGCTTCTGGCCTACGAGTACGGACTGCCTTTTTTCCGCAACACATTGCTGGGTGACCTCTTCTACGTGGGTGCGCTATTCGGTGTAGCTGAATTGGCTTTTGCTTGGTTGCGCGCAAGGCAGGAGCGGGGAGTACGGCAATCGGTTGCGGAAAATGTATAGGGCGGTAAAGCTGTAGAGATCGTGGTGGGGTGACGTCTTCGACGCGAAGAAGCAGAACCATTCCCTTCGATACCCCCTATCAATACCGCAATCCACGCCCGAACCCTTCATCTCTGCAGCTATTCGTATATTCGTACCGATTCGTAATTCGTAACGCTAGGGATTGCCTTTATCACCCCTCAGGGGTACACTAGCAGCCATGCGGAACTACCGTCGCTATGGAGCAGAATACGGCCGCCAGCCTGTCCGAGGTGGCCAAAAACCCGACCGAAATCGGCTTGTGGTCATTGGGCTGATTGCCGTGGTGGTCATCCTTTTTGGTCTGTACCTGCGCACGGGGAAGCGAAATACTCCAGCCAATGAGAATGCAAATACTAGTACGTTGGTGAACACCAATGCGTTTTCGCTTACCCCAACCGGACCCGCTTTGACCACAGTTGACTGCACGGCAGTGGTGAGCCGAGGGACGACCACAGAAAAAGTTATTGCTCTCACCTACGACGTGGGTACGAAACCTGGGGACGTGGACAAGACCGTCCCGGTGGTCAAAGCGGCAAATGTCCCTGCAGCATTTTTTGTTCCAGGGAAATTAGCAGAGACAGAGCGAGCAAGCGTGGAGCTCATTCGGGATGCTGGTTTCCCCGTCTACAATCACAGCTACGATAACTTACGTTTCCCAACGCTGACGGCGCAGGAAATAACCGCGCAACTGGAGAGTACGGAGAGCTTCATATCTGGCATCACGAACACCACCACCAAGCCGTACATGCGTTTGCCGGCCGGTGCGTCTAACGCGGCAGTTATTGAAGCAGTCCGCGCTGCTGGGTACTGCCCGCTTACCTGGACGGTGGATGGTTTGGATATTCAGAGTGACGCCACGGCGACCAGCGTGGTGACCCGGGTCATGCGGTTTGTGGAACCAGGCGCAATTATTCTCCTGCATGCTGGCAGTGATTTAGCCGCAACCGTAACCCCACAGATTGTGAGCCAGGCGCAGGCAGAAGGTTTCCGCTTCGTTTCTCTGGATGAGCTCTTCCGTTTGGGGAAGCCGGCTGGAGCAGTGACGAATACGAATACCACACCAACGAGTAATGGAAATGCGTCAGCGAGTGAACGTAGTGTGAACACCACGCAGCCAGCCTAGGGATTTTTCGCAATTTTTTTCACCTGGAGCGGCTACTACAGCGTGTGGTATACTAGGCTTCGCCAACACGAATTGTCTTTTTACTCCTATGGAAAATTTTCAATCATCACTCCATTCCACACCTGCACCAGAAAAACCCCGCGGTATAACCAAGCAGACCTTGGTGATTGCCGTTGTGCTCAGCTTGGTCCTGGGTACCGTGGGCGGGGGACTGGCCGGGAGTTTGGTTTCCAATGGGACGTTTGATCAGTGGCTCAATCGCACGTCCGTGGCAACGGATGCCACGGGTACGGCGACAACGGTGCAAGTAGAAGAAGAGTCAGCCACCATTGAGGTGGTGAATAAGGTACAGAACAGCGTGGTGAGCATTGTGGGGACGCAAGATTTGAGCAAAGTTACCACTGCGTACCCAGACGACTTTTTCAATAACTTCTTTGGCATGCCAACGCAGCCGCAGACTGGGTCGCGGGAAGTGAGCAGTGGGTCGGGGTTCATTGTCACCGCGGACGGGTTTGTGATGACCAACAAGCACGTCATTGACGGAACGAATACGGATTACACTGTGCTGACAAATGATGGGAAAAAGTATGCAGCGAAAATCATCGCTTCGGATCCAACCAATGATTTAGCAATTCTGAAAATTGAGGCGAAGGACTTGCAGCCGGTGAGTTTTGGTGATTCGTCCAAACTGCAAATTGGCCAGACCGTCATAGCCATTGGCAATGCCCTGGGGCAGTTCCGCAACACCGTGACCAAAGGGGTTATCTCTGGTTTGTCCCGTCGCATCACGGCCGGGGATGGGCAGAGTGCAGAAACTCTGGAAGACGTCATTCAAACCGACGCAGCAATCAACCGTGGCAATTCTGGTGGACCACTCCTGGACATTACTGGTCGGGTCATTGGCGTGAACACGGCCGTGAGCCAGGATGGCCAGCTCATTGGCTTTGCCATTACCGGGAACCAGGCCAAGCAGGTATTTGAGAGCGTGCAGAAGGACGGGAAAATTATCCGGCCGTACCTGGGTGTGCGGTACATTCCGGTCACCAAAGCCTTGCAAGAGCAGAATAAGCTCACCGTGGATTACGGCGTGCTGGTGCTGCGTGGCGAATCCAGTGCTGATCTCGCGGTAATTCCGGGTAGCCCAGCAGACAAAGCCGGGATTGTAGAAAACGATATCATTTTGGAAATGGACGGGACGAAGCTCAATGCAGAGCACAGCCTGGCTGGCCAGATTCAGAAGAAGAAGCCAGGGGATGTGGTGTCGCTGAAAGTCCTGAGCAAGGGGAAGGAGAAAACTGTCCAAGCCACACTGGAGGAATCCAAGTAGCCACCGCTTGCCGGTCAGATGCAGCGCTGCTACACTCTGCCCATGCCCGCACTCCGCGACCAAATCCAGGACCTCCAAGCGAAGCTGACTTCGACTTGGGGGTTACTTTGACCTCGACCAACGTCGCCAGCACTTGGGGGAACTTGATGATGCAATTAGTCAGCCGGACTTTTGGCATGATCAAGCACGAGCCCGAAAGGTAAGCCAGCAAGCTGAAGCCCTTCGGAAAGAGCTGCAGCAGTGGGACACCCTCAAGCAGGGTGTCACCGAGCTTTTGGCATTTGCAGAGGAAGCAGGGACTGAACCCAGTTTGCAAGCGGACATGGAAAAGCAATTAGCGGATTTACAGGCGCAGTACCAGGGTTTGGAATTCCAAGTGCTCCTGGCACAGCCGTATGATGAAAAAGATGCCATTGTTGCTTTGCATGCGGGAACGGGTGGGACGGACGCGCAGGACTGGGCAGAAATGCTGCTGCGCATGCTCCTCCGGTTCTGCGAAAAAAAAGGCTGGCAGGCGCGTTTGGTCGACGAGTCCCGGGGCCAGGAAGCGGGCATCAAGAGCGCAACGTTCACCGTCAGCGGCCGGTTTGCGTACGGGTACTTGAAGGCTGAAGCAGGAGTACACCGGTTGGTGCGCATATCACCGTTCGATGCAGAAAAAATGCGACACACATCTTTTGCGCTGGTTGAAGTTCTGCCATCGTTTGATGAAGTGGAAGAGACGCCCATTGATGAGAAGGATTTACGCGTTGATACCTTCCTCTCCTCTGGCCATGGCGGGCAGAGCGTGCAGACCACGTACTCCGCGGTCCGCATTGTCCACATTCCCACGGGCATTACCGTGTCCTGTCAGAATGAGCGTTCCCAGAAGCAGAACCGGGAAACCGCCATGAAAATTCTGCGTGCCAAGCTGCACCAAATTTCCCTTACTGCGCGGGAAGAGGAGAAGCAGGCGCTCCGCGGGGCGTACAGCGAGGCTGCCTGGGGTAACCAAATTCGGAGCTACGTGCTGCAGCCGTACCAGCTGGTGAAAGACCATCGGACCAACGTGGAAACCACGGATCCAGAAAGTGTACTCAACGGAGACATCGACCCCTTCATTGAGGGGTATTTACGGCAGGAAGCAGGGAAGCGAATGGCGTAATCGGCTTTTGACAGCTTGCTCCAGGAGGAGTAAGGTTGCTTCCTGTACACCAAAAATTGAAATTTTTTCATTGACAATACTTTTTGTGAAAGCGAGGAAGTTTTATGTGTGGAATCGTAGGTTATGTTGGCAGCAAGCCAGCTGTACCTATACTGGTACGCGGCTTAGAAAGGGGCGAGTACCGGGGCTACGATTCAAGTGGGCTTACCATTTTGGAAGCAGGTAAGCTTTTGACAGTGAAACGGGCTGGGAAGCTGGTAAACCTGATTGCGGCGCTGGGCGAGATGCAGCAGGCAACTGCAACCTTTGGGATTGCACACACGCGTTGGGCAACGCACGGGGCACCCACCGACCAAAATGCGCACCCGCACGTTTCTTGTCGGCAGCATGTGGCGGTGGTGCATAATGGCATCATCACTAATTACCTGGCTCTGCGGGAAATGCTGGAGGGCCGGCAGCACGTTTTTCGGTCGGAGACAGACTCGGAGACTCTCGCGCATCTGATTGCGGAGTACCTGAATACTGACCCGCTGGAGGCAGTTCGCACTGCGTTGACGGAAGTGGAAGGGACGT
Organism: Patescibacteria group bacterium; assembly: GCA_041665345.1. Classification (NCBI taxonomy): domain Bacteria; species Patescibacteria group bacterium. The sequence goes on from JBAYJA010000001.1 coordinate 254,280, forward strand.
ATGCCCTGGCAGTCATATTTCGGGATCATCCGAATATCATCATTTTTGCTAAGAATGGGAAATGTCCTTTGCTCTTGGGCATTGGGGATGGCGCATTATTCGTGGCATCGGACGCTGCTTCCTTTCGTGAGCACACAGACCAGTACATTCCGCTGGAGGATGGGCAGATTGGTTGCATCTCCGCGGATGGGTACAGAATTACTGATCTGGCGAGCATTCCGCTTTCACCAAAAGTGGAAACGTTGCAGTGGACCTTGGACGCAATTGAGAAAGGTGGAAAGCCGCACTTCATGCTCAAGGAGATTGAAGAGCAGCCGCAGAGTTTAAGCACGGCGATGGCCGGACGTTTGAAAGCGGGACGGCCCATCAAACTCGGTGGCCTGGAAAACGGTCCCAATGACATCCGGCAAATGCTGGAATCCGCTTCAAACATCATTCTCACTGCGGCCGGTACCTCCGGTAACGCAGCGCAGTATGGTGAAATTCTCCTCCAGGAAATCGCTGGTGTTCCGACGCAGTACAAAGTTGCGTCAGAATTAGCCGGCCAGGTGCGGCCCTGCTTCGTGCCCGGTGCTGTTGCCTTTGCCATCAGTCAGTCCGGTGAAACTGCAGATCTCCTGCACGCAATGGAAACGCTCAAGCGCTTGGCAATTCCCACCCTGGGAATTGTGAACTTGGTGGATAGCACCATTGCACGCGAAGTGTTGGCAGGTATTTACCTCCACGTGGGGCCGGAAATTGGCGTTGCTTCCACGAAGGCCTACACCGGGCAGTGTGTTATTTTTAATCTGCTGGCATTCTACCTACGGCACATCCGGGGCTTACCGGCAGAACCGTGGATGACACGGTACTTGCAGGAACTTGCTCAGGTACCAGAAGTTATTGCTGAAATAATTGCTACCCAAGCAGTCAACGTGAAAATGTTGGCGGAAAAGTACGTTGGGCATCCCAGCTTTTACTTTTTAGGTCGCGGTGTGAACCACCCAACAGCACTGGAAGGCGCATTGAAACTCAAGGAGGTCTCCTACATTCATGCCGAGGCGTACCCCTCCGGCGCGATGAAGCACGGCCCAATAGCGCTGATCACGAAAGACTTTCCGACAGTGATAATCGCATTGCATCAGGATGATGGTTATCAAAAAAATATTTCCAATATTATGGAGATAAAAGCGCGCGGTGGGCCGGTCATTGCCGTGGCCACCGTCGGTGATACCAAAATTCAGAAACTGACAGATGATGTCATTTACGTGCCAAAGGTTCCGTACTACCTCACGCCTTTGGTTGCAGTTGTGCCCCTGCAGCTCTTCGCCTACTACGCAGCAGTTCTGCTAGGGCACGATCCTGATAAGCCCCGGAACCTAGCGAAAGCGGTAGTCGTGGAGTAAGTTGTTGCTCTTTTTCTCAACACCCTTCTTCGGAAGGGTGTTTTGACATCCTCAACTATTTCGTTTACACTCCCCAGTGACAAGCGGGCGAGGTCTCTACATGACCCCATCTCGTTGGCTTTTCATTCTCGCGCTCAGTCTGTGCACTGGAATTACCTTGGTGGTTCCAGAGTTGCCCCTATGGATTCGGATTGCCATAGGCTGCAGCTTGGCCGGCGTGCTCCTTCGTTGGCATGGCTCATGGCGTGTCTGGGGAGTCAGCTTGCTCTGCATTGCTGGTGCGGCTGTCCACACCACACATTTTCTCGTTCTCCCCTCAGCACCGCAGGGTGCCGTCGCTGCGCCCGGTGTTGTTCGCCGGGTGACGCACGTGGATGCAGATACCAGTCGCGTCGTCATTGACCTGGGTCAGGGCGTGCTGGTTTCTGCTTCCTTGGGTGCGGAGCCGCCACAGGTGGGGGACAAGGGTCAGCTCCGGTGTCGCTCCGTAAAAACGGACGCGCTTCGGCCCAGCATTGCCCGGCGGGAGCGGCTGGTCGGCACCTGCGCCACCCCCAATTTCAGCGTCCACGCTCCAGGGGTGTGGTACAACCCGTACCGCATTCTCGCCCAGGCCCGGCAGGCATTCATGGCTGCGGTGCATCGGGCACTGCCCTTTGCGGAAGCGAGCTTGGGCATTGGGATGGTCATTGGGGACACCAGCGGCGTTGACCGTCCAACCCTGGATGCCTTTCGCGCCACAGGTCTCACGCACCTGGTTGCAGTCTCAGGCGCAAACTTAGCACTGGTCTTAGCAGTAGTCATAACCTTTTTACAATCGCGATTATCCCGCGGCCCCCGGCTTGTGGTATTCTCACTGCTCACGGTTGGCTTCGTGCTGCTTACGGGTGGCGACTCGTCAATTGTCCGCGCGGGCATTATGGCTGTGCTCGCGTTGGTCGTCCAAGCCCGTGGCCGTCGGCCAGCCACGCTCAATGTCCTGGTGGTTGCAGGTATGGTCATGTTGTGCGCAAACCCAACCTTCCTCTGGGATGACCGCGGGTTTGCACTCTCATTTGGCGCAACGTACGGACTCATTGCCTGGGGTCAGCCCATGCAGCGGGGGATGGAGCGTTGGCGCTTTCCGGGTTGGCTGGCCGAAGCCTTGGCCGCCACCTTCGCCGCGAGTCTTGCGACACTCCCTATCTCTCTCAGTTCCTTCCAACGCCTGCCGGTCATTAGCCCGCTGGCGAATATTGCAGTTGTCCCATTCATCCCCTGGATCATGACGCTGGTGTCCACGGCCGGAATTCTCGCCCTGGTTTTCCCGCCCCTGGCCATGGTGCCGGGGACGGTGGCGTGGCTACTCATTCGGGTGGTGGCTTGGGTCGCGCAGGTTGGCAGCTCCGTCACCTGGGCGAGCATGGCCATGACGCCAATTACCGCCTCACTCCTGGGGCTCTGCATCTTCCTCCTCACCTCCTTCTTCTTTCGCAAACATGTCCGCCAACTCTTTCAGTAGACTCAAGGCACCGTTCCTGTTCTTGGCGGTCTGCCTAGTCGCGGTTGGCATTTGGACCTTCCAAGCCAAAGAGCCTAACACCCTCCGGGTCTGGTTTGCTGACGTGGGCCAAGGTGACGGGATTATCCTGCGTACCCCTGACCAGTCCACGATCATCGTGGACGGCGGACCCAGTCGCAGTTTTTTAAAAGATGTGGACCGGCACGTGCCGATGAATGACAAAGATATTGATTTGTTGGTGAGTACAAATCCTGATGCCGATCATCTTGTGGGCTTGGTCCCGCTCTTGGAGAGCGGCCGTGTTCGCAATGTGCTCCTGAATCGCATTGAGAAGAATACCACGGTGTACAAAAAATTTTTGGAAGTTATTGATGCCCAGCACATTCACAGTATTGAAGCCGCGGTTGGACAGGTGTACACCTTTGGCGACGTATCACTCACCGTGCTCTGGCCAGACCCCGGGTTACTTCCGGGATTGATTGGCAAACGAGTTGATTACAACACCGGGTCGATTATTCTGCACGTCCAGCATGGAGACAATGATTTTTTGTTGACCGGCGATGCCACAATCCGGGCAGAAGACGCACTCCTTGCCAGCCACGGTGTTCCAGACGTTGAAATTTTGAAAGTTGGGCACCACGGCAGTCGCACCTCTACTGGGAAAAAGTTACTCGACGTTATCAAACCCGAGTACGGGATTATTTCCGTTGGCCAGAAGAACCGCTACGGCCACCCCACAGCGGAAGCCTTGGCCCGGCTGACTGCTGCCGGCGCCAAGATTTTTCGTACGGATCAGCAAGGAACCATTCTGGTGGAAAGTAGCCAGAACCAACTCCGTGTCATCCCAGAACGTGCCGTACCTTGACGCGCTAGCGGTGGAAGCAGTAAGGTGCAGCAAATAGACAATTTTCCTCCCCTGTAGGTGTTTTCACACCTGATGCGCTTTCTGCCTAGAGGTGAGCTCCCCGCTCACCTCGTTTTTTACCCTTGACAAAAGGATGGAAATGGGGGTAAGGTTGGGCGTTGAAAAAGCAAAGAAAACAAACGTTTAACAAGGAAGGAGAGAGTATGATACTGTTCATACTTTTCATTCTCGCCCTAGGGATTGGGGCGGTCTTCTATATTAAGTATCGGAAACGTGAAATTCCCATCGGCAATGTCGGCGTCCTTACATTCATGAAAGGAAGGACACGTCGGATTTTCGGTGAAGGGATTGTTTTCGTTCCTCCCTTCTGTGAGGTGGAGGTTGTCTCCGTTATGGTACGGAGTCTTCCGCTCACCACGGAGGATACGGCCACCCACGATGGCTTCAGGGTTGTGATAACGGAACCTATGGTGATGTTTGAACTTCTGCAAGCGGCTGATGATTCGAATAAGACCATGACGCGACTACGATTGAACACTCGCATTTGGCGAAGATTCATCCCGTACCAAATGGATGATCAACTGGCGTTGTTTCTCAATATTCGTGGTGAATTAGAGAGGCAAATCCAGGTTCGAGCGCTGACAACTATCAGCACGTTTACGGCAATGACCGATCATGATAAACTTCTTGGTTTTCATGTCGTAAAGCTTGTCAAACAGCTCATGTCAGATGGTGATCTTGAAATGGCAAAGGCTTCGCCCGAAGAGGTGCTGAAGACACGTGACGCGCTCATGAAAACCGTAACACAGGAGCTGACGACCGAGTTTAGCCCCTACGGTGTTACCAACATCCGTTTTGCGTATCGTGACCTCGATCCGTCCGGTAAGCTGAAGGAGCTTATGGATGAAATGGAAGGCAAGTTGCAGGAGATGCAACGCGAGCAGATTGCCACAACGATTGAAGTAAATCGTGCCTTGGTCATTGCAAATGCGGTTGTGAAGTTCAAGAAAGAAAATCCTGAAGCTAATCTGGAGGAAATCTATCAGATGATGCGGGAACAGGATAACTTTCAAATCGCTGCAGAAAAAGGAACAGTAGAAGCAATTGGCCAAATGGCATTACGGATGTTTGCCAAGAATGCAAAAGCCGTCGCCTAATGTTCATTCGATAGTAGAAAGCCCACTGGCGACAGTGGGCTTTTTTTGTCATCCTGAATCATATGAAGGATCCCCAGACAATGGATGAACCTCGGAGATTCTTCGTCGGACTCAGAATGACAGAGGGGAGGCAAGGGTGTGGATGCTTGTTAGGGTGTACGGCATGGAAGGAGGGCATCCTGCATGCTTCCATCAAACCTAAGACTTCTAACCTAACAAGCCTCTATACCTCCACCCCCCCATCCTCATTTCCGGCGAACCGGGATCCCGCTCCGCGGGGCGTATCTCTTTTCCCTCCGTAATTCGTAAGGTTGACAAAATGACCAATACATGCTAGTATACGCTGTTATGCCAAGGCTCCCCCTGGTATAGCTCCACAGCAATGTGGACGTTCGTTGAAAAGTAAATAATGAACATAGAGCTAAACACAGGAGGAAGCCATGGCATATGGCAACAAAAATCGTGGTGGTGGCGGTGGAGATAACCGCACGCCAAAACTCTCTTATCGAAAGACGTGGGTATTAACAAAAGGGATTCTTACCCTTACGTTGATGTTCACCACGTCAAAACCAGTGAACGGTAAGCTCGCTGGCACAGTTTTTGGGCAGGAAATTGATACTGAGTTGAATGACGGGAAAGCCCGCGTTGAAATTCAGAACATCAATCCAATGGACGGGAAAAGTCAGTTGGAAGTAACCGCAGAAACGGATCAAGACGGCGTCCTCACGCTCTCCGAGGAGATTGTCATCTCCCAGCCTACGAATTCATATAATATCGATCTGGGTATTACTGAATATGAGGTGGAGAAAGCGGGTCAGCCGAACGAGCTTCGGTTTCTATTGAGTGTACAGGTGTCGCGAGCAAACGGATTGCCATACAGCAATCTGGTGGGCCTGCAGATTACTTGTCTCAACGAAACCAAAACCATCATCGTTAACGCAAGTGGAATTGGTGAAGCTGATTTTGGTCCAGGTGAGTATGGGAAGGAATATGAGGTGACGCTTTCTACTCCGGATTACGGGAGTTTGAAGCGTGTCATTGCATTATCAGTCCCCACTATTGCCTTTACGGTTGCGGATGCTTTGGAAGACAGAGGTGTGAATAATCAGCCGATTGTTCCCACAACGTTCCGTGCAACGGTGAGTACGTTTGACGAGGAGAAGCACACAAACCCTGTAATACGGGTTTCAATTCAAGTCGGCACAACATTTTTTTCAACGCTCACCGAGCCGGATGGTCGGGCAACGTTCATGAATCTCCCGCTCACCGCAGGTGAAAAGGAGACGAAGTACATCGTGTGGGTTCCTGGTGACGTTCATAAGAACTGCACCATCGTTCATGCTGATAAGACAGCAACCCCCGCTGCACAACCCAAAGACAAGTCTTTCCTCAGAATTTTCAAGGAAACTCTGAAGGAAACGGTAGGTAAGAAATGAAGAATTATTTTAAATCCCTTCTCGGTATGTTTTCCAAGAAAGCAAAGCCGGGAGTGAAGGACATTGACGCAACTGTCAATGCCGGTGTAGTGCAGGAAGCAGAAATTGTTGATGTTCAATCAACGCCGACCATTGCGCCGCAAGAGCCTATCGCTCCGGTGGTGCCAACCGAGGCGATTCCTGCCGCACTGATGGAGCGCATTCAGTCTCTCGAGGAGAATGTTACAGAACAGCAACGTCTCCGGAAAGAGGAAAATGCTCAACGGGAAGAGCGACGACTGCAACAGGAGGAGCGCAAGCTTCAACTGAAAGCCGAAGCATTGAAGATGAAGCAAGAACAACTTGCGGCCAAGCAGGCGCAGCGTGATCAAGAGCAAGCTCGGAAGGCTGAGCAAAAAGCCCAACAGCAGACTCTGCAAATTCGTAAGAAGGCAGTGAAGGTACGTGCACTTCGAATTGCACGTATCACCAAGGCAAGTTGGAAAGCCGAAAAGTCTGAACGCCGGAAGCAATTCTGGACAACTGTTGGCTTTCAAGTTGCTAGGGTTTTTTTCAGCATCTGGAATTTCATTTCCTTCCCATTCCGCAAGGGTCGTCCCAAGAAAATTGGGAAGGGTCTGTGGATTACCGTGAAAGTGCTCTGGGCCTTCCCGGTTGCATTTTGGCGGTGGTGGTGCCAGTCCAATAACCTGCGTGCCCGGGTTGGCATGTGGGTCGCATTAGTGGTAACGGTCTGGTTTATCTGGCACGGAGTGAATCAATTTCAACTACGTGCAGAATATCCTTTTACGAATGATATCGTGAAAGAGTTTACGCCAGCGCCGAAGAAGTCAATAATAAAATCCGATAGCTACCCTGATCCCTTTGAATTTTTCGGTCATAAACGGCCGGCAAAGAAGAAGGCTCCGCAAACCAGAGATAGTGCCTACACTACCTTGTTCGCAAATGCACAAGAGCAGCATGCTAAAGATGAGGAAAGCCTTGTCATGCAAGCAAGCCTTGATTCACCTCTCTCCCTAGGCATTCGTTACTTAGTGATTTTACCCTTGGTATGGCTTTTAGCGATTCTGTACTGGATTATTTCTAGGAATGACGAAACGTTGAAGTTCTTTAAAGAACGACTAGAAAGTATCAAAGAGGCTAGGGCACAAAAAAAGCAGGGAGCAATCACGCACGGGAGTGGGTCGAAAGGGAGGTCTGTGGGTGGTCAACCTGCACGGGTAATTACCGCCTTTACACCAGTGGCCGTTGCCGCAGGTGGTGCAGTTGCTGTACCAGTGGTTGAAGAGAAGCATGGTAAATTTGAAAGCTTGCTTCTCAAAGCTTTGGCAGCTGAAGAAGTTATTGAGTATTCAATCAAGTTCATTGACTGGTTGATTAAACGGAAAGGAAAACAGTCGTGAAAAAGGTTTTAGTTTATCTCTGGTTTACGCCGTGGTTTATAGTGAGCATGACATTATTGGCAATAGTCGTCACTGCAAGTATTGGTTTCAATACGAGCGTTGGGATTATCTACCTTTTTGTCTGTGCTTGCCGCTTAGCCTTCATCGGCGGCAAATCAGCTGGCGTCATAGCAATCATCGTTTCATGCGCAGTTATTGTATTCATGGCAGAAAATGCCGTGAAAGATCGGTCGCAGGACAGCCTGATTGTGCTCTATGCAAAAGTAACAGCCGACTTGCATAAGAACAATAAGGAAGCAGCTTCGACATATGTCCCTGGAGCTGCACAGACGAGCCAGTTAATCAGAGGTGTGGAGGAAGTTGAAGCTCTGCACACCGAGGCACTTGAGGTTGTAGTGGATACCGCAATCGCCTCCCAAGTTGGTCAGACCGGCTTTTCAGGTGGGGTTGAAAATTCTCAATTATTCAAGGCGGCTCAAATAGTCAGAAAGAATATTGAGGATTATAAAACAGTACTCCGAGCAGGAGGGTTGTTAAATCCTGAGGTGACTAAGCCGAAGTCAGTTGACCTCACGGTTGACTTAACCGATTCGGACGGAAGTACAGTCACCGTACTTCCGGGTGAAAAAATCGAGTTCAGTGTTAAATTCGCACATTACTCGATTATGCCGGTTTTTTTCACCGATCCGAATGGAACAACACGAACCATGTCGGATAACTATGTCGATGCAAACGGTATGGTCATCGACGATCCGGATGATCGTTTCGTAGCCCCTGCACTACCTCGGTACGGCACAATTTACCGAGTGGGCGATGGGCTGTGGAAACCATTAGGCATGGGTGTCACTATTGTTGAAAAAAACGACAGTGGTGCGCCTATAGAAGTTACCTTTAGCGTCAACGACATCAAGTCGAGCTTCAATAATTCGCATACCTTTGATGACAACAAAGGAAAACTAATTATTCAGCTCCATGAGTCAGACATCGTTGAAGGGTATGCTTCAGCCTATTAACATCAAATTACATTGAACGTTGAAGAGCCTTTGCAGAAATGCGGGGCTCTTTTCTTTTTCCCGCAGAAATGCTATACTACTTGTGAAAATAAACCTCCTCACAAGTAACTCTTTTTTTATGGTCCAGACCCTTCGTCGAACCATTCTTACCCTCGTCACACTCAGCGTGGGCTTTTTTCTTATCCCCGCTGCGGTGCACGCAGCGTATGGTGATACGTCCACGTTCCTGGGCAAAGTCTACAGCGGTGATGGTGGCACACGTACCCAAGCTTTGCTGGATTTCCCTGAGGACGTAGAAATTGCCGCAGATGGTACGTTCTACATTGCCGATACCTACAACAACGTCATTCGGCGGGTAACCCCAGCGGGTGTGGTTTCCACGTACGCGGGAACCGGGGAGTATGGTATGGGTGATGGCGCAGCGAACAAAGCGCTGTTCGCGTTGCCGCGCGGGTTGGCCCGAGACAGCGCGGGGAATGTGTACGTGGCAGATTCGGCGAACAATCGTGTCCGGAAAATTTCTGCAGCTGGAGTAGTAACTACAATTGCTAGTGGGTTGAAGAACCCGCAGGGCGTGCTCGTCAGTGGCAGCACGGTGTTCATTGCGGACACGGATGGGAACATCATCCGGAGAGTATCAACGACCGGTGGAAAAGTCACAACTGTCTCAACTCAGGTGAAGCGACCCAAGAAACTTGCGCTCAGCGCAGATGGTTTGTATTTGTACGTTGCAGATAGTGGCAGTTTCCGGGTGCTGCAAGTGCGGATTAGTACCGGGGTGGCCACGGTGGTCGCGGGCTCGGGTGCGGCTGGGTATGCAGAAGGTGTGGGTGCTGAAGCACGGTTCCGGAATGTATACGGCGTGACGCGCGATGGAAATACGTTGTACGTCAGTGATGGAAACGGCCTCACGGATTACGTTCGGGCTATTGATCTGACGACCAAGCAGACGTCGCTCTTTGCCACAGACTTCCGCATGCAAGATCTGAACTTCCCGGCTGGGTTGCGTGCCTACGGCGCAAATGTGTATGTGGCGAACTCTGGCATTGGGACCATCCACCGGTACAGCAAGACCACCCCCACTGACGAAGAGGCATACATTGGGTCAGTACGTTTTGGGAATACCAACGGAGCACAGGCAGATGTGCTGCTGGGCCGGCCTGCTGCTTTTGCTATAACGGCAGATGGGGCAGTGATGTACGCCGCAGTGAACAATCACATTCGCAAAATTATTTTGGCCACTGGTGAAACTTCCACCATCATCGGTGATATCGTTGATGACTACGGTGAAGGACCGGCCGACCAGGTGAGTCCACGAACCCGGTTCAGTACCATTGCATCGCTCGCTTTGAGTCCGGACGAAACCAAGCTCTACCTCACGGATCGGTGGAATAACCGGATTCGGCAGGTCACCTTGGCTGGCACGCCAACTTCCGCCTTGGTGAGTGGTGCGGGGTATATTAATTCTAGTGGCAGCACAAATAATGGCTACCAGGACGGTATAGCATGTGCAACGGAAACTTTGGCGCAGGCCGGGTGTGCGTACTTCCGCGCACCGCAGGGCATTGCAGTTTCACCTGATGGAACCACGCTGTACGTCTCGGATACGGGGAACCATCGCATTCGTACGGTGCGGATAAGTGACGGGCAGACTGCACTTCTTGCTGGGTCAGGCGTGGCTGGCTTTAAGGATGGTACCGGCGCTGCGGCGCAGTTCAACATTCCCACGCGCATTGCCCTCAGCCCAGATGGAGCAACCTTGTACGTCGCAGAGCAGGGGAATCATCGCGTCCGTGCGGTTGCGGTTGCAACCGGGGTCGTGAGTACGCTGGCAGGCGCTCGCCAAGGTTTTGCTGAAGGGATTGGCGCGGTTGCATCTTTCTCCGTACCGGTTGGTATTGCCGTGGGGCCTTCAGGTGAGGTGTACGTCACTGCAGACCGGATTATGGTCATTCAACCCAAGACCAGACTCGTGACGCTTGTATCTGGCTCTGGTATTCGCGGGTTGCGGAATGGTGTTCGATTGGGCACACGTTTCAATAGTTTGGCTGGGATTGCGGTCAGCCCCGATGGCAAGAAACTGTACGTCGCAGACAGTTGGAATGACCTAATTCGAACCGTAGACATTGTAGGTGGACCCAAGTTCAGCCAAGCTGCGCCAACCTTTACTCGGTTCCTGGTACCCCGGCTGAAGCAGGGGAAGACGGCAGTGCAGACCGCGTACGTTGATATTTTTGGGAAGAATTTCCGCAATGGAACGCAAGTTACCATTGGGTCGTACCGGATGAAGACATTTGTGAAGTCCAGTACGAACGTGAATGCCCTTATCCCGATTGGAAAAATGAAACCGGGGATTTACGATGTGAAAATTGTGAACCGGGATTCCCAGCAAGTCATCAAACGAGGCGCGTTTGGTGTGCTGGATAGCAAAGGAAACTTACCCCGGATTTTTTTTCGGGTGCAGTAGGGAGATTGTATTATTGAAGCTTTCTTCGGGGCCCCCGCAGATGTGGCGCGCAGTCCCGCACCAGGACGAGCACCCTTTACGGCTTTAGACCCTTGATAAGTCTCTCTTTCTTTCCGCGTGACCATTTTTTGAGTTGCAATTCTCTTTGGCGTGCTTCAAGTAGCGTGGGAAAAATTTCAACATGAACAATATCACCAGGACCATGCTGTGTAAACCATTTTGCTCCAGTTTTGCTGTTGTGTCGTTTCATCCTATCTGCTGGCAGTAATCCCGTACTGCCAATATACAAACTTCCATCAGCACAGCGTGCGATGTAGAGGTAGAACTTTTCTGGACTAGTCATTTACGTATTTCCGTATAGTGCCTCTCGGCTTCGCTCGAGACATTCGACTCGCACTAACACTTAGAATTGGTCGAAGTCCTGAGTCATACGAAGGACGAAGACCATGAGCGAGCCCTTTAGGGCGAGTCGAATGGCGGACCCGAAGGGAATCGAACCCTCGATCTTCTCCGTGACAGGGAGACGTGTTAACCGCTACACTACGGGTCCAGAGGACTGCGGGGCGAGTGTACCATGAAGCCTTTCCCATTGCCAAGGTCGCGGCGTGCGCTTGCGCACCGCGTTTGGAGTAGGGGAAGCGGCTTAGCGCACCAGATCAACAATACCCTTGAAGGTTTCTGGGTAGAACTCTGCCAGCTGCGCCAAAATCTTCCGGTCAACTTTAATGTTGGCCTTGATGAGTTTGCCCATGAAGACACTGTAGGACATCTCATGCTGACGGGTGCCAGCGTTAATCTTCACTTGCCAGAGCGTGCGTGCATCGCGCTTCTTCAGGCGGCGGTGGATGTAGGCGTAGCGGCCGGCTTTGCGGACAGCAACTTTGGCCAACTTGATGCTAGATTTACGCTTCCAGCGGTAGCCCTTCGCTCGGGAGAGGAGGTTCTTGCGATGCTTGACGTGGGTTGTGCCTCGTTTGACGCGCATAGGTACTTAGGCAGAAGGAGTAACCTGCATGATGGCTCGGAGATTGGTCTTATGCGCAGACACGTCCCGGCGCTTTTTCCGCGTGGTGGTGCCAGATTCCCGGGCATTGAAGTGGTCTTGCCCAGCTGCGCGACGCATGACGTTCTTCGCGCCGGTGCGGCGGAAGCGTTTGGCTGTTGCTTTGTGGGTCTTGAGCTTTGGCATACAGGACTAGAATGTAACGGTTTCTGGGGGATACGTCAAGGGGGAGGGGTGGAAGATTGAGGAAATTGGTTTGATTTGGATAAAGCCTAGTTCTTGTAGCACAGGCTTTGACCGGTAAGGGTTACCCCACCTAACCTCCCCTTCGGAAGGGGAGGAAACGTACAAACAGACCTTGGTCTGTAATAAACAAAAAATTCCTCCCCTCTTTTGAAGGAGGGGGTAGGGGGAGGTAACCCTGATGAGTAGACCTTAGTATAAAAACCAGGAATGCAAAAAGAGCATAGACAGTCATCTTGGTTCCGTAATACAGCGGGATTGCCTGTCTCATTGGTAGACAGTTCGTGTTACACGACGCCGCAGCTTGGAGAAGCTGCTGCTTGAGGTGGGGTAACTGGCTTTACACCCTCCCCACCTACTTTTTCTTTCGAATCAGCAGGGTCAGGCGGCCACCCATTTGGCTGACTGGTGCGTCCACCACCACCCCATCGCCCAGGCTGGCAATGAAGTCGTGGAGGATCTTCTTGGCCAAATCCGCCCGGGCGCGTTCACGGCCGCGGAGGATCATTTCCAGCTTCACTCGGTCACCCTTCTCAAAGAATTTTAGGGATTGCTCTTTCCGCATGTTCAGGTCGTGTGCGCCAATTTTCAGGGACAGGCGGATGCCCTTAATTTCTGAGACCTTGGTTTTCGCTTTCTGCTTGCGTTCGGCTTTTTCCTGCTGGTAGAGGTAGGAACCCCAGTCAATAATTTTGCAAATGGGTGGCTGGGCAATGGGGTTCACTTCCACCAGATCCAGCTCTTGCTCGCGCGCGTGCGCCAAAGCCTGCTCGGTGGTCATCGGGCCCAGGAATTTGCCGTCGGCGTCAATCACTTGCACTTGGGGAATGCGAATCTGCAGGTTGACCCGGAAGCGTTTGGTACTTATACGGATTATGGGTTACACGGAAGGAGATAAGGGGAGTATAGCAGATTTCAATTCGTTAAGCCCCATTTTGGGGATTGTACTCAGCTCTCCTTCACCCCGGTAAGTTCGTACACGCAAGACGAGCTGGTGCGAAATACTAACTCGTGTGCCCCTCGACTCCGCCCTTCGGCTGCACTCAGGGCTACGCTCGGGACACCTCAAAAAGCGTCCATGGACGCTTTTTGAGGTGGAGATGAGGGGTCTTGCACCCCTGTCTAGTTCACCGCTGTTCTACTGGTCGACAGGTTTGGGCCGTTCAAAGGTGGAGGCTGCAGCGCACGGAATGGCCAAGCTCGCTACAACCCGACCTTACGGAGTTCTCAGTTACCGCCAGTAAGGGTAACGGTAACCCAGCCTGGAGTATGGCACTCGCGATTCCCGCACCAGGCTGCGGGGCGAATGGGTTGTCGGTTTTTAGGCGACGACCGGAGCAAACTGAGGCGCGAACGCGTTAGCGAACGCAACCTTCACTTTGCTGACAAAAGACGTGGCAGTTGTCAATTGTCCAACAGTTTTACGCCATGTTGAACGCGGGCGACCTGCACAGCAGAGGACGAGCAAACTATCAACTTCTGAACATCCCCGTTTAGAGAACCAGGGGTGATTCTGTAAACGCGAAGGTTCAGGGTGAGGTATGGGTAGTGGTGTGGCGGCGAGTATGGTCGTAGGGTAAGGTTGTGGGCTAACAGTAAACAAAACCTTATAACTCCACTCGCCGCAACACCCAAACCTTAACCTCTTTTTCGCATCGCCCTTGCCATATCGCGGTTCGTTTCTCGCTTCTTGATACTCGCGCGTTTGTCGTGCTCCTTCTTCCCACGCGCCAGACCCAAAGCGACTTTGACGAGTCCGCGGTTGGTGTAGATGCGCAAGGGGATGAGGGTGACGCCCGCGCTGCGCATTTTTCCAGTCAGCGAGGCAATTTCCTGGCGCTTCACCAGGAGCTGCCTGTCCCGGTCAGGCTGGTAGTGCACTTGCACGGCCGCTGCGGGTTTGTACGGCGCAATGTACGCATGCACCAGCCACAGTCCATTCTCCCGCAGTGAAACATAGGCTCCCTGGAGGTTCAGATTTCCAGTCTTTGCTGACTTCACTTCCGGGCCGGTGAGGGCAATGCCCGCATCCAAGGTTTCCAATACCTCGTAGTTGAAGCTAGCTTTCTTATTGGTGGCGAGTTTGGGCATGCAGACAGTATAGAGGAAAAGAGAAACCCGCGTCGTACCAGTGGCAGACGCGGGGTATTTGAAGGTTTGTTTAGGCGACAGTGGTTGCAAGCGGCCGTAGAAAAATGTACGTGTTTCGTTGTCGTTCTATGACCAGCTTGAAAGCCTGAGCATTTGGGGCTTCGTAGGCTAGACAGAAGATAATGAAGATATCTTGGTAGACCCGATTCTTCTGCTCGTCTATCAGACTACTCCTGCCGAGCGCTTCCAATTTTGCAGCAGTCATAATATGGAGTAGCGCGGCTACTTGCGCTGGTACTTCAGTACCTGGGTAGTAGAGATTCGGGCTGCTGATGTGTCCTACCGCTGCAGTTTGCAGAAGTGCCGGAATAATCCGTCGTATGTCGACTTCGGCTTCCGATCCGAGGAGCGCATCGGGCAGTGCCGCCTCACCAATTGTGCAATGGCCATGTGCTTCCAATTCGCGTCGCAGTTCTAAGAAGAATTGTGCATTTTTCATCGATCAATTCATCTCCATGGATTGCAGGTCAATATTGAAGAACGGGTGGTTCCGACGTTCGGCCAACCAGAGGTCGTATGTGTTTTGCTTGGGTTCAATGAAAGCCCAACATAGTGCCAGGAATGCGTCGGTAAAAAATCCCCGCATCTCTTCGGCACGAACTCTGGTGTTGATACGACTGAGGCGAATGTCGCAAATTTCCTTCAGCCGCTGCGCCATATCACCCGGCTGCTCATACGCAACATTGAGTTTGTACGGACAGTCCGTTGCATTCGCAACACGGTGAATGGAAACTTCAAGGGTCGACCGAACGAGCTCCAACCGCGCCAGGTGCTCAAGGGCATGATCGATGCCGTTTGCATCATGGCGCTCATCCAAATCAACTTGAATGAGTTTCTCAAAGGCGCGTTGCGTGTCGAGGAAGTAGGTGTTCGCTGGGTGATCCATGCGGATCCTCCTTTCAAGGATGACGATGTTTCAGGTTTATGTTGACCTCGCACCTTACAAGAACCATGCTTTTTTGTCAAGCATGCGTGGTATACTGCACCCATGCACATCCGATTCGAACTCCAGAAAATGCTCCAAGAACTTGTTGGGGCTGATGCCTTGAAGGTTAAGGTGGAACGTCCAAGTTCCGCTGAACATGGTGATTACGCAACTAGCATCGCTTTAGCGTTGGGCAAGCAGCAGGGGATTGCGCCGCAGCAGGCCGCCAGCCAGCTGGTGGAAAAACTCAAAGCTCAGGCGCACCCAGCCATTGGCGATATTTCCATTGCTGGGCCCGGGTTTATGAACTTGCGCTTGTCTGATGCGTGGCTTACTGCACAAGGCGTGGCAGCGGCCAAGAGCGTTGCTGGTCTGGGCAAGAGCATGTTACACAAAGGTGAGCACGCGCATTTGGAATTTATTTCGGCCAACCCCACTGGTCCGTTGACATTGGCCAATGCGCGTGGTGGCTTTTTGGGTGATGTCTTGGGGAATGTTCTGCAGCGCACAGGCTATAAGGTCGTTCGGGAATTTTACGTGAATGACCGGGGCAACCAGGTGGGCGTTTTGGCAGAGTCGGTGCTGCGGCGCTACTGGCAGCAGCAGGGGATTACCATTGACTACCCCGAGACGTGCTACCAAGGCGCGTACGTGGACGAGTTGGCGCGGAAGCTGAAGCTGGCAAATTATAGAATGACGGACGTGGCCAAGATCCACGAGATTCGGGACAAGATTAAAGACAAAGTCGTGGCAACGATGCTGAAGGAGATTCAGCGCGTGGTCACCAAGACCATGGGCATTACCTTTGATAACTGGCTATCTGAAAAAGCACTGGTTGCCTCCGGCGTACTGGACAAGTTGCTGGCAAAACTCAAAGACCAGGGCATGATCTACGAAAAAGAAGGCGCCACCTGGTTGGCGACCACCAAGTACGGAGATGATAAAGATCGAGTCTTGGTGAAAGCGGATGGGGAAATGGCGTACTTCTTACCGGACATTGCCAACCACTGGCTGAAGTTCACCAAGCATAAGGCAAATGTGGCCATCAACATCCTGGGTGCGGATCACCATGGGTACGTGGCTCGCATGCGCGCCGCAATGCAGGGCTTGGGTTTTGACAATGCCGCGCATCAGTTTCACCCCATCATCATCCAATTCGTTCGCCTGCTGCAGGATGGCAAAGAAGTGAAGATGTCTAAGCGCCGGGGGACATACGTGGAAGCGGAAGAAGTGGTGGAAGAAGTTGGTTTGGACGCGGCGCGCTTCTTCTTCCTGATGTACGACCCCAACACGCACCTGGATTTCAACCTGGACGCGGCCAAAGCGCAGAATGAGAAGAACCCGGTGTACTACGTGCAGTACGCGCATGCTCGTATGTGCAGCATCATCGCCAAGACCAAGGGTCTGCCCGTGGCAAAAACCCCGGTGGGGGTATTGCCAGCGTCAGCGCGCCGGCTTATACTCGAACTCCTCCGCTGGCCTGAGGTGCTGGAAGACGTGAGCCGCGATTACGGCGTGCAGCGCATTCCGCAGTACGCCCTGGATCTGGCGCGGACCTTCCACGATTTCTACACGAATGTCCGGGTGATTGATAACGAACACGTCCAGAGCTTGCCGTTCACGCTGGTTCGCGGTACAAAGAATGTACTGGCAGATGTTCTGGACACGCTTGGCATCACCGCGCCAGCGCACATGTAGCAAAAGTGTACGGAGACCGGCCCACTTTGCAGCCTGCTTCCTTCCATAGCAAACGTCCCTATGCGCATCGGCATTGATTGTCGAACCATCCTCAACCCCGCATCGGGTGAGCGTGCGGGCGTGGGGCACTACGTGGATAGCTTAGTCGTCCATCTGACCAAGCAGTACCCGGATGTGGAATTCGTGCTGTATTTTGATTACCGCACGCCGGATTTGGCTGCCTACCAGCGTCCCAATGTGCGGGTGAAGCGCTTCCCATTCTCGCAGTACGGGCGATTCTTGTCGTTTGGGTACACGCACATGCTCATTACTGCATACTTGCTCAAAGAGGGCCTGGATCTCCTGCATGTGCCGGCGGGTTCTGTTCCGCTGACGTACCCCAAGAAGATTGTGTACACGGTGCACGACCTGGCCATTTACCAAAATCCAGAGTGGTTCCCATCCTCCTTCATCTCCCGCTCGCTGCTGGTGCCGCAGAGTTTGCGCAAGGCAGATGGGATCATTGCCGTGTCACGGAGTACTGCCACAGATTTACGGAAACTTTTCAACACCCCGGCCAAAAAAACCTACGTGGTGCACCACGGGTTTGCCATAAAGAAAATTCCGCTGAAGCGCCGGATACTGGAAACCCTGGAGAAGTTCAAACTCCCTCCACGTTACTTGCTTTTTGTTGGGACCATTGAGCCCCGAAAGAATTTAATCCACCTACTTCGTTCCTACGCCAAGTTGCGGGAACGTGTGCCGGCAGTGGCAGATGTGCCGCTCGTCATTTGCGGGCAGCACGGGTACCATGCGGAAGAAGTGATGCAAACTATGCTGGATTTGAAGCTGAAGCGGAATGTCCGCTACCTGGGGTACGTCAGTCACAATGAGAAAGTGGAACTGCTGGGTCATGCCAGCGCCTTTGTCTTCCCCAGCTTGTACGAAGGGTTTGGGCTGCCAATACTAGAGGCCATGGCTTTGGGCGTTCCGGTCATTACCAGCAAAATTTCTTCCATGCCAGAGATTGCCGGCAAGGCTGCGCTGTTCGTGGATCCCAGTAATGTAGATCAGCTCGTCCGCGCCATGGCCGACGTGCTCACCAAACCTGCGGTGGCCAAGCGTCTGGCTGAAGCCGGACCTGAACAAGCCAAGAAATTTTCCTGGGACACCTGCGCTCAAGAAACCATGGAGGTGTACAAGAAGGTGATTGGGAAAAAGTAGGGTGGGGAAGCCATAGAGTCTTCTGTTCATACAACTCAGAGCGGCTTTCCCAAGCCGCGTTGGTTTGTTGGTGACGAAGGAGATTGCAGACAGTCCTTTGTGCAGAGCAAGATTCTTCGAAGACTCAGAATGACAGAGGCTTGTACAGTCAGTGCCTCCCCCTTAGAAGCAGCTTCTCTAAGCTGCGGTGGATTGAAGATTAAAGTGAGGGTAGCCCGGGTCCCTTGACCCGGGCGTTTTCCATTAGGCAAGGTCAAGGGACCTCGCCTACCCGCGTGGAGGTGTGGGTAGCTGCGCGCCCTCGCTCGCGGCTGAGGAATAGCAATGTACTATCAAGGCCAAAGCGAGGGCTTTGGCCTACCCAAGGTTGGTAAATCACAAAAACCCCGGCTCATGGAGAGTCGGGGGATGATTATTTAGTATTCGTAGTGACTGAGCGGTTTAGGCGCTCGCAGTTTGTAGTACCGAGCGAGCTGTTCGTTGCGAGGGTTGTTGGAAAGCTCAGCATATGCCGCCAGGATTTTTTTCCAAGCTTCGGGTCCATGCTCTTCCAACGGATGGTGGTCGTCCCCCAGACGCAGGAGTACATCGGGTTTCACGCCGAAGACAGGAGGGTGGTTGTAGATTATCAACGTAAAGCCATTGATTGGCCCAGTTGCCAGGAGCTCACATGGTAGTTCGTGCCGGGTTACTAACTCGCAGATGCATGTAAACTCATCAGGCTCCAGTTTTCGTTTCGCATCGCCATGATCCCAGAGGGACTTTTCAAGTTCTTGCATCCAGCGTTGTTCTGCCGCTGGGATTGGGAGGCGTGGGGTTGATTGCGTTGTCATAGGAAAGTACTCTCTTTCTGCTTTTGGTGTTTCCCACACCGTAGCGAAGGGGAAAGAAATCGTCAAGAAAAAGGCTGAACGCGGGTTCAGCCTTATGGTCGACTAGCTGATTGGAGGTAAGAGCACTTCCATGTGGCAGTGGGGACAATGGCAGCTATTCCCGTCGCCCTCTGGGATTTCCAGGAAGCAGGTGCCACAGAATTCTTTCCCGCAGGCCGGACAGTCTAAGTGCTCAGCAGTGCTGTTGCCACAGTTTGTGCACGGTAGCATATTGATTGGATCTTTTCGGACCGTTATGGTCTCCATTTATTCCTCCTTGGAGTTTTGTTGTTCAAATAGAGCAATCTGCTCGGCCAGATCCTTACGCCAGTAGAGGATTCGGTGTTCATCCTCAAGCCCAACGACAAATTTCACGCCGGTGATAACCTTCATCAAACGAATCACTGCCGCCTGTGCCTCCGGAGAAAAACCGAATACAACATTCGGCTTACCAGGTTCAGCGAATTGGATACAATCGTACACAGGGTTTTCTAGATTTGGATTGTCTCCAACGCACAGTTCAAGGGCCATACTATGCTTTGCGTAGTTGATGAAGTTAACCTGACTTAGGTTTTCCAGCGTGCACGGAAGTGTGTTCCGGGGTCCCATTTCAAACTCGACGGTGAGGGATTTAGTTCCACCAGTGCACCCATCGCTTGGGCATTGTTCTGACATATTCACTCCTTATGTGAAAGTTCAATTTCATAGCACTGTAGCAGCTGATAAATTGTTCGTCAATGTGTGTGCGTAGCCCTTGCCAAAAAGTGATTTTTTTTGTACAGTACATTTTGCACTTGTCTTGCTATGGCCAACGCAGCATCACCGCAGAAACCAGCGCAGCAACCCACGCCCTTCCCCGCAATGGAGGAAGAGGTTTTAGATTTGTGGGATAAGCAGCAGGTCTTCCAGAAAACCTTGGCGCAAACCAAAGCGGGGAAGCCTTTCGTCTTTTTTGAAGGGCCACCAACGGCGAATGGCAAGCCCGGCATTCACCATGTGCTGGCGCGTGTGTACAAAGACGTCATTGTCCGCTACCAGACTATGCGCGGCAGGTACGTGGAACGCAAGGCTGGCTGGGACACGCACGGTCTCCCAGTGGAATTGCAAGTGGAGAAGCAGCTGAAAATCTCTGGCAAGCAGCAGATTGAGAGTTTGGTTCCAGGTAATCCAACGGCCAGCATTGAGAAGTTCAACAATGCGTGCAAAGAGAGCGTGATGCAATTCCGGAATGACTTTGAAGTGCTCACCCGGCGGATTGGTTTTTGGCTGGACATGGCCAACCCCTACGTTACCTACGATCCAGCGTATATCGAAAGTGTCTGGTCCATTCTGAAAACCGTGTGGGACAAGCAGCTCATGTACAAAGGCCACAAAGTGGTGCCGCATTGCCCACGGTGTGAAACCACACTGTCCAGCCACGAAGTAGCGCAGGGGTACAAGAGCGTGGTGGATACGTCTGTTTATGTGCAATACAAGGTACAGAGCAGTCCCAATGCAGAAATCCAAAAATGTATTGATGATAAGGACAATGTTTTCATTCTCTCCTGGACAACCACACCGTGGACGCTGCCTGGTAACGTTGCTCTGGCAGTTGGAAAAGCAATCACCTACGTTTTGGTGAAGCACGATGGTGTGCTACGCATTGTCGCGAAAGACCGCCTAGTCGTTCTGGGTGAGGATGTGAAAGTCCAAGCGGAGTTTTCTGGCGAGAGTATGGTTGGCACCGTCTACGAGCCACTGTTTGCTGGGGCAGTCGACAAAGGTTCGTCCACCACTGCCTGGACGGTCTTGGCTGCAGATTTCGTCACCACCACGGACGGCACGGGCGTGGTACACACCGCCGTGATGTACGGTGAAGACGACTACCAACTTGGGAAAGCCATGGGTTTGCCCATGCAGCACACGGTTGACCAGAGCGGAAAGTTTTTACCAACCGTTACCAAGTGGGCGGGAAGGTTTGTGAAGAGTAAAGACGTGGAAGCTGGGATTATCCAAGATCTGCAAGACCGGGGGTTACTGTTCCGCGCTGAACCGCACACGCACGACTACCCCTTCTGTTGGCGTTGCGATACGCCGCTGCTGTACTACGCGAAAGATAGCTGGTTCATTAAAATGTCTGCGTTGCGCGACCAGCTCCTGAAGAATAACGACGACATCACCTGGGTGCCGGGTCATTTGAAGCAAGGCCGGTTTGGGGAGTGGCTGCGTGAGGTGAAAGACTGGGCAATTTCTCGGGAACGGTACTGGGGCACGCCGCTGCCCATTTGGGAGTGCCAGCAGTGCAAGCACCAGGAAATGGTGGGCAGCTACGCTGACCTGCAAGCCAAGGCATCAACCTGGCCGTACTCTGCGCCCGAGCGCCAAATTTTTGTGATGCGCCACGGTGAGGCACAGGGTAATCTCACCGGGACTGCACACACCTACATTGAAACCGATGTGAACGATCTGACCGACGCAGGAAAAGCACAGGCACGTGCCACCGCGGAAAAGCTCCACGGGAAAGTTGACCTCATTGTGACATCTGATTTTTTACGCGCAAAGCAAACTGCAGCGATGGTGAAGGAAATGCTGGGTGGTGATGTACAGGTCATTGAGGAACCTCGCTTGCGTGAAATCCAAGTGCATGAACATGAGGGAAAGCGCTGGGAAGCAATTTTTCAGCTGATGGGCGGAAATGTGGCGCGGGTAGATAAGCGGCATGGGAATGCCGAAACCCTGCGGGAAGTTGCCATCCGCGTACGAGAAGCGGTGGATGCTTACCTCAACGCCTTTCCAGACAAGAGCATTCTCTTCATTTCGCATGGTGATCCACTGCTGGCTTTTGAATGGTTGCTGTCTGGCCAAGGTCCAGAGATGATTGAGCACCCAACCTACTTGAAAACGGGCGCGTACCGCGAAGTGACCGTCCACAGTATCCAACTGAATCCTCACCGACCATACATTGATGATGTGCAACTCGCCTGTCCAAAATGTCAGGGGACAATGGTTCGCATACCAGAAGTGATTGACGTGTGGTTTGACGCCGGGTCTATGCCCTTTGCCCAGTGGCATTACCCCTTTGCAAACCAGGAGCGGGTTGACCAAGGCACGAACTTCCCGGCCGAGTACATTTCCGAAGGCATTGACCAGACACGCGGCTGGTTCTACACCCTGCTGGCTATTAGCACTTTGCTGGGCCGGGGCGCACCGTACCGCAACGTCATTTCCCTGGGGCATATCATGGACGCGAAGGGGAAGAAAATGTCCAAGTCCAAAGGCAACATTGTTGTGCCTGCAGCAGTGATTGACCAGTATGGCGCAGATGCGTTGCGGCTATACATGTTCACCATGAGCCAGGCCGGGGAGCCAAAGAACTTTGACGTACAGGGTGTGGATGAGGTAGTGAAGAAAACCTTGCTCATCTACTGGAATGTGGTTACTTTTGCGACCACCTACGTGCCCAAGGAGCTGTGGGGGAATGCTGTCGCAGCACCAACCAATGTGCTGGATCAATGGGTGCTGGCCCGGCTGGGGCAGGTTACGCAGATAGTGACGGAAAAGTTGGAAGCCTTTGATCCAACTACCGCTGGCCGCGCCTTGCGAGATTTCATTACTGACCTTTCTACCTGGTACCTCCGCCGCAGCCGCGATCGTTTGCGGCCAGGGGAAAGTTTCTCCACCGAAGCCGGGGCAACCCTCGTTTCGGTAATTCGCGCCACTGCGGTGTTGCTTGCGCCTTTTGCGCCGTTCATTGCGGAAAAAGTGTACCAGACCTTGCGGCAGGAAGCAGACCCCGAGAGCGTGCACCTGGTTCCGTGGCCTGCAGCGCAACCGTATGATGAAAAAGTGCTGACCAACATGACCCAGGTTCAGAAGATTGTTGAGCTGGGTCACGCCATTCGGAAAGAGCAGAATTTAAAAATCCGTCAGCCGCTGGCCACGTTGGGAACGTCGGTGCAACTTCCGGAGGCGTACCACGACATTCTCGCCAGTGAAATGAATGTGCTGCAGATCACGGCGGGCGTTGCGATACCCGCAGCCTTTGCTCAAAAAACTGCTGGTGAGGTAACCGTTGGTTTGGATACGCAGCTCACCGAAGAATTACAGCACCAAGGTCTGGTGCGTGAACTGGCGCGGCATGTGAATGATTTGCGAAAAACCGCCGGCTTCACCGTGCAGGACGTGGTGGATGTGGAATGGCAGACTGATGATGCAACACTCCAGCACGCGTTCACTGAGCACGCCAAAGAACTGCAAGAGCTGACGCGCAGCAATACCATTCGCGCGGGTTCGGTAACCAACGTTGCGAGCAAGAAAGAGCTGCTCTTGGGTGGCGCGCGGGTAACCTTTGGCATTCGCAAGCCATGAGCTTGGTGGATGTCCGCGGCGTGGTCCTGGGGCGGAAGGATGTTCGCGAAGACAGCCGGCTGTACACCATCTTCACCCAGGAGCGGGGCAAGGTGGAATTTTTTGGCCGTGGGATTCGGAAAGGGAAAGCCAAGTTGGGTGGGCACCTGGAACCTGGCGCAGTGGTTCGCTGCACCGTCGCACCCGGGAAAACTGGGGAGACCATCACGGCCGTGGAACGCTCGCACGCGCCAACCAGCGCGCAGCAGTCTTTGGCGCACGTGGCCAGTTTAACTTTTCTGCTTGGGGTTACTGACGCTATAACCAAACCCGAAGCGCCGGATGCGCCGCTCGCTTCATTCTTGGAAGAGGCGCTGAGCGCGTTGGAATCACTCCCCGTAACTCTAGCCCTACACGCACGTTTCCGCATGTGGGTGGCGTGGCACATTTTTTCCGCAGTTGGCGTGGTGCCAGACACTACTCATTGCTCGCATTGCCGCAAACCCTTGGTGGGGGATGCGCGCTTTTCCAAGCACCATGGCGGGTGGGTAGGGCAGGAGTGCGCGAACCTGGACCCCACAGCCTTTCCCGTGCCTGCCCAGGTGCGGGACTTCACCCATGCGCTCACGCGGGAGAGCTGGGCAATGATCGCTGATCAGAACATTACTCCCGTAATCGAAACAGACGCAGCACGCGTGACCCAAGCTGAGCTTCATCATGTCGCTGAGCGAGCCATTCCCGTGGAACGCTTCGTGGCTTTCACCCGGGCGCTGGGGTAAGACTCGCCACAGAGTATTGACAAAACCCACAGTTTTGCTAGTTTGAGGTACTTGCTCTTTGACAAAGCAAGACCATGCAACATCGCGGGAGACCGTGCAAATGCTGGTACAAAAGGTACGCCAGCTTTGCGGAGGATTGTCCTCTGATGCATGAAACCTTACGGCTCACGTATTTCGGCCTACATGCAATAGGGTAGGAAGTTCAGGGTGAGAAGGAGGATGTATGTTATTCCAACCAACCGTCACACTGCGGCTGAATTGCTGCCGTGGCAACCACAAAACCGGAGAAATCATTACCGCAGTTGATGACAACACCATTGTTGATTGGGAGAAGAATGAACTCTCCGTACCAAAGGAGCCCACAAATGCTTGGTGTGAGCAACGGGAAGGTACGAAAGAATTTGTAATGATTCCAGTGTACTGCAAAAAGTGCAATGCCTGGACTATCCACTGGTACTCTTCTGTAGTCGGTGGAGGCACCTGGCAAACTGTGGAACCTCACTCGTACAAACGATCATTGCATTTCATGTATCGATCATCCACAGATGAGTGCATTAGTACGAAACTCAATCAGCCAGTCTCGGATCTGATGAATGTAAGTGCCGGGGGTTTCGAGTACCTTTTTGCGACAAATCCAAAGGATAATTGGTTCATCCTTCAGACCTATCAAACTCTTCTCCGCCATTTTTGTGTGTACGCAACAAGTATTTGGCCAAGATGGGCTTTGGAAAAATGGATTAGAGATGAAGAATCACGACGTTTCCCCAAAAGTTTGGAAATGCTGCAGAAGAATGATCGGCAAATTGTTGATTACCAGGCTCTGTCGAATGTCGTTTTTGAGTGCGTTGTTGAATTACACCGGCTGCAAGGGAGCATTCAATCACCAACAATTGCGGAGGTGCGGAAGCGGTTGCAGACCGTGTTAGTTAAGGCTGATGGAGGGTTTGTCACTCAGCTTTCAATGGCAAATGTGCCATTCGTTAGTGCAACCCCAGTGCAGGTTGTGAAATTGCCTGCAGAACAGGCTGACGAGAAGTAGCTTCGTTCGTTCACTATCCGGGATTGCAGAAATGCAGTCCCGGTTTTTCTTTTCCGAATCCCGGTTTTTCGCTATACTGCATGGCACTATGGCAAAACCGAAGGCAAGCACAGCAAAGCGCGTCCCAATCCGAAAATTGAAGTCTGCCGAACCAGACGAATTGCCAGAAAAGCTGGAAGTTGATGCAGCTGACGAAGCGCAGGAGGGTACAACCCCTGTGCATGCGGAGGCTCAGCCGGATGAGGATGTGGAGGCTGATGACGAGCAAGACGAAGCCCCAGTGCGTATGCGCGGGGATGTTTTGGATGCCATTTACAAACCTGTGCCAGGTGACGACGATGACGAAGAGGAATCGTCACAGGATCTAAAAAAAGCCATGCCAAAGTCCAAGAAGAAGCGCCGGCTGATTATTCTCTTCGTCGTGCTTGGGATCCTGGCCGGTGCAACGTTGGCCGGGTATTTAGTTTTCCGTTCTTCGTCACGGTTCAGTGAGCGAGTGCAGCTCACGGCGAAAGCCCCAGCAGGCATTGCCGCTGGCGATGAGGTTTCCGTTGTGGTCACGGTTACCAATGAAGAGCAGATTGCTTTGCAGAATGCGGAGCTCACGCTCACCCCGCCAGAAGGCTTCACCTTTGCCTCTAGCCAGCCTGCTGCTTCAAACGAATTCAACAATGCTTGGCACCTGGGAACGTTGCAGAAATCAGCCGGCACTACCGTAACGGTGAAGGGCCGCTTGGTGGGCGAGCAAGACCAGGAGAAAGTGTTTCGGTTTACCTTGGGCTACCGGCCGTCCAACTTCAACTACGATTTCCAAAAAAATCTGGAAGTGACGGTACGCATCAGCAGTTCCGTGCTGCAACTGCAGCCCGATGTGCCGCTCCGGGTTACCCCTGGGGTGCAGACCCAAATCCCCATCGTGGTTCTGAACACGGGTTCAGCAGCGCTGGAAGACATCCGCCTAGTCGTGGAGTATCCCAGTAGCTTCACCTTTGGCAGTGCTACGCCCAAGCCAAGCCGGGAAGAAAATATTTGGGACATTGCCAGTATTCCAGCGAAAGGCCAAACGAAGATTACGGTTACCGGAGTCATCCAAGGAAATGTTGGCGATACTCCCGAATTCAAATTCCGCGCTGGCCGGGTGCTCACCGGCGAGTTGCAGGTGCAGGCTGAGGCGAGCGGGATTGGTACGTTGGTGCAGCCTGGCTTGCAAGTCACCCTCAATGTGACCAACCCAGGTGGCGGCACCGTACTGTCGTGGGGTGACATGCTGAACCTCTCTATTAGTTACAAAAATGAAAGCGAGAGCAACATGCAAGACGTGACCATTGTTGCAGAGCTGCGGGAGAAGAATGGCGGCGGGAAAGATGTAAAGATTTTTGAACTCGACGATCGATCCGATGTGCAGAAGGGGACGCTGTCTGGCCGCACGTTGACGTGGACGAAAGCCCAAGTGCCTGGTTTGGCAAAAATTGAACCAGGGAAGGGTGGCGACATTCTCCTCCGTCTCCCGGTTCGTTCCGGGCCGGACATTACGGAACAAGGCGACAAGAACTTTACCTCCACCATTGCGGTTCGGGCGTCCGTAGGCAGCATGGATGATGTGACGGGTAAGAATTTTGAAACCCAGGCCAAACCCTTGGAAACCAAGTTTTCCACCAAGCTCAACGTGGAACCGGAGGGGAGGTACTACAGTGATGAGCAGGTACCCATTGGTGCCGGACCACTGCCACCGCAGGTTGGCAAAGAGACGACGTACGAAATGAGCTGGACCTTGACCAACGCCACCAATGAAACCACGCAAATTGTGGTAAGCGCAACGTTGCCAGATGCAGTGGTATGGACTGGCGTACAGAGTGTTACTGCGGGCCAAGCAGTGACGTTTGATCCGACGACGCGGGAAGTGAGCTGGCGGGTGAACCGGGTGCCACCAGGCACTGGGAGTTTGTTCGCCAGTCTGGAAGCGAAGTTTCAGGTGAAAGTCACCCCAGTTGCCACGGATGTGGGCAAGCTCCTGTCCTTGCTTGGGCAAACTGTTGCCACAGCGCGGGACGAGTTTACGACCCAAGATTTGCGGGTGGAAAAAGCGATCATCACCAGCGATTTACCAGGTGACGTTGCCGCGCAGGGCAAGGGGTTAGTTGTCGAAGCAACGCCGTAGGATATGTCTGTGAAGCGATACAAACTCTACCTCGCTTCAGGAATTCGGTTGTGGACCATGTACTTTCAAAAGGCGTACACACCCTTTTTTAATCGAAAAGTTGATCTCTTTCAACCGGCATTGATTGATAAACAGTATACTGGTGATCATCGGAATATTCCCATTCGGATAGCAACGAAAGATCTGGGGGAAATTAATGCTTGTGATGCAATTTTGGCGTACATGAAGATGTACGATACCCAGGATAACGGACCAGCTGGGACGGATAGCACTTGGGAGTGTGGGTATGCTATTGGTAAGGAAAAACCTACCATTATGATAGTTGAGGACATTCAGCACTTAGACTACTACTCAGCGCAGTGGATGGTGACTTTTAGCATCGGAGCAATCTTGACAACGGATAAACAAGTCGCTGAACAAGCGAAAAATCACGATAAGTTTACACACACGACAATACTCTATTGTGACTCAAAAGCGCAGTTTGAGAAGAAAATCATTGCGTACCTTGATCAGTACTACAAGTCCATCTACGCGCGGGAGGGGATAATAAACTACTCGGTTGATCAAGAGCTTCGGGCGTACAGCCAGCAATCGTATATTTCGGGAATCCTTTCTAAGTGTCACACCACAGCATTTTCAAGTTTTGGGGCTGATGCAGAAATATTTGAAAAACAATTTTGCGCGCTCTACGGCCAAAAGAAATTCAAGGCGAATACTGCAACCTATCAGGCCGTATGTAACCACGAAATAGAACGCGCGAGGATTGTACAAAAAATTATAAGAAATGATGTTAAAGATGTGGTGCCATTTTTACAAACTTATATTCGCCAGGCCATACAAAGTCTTGAGGGGAAACCAAGCATCAATAAGGTTGCACAAATGATTTCTTACTGGCTGCAAATCCCAGCGGAAGCAGTCAAAGGCCACAAGCAGGGAAGGAAGAAAACTCGACCTGCTATCTTTTTTGAACTTCACGATTTGGTTAGTCATCACGTAGTAGCGACAGATCGCTACTTTGGTGAGCACTTCGTTTACCAGGCTGGTGCGGTGTTGGAGGTATACAATTGGCTGAACACGTACGCCATTGATGATGTATTCGATAATTCCCGCACGCGACAAGGGCAGTTGACGTTACATGAAAAGTATAATAGTCGAAAAAATGCCATCCTACTCGGAAGTATTGGGCACTGCCTTTCACTTATTTTGCTGCATGGATTGACAAAAGAGAAACCCGTTGTCGCTATGTCTCTCCTCCGCGCCCTCAACGATGTGCAGTTTGTCATGTACCATGGTCAGCAGCTTGACCTACGCTTAAGTTTTTCCTCTCCGAAGTCCCTTCAAACATATCTACGCGGCCATTCCTTGCATTCCGCAATGGAGGATTATTTTTCTCGTATTTATGGGATTTGCGGTTCATTTTATGAAGAGATTGGCCGAATGGCAATGCGGTCAACAAACGTGGGGGCGCAATTTTATAACCAGAAAGCTGCGGAGGACGCATGCATTACTATTGCAAAATACTTCGGCTTAGTACAAATGATCCGGAATGACTTAGGTGATTTACTCCTACCCGAAGACCTTTCAGGAATGAGTAAAGGTATGAAAGATACCTCCCATAATGATGTCATGGAAGGGAAGTTGACGCTGCCTATATTGTATACATTGCTCAATAAACGGACCACGAGCAAAGACCGGAATATTTTCATTCATCTCATAGGAAAGCAACATTTGACGGCAAAGAATCGGAAAGATATTAGCCGAATCATTTGGGAAAGCGGCGCTATCGAATACTGCCTGCAGTTTGTTGCATACTACGCAAAGCAGGTGCGCGAGCAGTATGTAAAGCATATCCATGAAACTCCAACACGGTTAAAGTGGATTCTCAAACTTATGGATGTTACACCTTTAATAAACGTCACCTTTCGTCGAATAGCTATTACTAACGGTTGGCGAAAACTAGAACTTGAGCCCCTCGCGTCGGAGTACCTGTTGAAAATTGAAAAGTTGACTACCCGTGAGGCGTTCTTAGCGGCTTTTTCTCGTAAGAGAAGCTAAACTCTGAACACCAGCACTTGAGCGCAAACACAGCCATACGGGTACCTGGGTTATTTTGACCCTGGCCGCTTTTCGCCGTACACTGAAGGTAATATAAAACGTCACAACCAGGAGGTCGAGCATGAAGGAAAAGATCATTTCCAACTTCGTACCCTTCCCTCAGTGTCCGTACACCGACGCCCCCTATGTGCTGTGGTTTTTTGCACAACGGTATCTGCAAGTGCAGCATCACGTGCCTGAGTACTACCTGTACAAGTGCGAGCTCGAGCGAGATTACATTAGCGGCCTATTTCAATTGCAGCAGGCTTGCTTGCGCGCAGAAGCGGTGAGTACAGACGATATTCTTTTTCAGGAAGCGGGTACTATTGCGCAGCATATTCTTGCAACGAGTAGTTTTAAGGATTTTCGGGGTAGGAGACAGCGTTACACCAGGCGGTTTTGGCGAGCTACTGAGCGATTACTAGCAATTACCGAATACCTGCAGATCCCCATACAATTGCAGGACATACGGTCTCATCAGTGGCTCATCGTTGCCAATTTTGCACATGCCGCAGGGCTTCAAGGATCAGCATTCTTACGCTACGTGCAAAGATTTGGCGAAGAAGCAATTCAACGTCTGGTTATTCATAACGCAGGAGACCTATACTCCACGGTTATGCGGGAACGGGACACAAATGCAAGAGTACGTTGGTAGTGCAGCAGAGTCTGCTCCGTTTCATTAATATGGAACGGAGTTTTTTTATAATGACGAATGTACGTCCGCCAGAGGCGGATCTACCTCCCTCTGGGGTGGAACCCGGGTTTGAGACTGGCGGAAATAGGGATAGGGGAGGGTTTCGTTGGTGCGGCTACGGGAGGGTAAAGTGGTATACTGCAAATACCCATGACTGAGCTGACCACCACCAATCCCGCAGTCTTCCTCTTCCGGGAATTTGTCCAGGATATTTTGCTATTCCCGGTGTGGTGGTATGGCAAAGGCCTGGCCAAAGCCAGCACCGCGCTCTGGCATCGCACCACTGAATTTGTACAGCGGAGCCGGTGGAGCCCGGTGATTTGGGTCAAGAATTTATTCGTGCCCATGTACGGCGACTATACGAAGAGTGGCCGCGCCATTAGCTTCTTCGTTCGCACAGTGGTGGCACTAGCGCTTACCGTTGTTCTGGTGGTCGTACTCCTCATCTACCTTGCGGCATTTTGCCTGTACCTTCTGGCTCCAGTACTTACGGTGTACTACGTGCTGTACCAAATTTTCCATTTGCCCTGGCTGATCTAAATGGCACCCCTACCAAACAGACTCATTGTCACCTGCCCCGCGTGCGTGCACGCTGACGGGGATTGTCCAGCGTGTGGGAACACCCGGGCGGCGTTGTGGCTCATGGGTCGGCTCTTCGTCTGGCACCGCCGGGTGGACAGGCTGCATATTACCCAGCAGCAGTTGCAGCGTACCTTACACAGGATTATTGATCTTACCTTAGGTGCCCTGGGTATCGCGGGAATTGTCTTCTTAATCATCGAAGGGCTGCACCTCAAACCTGTTGCGAGTCTGGACAGTGTGGTGCACTTTTTGGGTACGCGAACCTGGTACATGCTTGGTTTTAGTATCTCGCTTCTTGCAGATATTGTTTTGGTGAACCGCCTACGCCGGCGCTACCAGGAGCAAGTCTTGGTTGCACACCGGGATGGTGAACTTTTGGCAGTTCCACCCCCGCCCCTGGCTTGGGAAGATGTGATGCACCAGCAAGTCCGTTTTGAAAATGTGGCGCCGGCATTTGCCGTTACCGCCATGCGTGCCGTGGAAGGAGCTTGGAACTTGGCCGAACGCTTTGGTCATGCGCGGGTGGATACACTCCACTTGTTTGCCGCACTCTTCGCGTTCCCAGACGTGCAAATTGTCTTTGGCCGCCTGGGTGTGCCAGGCAAGCCCCTCAGCGATCGCGTGAATCGTGCGTTAACAGGTTTGCCGCGCGCCACGCACGCTCCCAAGGTCAGCACTGATCTGCACACCACCCTTTTGCATGCGTACGCAGAGGCAGTGGAAGCGGGTCGTCCTGTGGTGGATGTGACGGAACTCCTCATCGCGGTGTACAACGACGCACTGGTGGTGGAAATCCTGGCTGACCTGGGGATTGATGCGCAGAAACTTCGCAACGTCGTGGCATGGATTTCCATTTCCCGGCAGCTGTCTCGCACCCACACGGCTTGGGCACGGCGCGCGCGGTACCGGTCCAAGAAGACCACCATGAACCGGGCGTTCACTGCCATTGCCACACCCATGCTGGACCGCACCAGCCGGGATCTGACGCAACTGGCGCGGCTGGGTATGCTGGCACCATGCATTGGCCGGGAACGGGAATTCGAAGAGCTGTTCCGCATTTTTGAAAGCGGGCGGTCCAACCCCATGCTGGTGGGTTTGCCTGGTGTGGGGAAGACGACCATTGTGGAAGGCTTGGCACAGCGCATGGTGGCCGAAGATGTACCACCCTCACTCCAAGATAAACGCTTGGTGAGCTTGTCCGTATCGTCCCTGGTTAGTGCCGCTGGACGCCAAGGAGAATTGGAAGAGCGCTTCACCATTATCCTCAACGAAATTGTCCGTTCTGGAAACATCATTCTCTACATCGACAACCTGCAGAATATGATGGGACTCACTACTGCCGGTGGTTCCAAAATGGATTTGGCAGAAATGCTGGCGCAGGCTTTGGGGCAGCGTGCGTTCCTTGCCATTGCCACCACGAATCCAGTGGATGAGCATCGGTACATTGAGAAGTCGGGGGTGACTTCAGTCTTCCAGCGTTTGCCCATCAACGAAGTGGATACGAATGGCGCCATCCAGATTCTAGAAGGCAAGGTTGGGCACATTGAAGCCAAGCACCAAGTAGTCTTCAGCTACGATGCCATTGAACGCGCAGTGGTGCTGTCCCAGCGCTACGTGCATGACCGGTACCTGCCAGAGAAAGCCGTGACCATTGCAGAGGAAGCGGCGGTCTTCGTCCATAAGACCCGCGGGAAGAACCAAACCGTAAGTGGGGAGGATGTAGCGGCCATTGTGTCCGAGCGGACAAATGTGCCAGTCACCCAGGTGACAGAAGCTGAAACGGAAAAGCTGCTGCACTTGGAAGAGAAAATTTATGAACGAGTCATTGGCCAGGAAGAAGCCGTGCATGCCGTGTCGGCCGCCCTCCGCCGTGCCCGGGCTGAGTTGCGCGACGCCAAGCGGCCCATTGCCACCTTCCTCTTTCTGGGACCAACCGGGGTTGGAAAAACTGAACTCTCCAAAGCCGTGGCTGAAGTGTACTTTGGGAATGAGCAGAGCATGATTCGTTTGGATATGTCGGAGTACCAAGTACAGTCCAGCCTCACCCGGCTCATTGGTAATCCAGACACAGGGGAGAGTGGTTTTCTCACTGAGGCGGTACGGAAGAATCCTTTCACTTTGCTCTTGCTGGACGAATTGGAAAAAGCCCACCCAGACATTCTCAACGTCTTCTTGCAGGTCATGGATGATGGTCGGCTCACGGACAGCGGTGGCCGCACCGTGGATTTCACCAATGTCATCCTCATTGCTACGTCGAACGCTGGTACTTCCACTATCCAAGCCGGGATTAAAGCCGGCGAATCCTTGGAGCACATCCGTCAACATTTGGTGGACGAAGAGCTTGCGCGGTACTACCGTCCAGAATTCCTCAACCGTTTTGACGGCATTATCGTCTTCAAGCCCTTGGACTTTGAGCAGGTCGTTGCCATTGCCCGCCTCATGCTGAAGCAAGTTCAGTCACAGCTGAAGGAGAAGGGGATTACCCTTCGCGTCACAGATCCAGCGTTGGTAGAACTGGCGGAAAAAGGCTTTGATCCACAGTTTGGCGCCCGGCCCCTGCGTCGTGCCATGCAAGAGCATTTGGACAACGTCCTGGCCAACGCCTTGCTGAAGGGAACGCTTGCCCGGCGTGATGTAGCTATTCTGGAACCCGGTGGCAATATTCGGGTGGAGAAGGCGAGGGAGCTGTAGGGGGAAGCTGTAGAGCCTTAGTGCTGTAAAGCTGTAGAGGCTTTTTTAACACAACCCAGAGCGGCTTTTCTAAGCCGCGTGGTCTGTATATTGATAAAAGGCAGAGATACATACCTTGACGTTGTCTCATGTCCAGCGTAAGGTATGAGCAAACCAAGGAGGAAACGTGCCCTTTATTATTACCGCATTAAAACAATGTAGCGCAGAAACGTGGAGAAAATTCCATCAGTTGTACCATGGCGATGCCAGCCTCATAGAGCTTCAAGAGAAGTACGGGTTGGTCGGGAAGGTTGACTGGCGTACAGATACCAATTGTAAAGCCGCCAAGCGTGGTGGAATAGCAATTACATTTGTACGGATCCTCAAACCGGATGAATCGCCTGAACCTTTACCGCCAGGTTTCCTTGAAGAAGCAACGCTCCGTCTGCGCGCTTTGTATCGAAAAACTCCTTTCCCAGTCTCCTTTCATGTTCATCCTACTGGTATGACCCTGGAAGAGATACAAGCAGAGCAGAAGAGCTGGAATGTGTACTGTGAAATGGCCTGGGCTGCGTCTGGGTAGAGTATGGGGCCGCTTGCTTTTGCAGGCGGCTTTTCCTCATTGACAAAGTTGGTCGTTCTCGTTAGGGTATTCGGAAACATACCCACGTTGAAAATTGAAAGAAAGTGAGGAATAGATGGAAAAGTTTGGTGGAAAGCAGGAGCGCCGTATTCCCGTCATTATTGAAGATGGGAAACGCGTGCCAATGCTGGCACGGCGACTGTTCGACAGCTCGCTGCATGTCATTACTGAGTCTGGAAAGTACCAGGGCTGGATGACGCACCCAAAGTGGGATGTGACTGCAGCGCAGAAGAGGAGCAAGAAGTTTATCCCAAGTAATGTAGCGCACATCCCTGTCCCAGACGTGTACTGGCAGTATCGGCTGTTCACGCATGGCACGGAAAGGTACCAGCAGGATAAGCATGGAGAAATTCCACGCTTAGTGCAATCGTTGCAGCACCTGCATGAGTTGCACGGTTTACTGTTGGGAAATCTGGATTCACGCCGTATTGATTTGCTACGCCAGGAAATCAAGCGTGAGGTGATTGCGGTTGTTGCGTTTTTGGGTCCCAATGCCAATGAAACCCAAAAGAAACGCGCAATTAAACAGGCGATTGCCGTGGCTATCGGTAAAGATAGTTTAGATCGGTTCAACCCGGGTGCTTTTGCCGCCAGAATCGTGACGGCCATCAATGCAGTACTCATTCGGGAAAGCGATGCAATTTCCATCAACGCAATTTTCGCACAGTGGCGACGGTTGGATCAATCCATGCTCTGTGTTATGGAATTTGAAGTTGACGCGCAGTACAGCTTTTTGCAGCGTGTCCTTTCCGAATGGGACAATCTTGTTCGGGATCGTCAGTCCGCTTTGCGCCGCAGACTTGTGAACAATGCAAGTTTGGTGCAAGCGTATGACTTGAATCCATTTCGTGAGACCTTCACGTACGTGGCACAGGAGTATGCGGAAGCGGAAAGCTTCTTGGCATCAAATCGGCCCTCGCTGGCCAAACCCTTGCTGGAAACAGCCTACGCAAGTTTGGGTCTGCGAAAAATTCGGGTGCAACTGGAAGCAGCAATGCTGATGGTGAGCCGGAAAGTGCGTTTTCCCATTGTGCCGTTTCCTTGGCCAAATGTTCGAAGTGGCATTAGCTCGAGCATCACCGAAATTGAACATCTGCAAACGAAGCACATGCGGGCATTTGATAAGCCCCTGGTTATTGCTGGGTTGCGAGATACAATTGGTCGCCTTGAGACATCAGCGTACGAGGATGCCCATGACCGTTTCCGGCAAACCATTCGCCTCATCTAGCCACGAGTTGACAGCTTTTCAGCTCGTCTGCTAAGGTGTGACTCACAGCACATTATGGTTAGTGGGGATGGCGGGCAGACTTTTTCTGTGAATGACATCAGTCCCGATCCCTGCTACCTATTGATAAAAAAACGGGAATTAGTTCAGTCGGTAGAACGCTCTTTGCTCGCATCGATTGAGAGCTTTACGAGCACGGAGAGGTCACAGGTTCAAGTCCTGTATTCCCGAAAAAAATTGGGACGAATGTAGCGGTAACGCCATGGAAGTATGGTGAGGTAGACGGGTAAGTGCAATCTGCCTTTCCAATCAACGATACGGCCTTGGTTCTGGTTCAAATCCAGGTCGTCCCAAAAATTGTTCATCAAAGCGCTTCATCACGAGGCGCTTTTTTCTTGTTTATCATTCTAGGAATGTAAGTCCGGTTGCCTGTTGACGCAAAACAGCAAGCATGGCATGGTAGGGGAGAGCAAAAAATACACCACAAACAGAGAGGAGTGTGTCCTTTGGCAAATTGGTCGTTTAGTGAGGTCGTTGAAGTGCCGGTAGATTATGGTGATACGCGGAATACGGATCTCAATGACTTTTTTAATGTGAACCCACGTTTGGATACCGTTCGGTTGTTTCCTGCGAAGACAGGTCTTGGCGTGGTCACCAAAAGATTCCGGTTTATGAGGTCTGATAGCGGCTTTACGACAGGTGAGGCCTTGCAAGCCATCACCGACAATGGTTACCGAAATCCAGATTTTGTGGAAACCCGAGCGTTTGACCGTGTGCAACCTGATTCCAAACAAGGTGCACCAATCGAGAGCTTCTGTGGTTTACTGCACGACCAAGACGGTTTTCAGTTCATTGCGTACATTCATATGGACGCTTCTGGATTGAGTGCCTTCTTCAACTGGCTTGGGTTCAAGCGGAAACCAACTGTGTTCATTCTCGTCGTTGACGAAACCTCGGACTAGTGCGCCATACGCCAGGAGACTGCATCTCCTGGCTTTTTATTTGCTCAACTGTGGACTTGTTAGTACACTGAGTATACCTATGTCCGAACCCACGAAAATGGAAGTGCTCATGTCCTTTGCCAAGCGGCGGGGTTTTGTGTTCCCCACGGCGGAAATCTACGGCGGCCTGCAGGGCTTCTGGGATTGGGGTCCGTTGGGTGTGGAATTTAAGAACAATATCAAGAAGGAGTGGTGGAAACACTTTGTTCAAGGCCGGGCAGATGTGGTGGGCCAGGATGCCGCCATCGTGACCAACCCCACGGTATGGCAGAAGAGCGGCCACGTGCAGGGATTTGCGGACAAGTTGGTGGAGTGCAAGGCGTGCCACCATCGCTTCAAAGGGGATGATCTGATGGATCATACCAAGTGCCCAGACTGCGGTGGGCAGCTTACCGGGGAGCGGGATTTTAACACCATGTTCACCACGCATGTGGGGCCGGTGGAAGATACTGCTGCCACGGTGTTCATGCGGCCAGAAACTGCCCAGAATATTTTTGTGAACTTTGATACCGTGCGGCAAACCATGCGCCTAAAGCTGCCGTTTGGCATTGGGCAAATTGGCAAAGCTTTTCGGAACGAAATTACGCCGGGGAATTTCATTTTTCGTTCCCGAGAGTTTGAGCAAATGGAATTGGAATTTTTCTGCCACCCAGGTGAGGATGACCGGTGGTTTAAATATTGGTGTGAGGAAAGTTTGCAGTGGTTCCTGGATTTGGGCATCAAAGCAGACCACCTGCGTTTCCATGAACAGTCAAAGGCCGAGTTGGCACACTACTCCAAGGCCACAACGGATATTGAGTACAATTTCCCTTTCGAAAAGGGTTGGTCAGAACTCATGGGTATTGCGAACCGCACGGACTTTGATTTGAAAGCACACGGCCAGTCCTACCGCGATGACAAAACCCCAGAGGCAATTGTGCCGTACTGCATTGAACCATCAGCGGGTGTAGACCGGGCAGCGCTCGCATTTTTGTTGGATGCGTACGAAGAGGTTGAAGGTGGCCGGTCAACCACAACTGAGGCAAACAAGGAAAAAGAAGTCGTCTTGCGTTTGCACAAAAATTTAGCACCCATCAAAGTCGCCATTTTGCCTTTGTCTAAGAAAGAGCCACTGGCTGGGAAGGCGCAGGAAATTGCCGCAGAACTCCGCAAGCACTGGACCGTGATGTACGACGACAGTCAGTCCATTGGCCGCCGCTACCGGCGACAGGATGAAATTGGCACGCCATACTGCGTGACCGTGGATTTTGACACGCTTGAGAAAGACCAGAAAGTCACCGTCCGCGACCGGGACACCATGGCGCAGGAGCGGGTGGGGATTGGGGAGCTAGAAGCAGACTTGAAAAAGCGATTTGCGTGAGTCGTCAGCAGCATATTCATCAGGAAGAGTTCCCATACCTACTAACTACTATTGTTCGAAACCGGGCAAAGTTTTTTCGGGAAGAAAAATGGGCTCGTGAACTCTCGGTTATTATTCGTCGAGCGTGCGTGCTACATAAATTTTCATTGCTGGCATATGCAATTATGCCTGATCATTTACATTTAATTGTTTACCCCAACCAAGCGCAGGCCTCTGTGCCTGCGTCTCTTGAAATTGAACGCGCGGGCAGAGACGCCCGCGCTGGTAGGGCGTATTTTGATAAACAAAAAGCCGAGTGAGTCTCGGCTGAGTTGCAATTTTATTATGACCTTTGGAGTATCGTTGGATCGGTGAAGATTATTCCACAGGTCAGACAAACATGCACAGCAATTTCGTATCTGGCCGCGGAAACTCCGGGTTGATGAGCGAATTTCCCCTCGCTATCTTGGCCTCGATCAGCAAGAACGAGAATTCTGTTCTCTGGTTGAACCTCATGTTGTAAAGGGCAGGTTAAATTTACTGACATTTTTGCCTCACATTCTTGAAAGGTTTGCTAAAACTCTTAGAGATCGACTATTTTTACTATTTCGATAAATCCTATACTATAAGTAAGTAGACGTCAATTATATCGTAATGAAGATAAAATCATGACCAAAATCCTCCGTACCGGTATTCTCCTCGCCCTGGGCACGGCACTCATTTCCGGGGTGTCCAACTTCGTGGCCAAGCTCAGCGTTACGGTCATCAAGGACGCCACGCTCTTCACTTTCCTGAAGAATGCCACGGTTGGCGTGTTGATCATTGGTCTCGTTGTGCTCTTTGTTCAGTGGAAAGAGCTACGAACGTTGCAGCGAAAGGACTGGGTTCGTTTGCTCACCATCGCCGTGGTTGGTGGCAGCGTGCCATTTCTCCTGTTTTTTAACGGCTTGCAGCAAACTTCAGCCGTAACTGGAAGTTTGATTCACAAGACGCTGTTCCTCTGGGTGGCAATCCTTGCTGTGTGGAAGCTGAAGGAGAAAGTTACCTGGCTGCAAGGCGTGGCCTTGGCCGCGCTGCTGGGCGGGACATTTGCCCTGGGTGGGTTTCAAAATTTTCACCTGGGGAAAAGTGAGCTCATGATTCTCGGCGCCACCCTGTTCTGGGCTGTGGAAAATGTGGTGGCAAAGCGAACACTTGCAAATCTGTCTACGCTTACGGTTGTCGCTAGCCGCATGGTCCTTGGCTCCGTCATTTTACTAGGAGTTGTGGCAGCGCAGGGGAAGCTTGGCGCAGTTGGCAATCTTTCGTTTAGCCAGTGGGGTTGGGTCGCGCTGCCAAGCCTTCTACTCTTCGGCTACGTCCTGACCTGGTACAGCGCCCTCAAGCGCGCGCCAGCCATTCTGGTCGCCAGCTTGCTCGTCCCAGCAACCTTCATCACCGCCCTGCTCAGCGGCACATTCCAGCACGCGCCCATTTCCTGGCAGAGCTGGGTGAATGGGGGTTTGGTCACGTTTGGCGCCGTGCTCCTGGTATGGTCAGCTCGCAAAACAGCACAGCATGATACTCACGAAGCCACAGACCGCCCTGCATGACGGGGTGGCGCGGTGCACGCGCTACGCCTTTGGTCCAAATAAGTTGCACCTCTGCGGGCCAGATGCCAATGCCGAGGTTTTGGCGTACATCCAAGCTGGGGCAACGGATCCAGGCTTGGCGCATATTCTCCAAGGCTTCGCTACCCTGTACCCGTACCTGAAAGAAATTGCGCACGCCAACCACATTGTGGATGTCTTTGATGACCGCGTAGTTCAAGCCTACTGGTTGGGTAACGAACTGCTGGAAGCCATTCCGGCGCAGCAGTTTTTCCGGCACCTGCGGGACAACCTGGACTTGAAGCGGAAGTACGGTGCCAAAGAGTTTGATGAACTGGTTGGCAAGTTGCCGAAAGGGGCGCGCATGCACCATTCCTTCCACGTGCTGAATGCGTACAAGCGTACCGGGCATGATGCGAAGTTGCACACCCTGGAGAGCATGGACTCGTGCCGGGTGAGCTGGGGGAGTGTGGTGGCCATGGAAGGCCCAAAGATTACGGTTCGGCGTAAACCCTTGTTGCAGCAAAACCGGAAGCTCGTTCTCGGCGCGGCAGAGGATACGACGATTATGCGCCGCTTGGAAGAAGATGCGACTTTGGATGACCTAGCCATCGGTGACCTGGTGAGCATGCACTGGGGGGTGATTTGTGAGATCATCAACCCCAAGCACGTGCAGTGGCTGGAGCACTACACAATGCAGTCAATCAACCTCTCCAACGAAACGCTCTGAGTATGGAGTTTTGGATATTTGGCAACCCAGATCTACCCCAGGACAGTACGCCCATTCACCTCATGCCCAGGCTGCGAGCAGCATTTCCGGAGCACACCTTTGTGCTCAAAGACCCGTTGGATGAGTGGGAACCCATGCCCGAGCATTTGCGCGTCATAGACACTATTGTAGGGCTGTACGACGTGAACGAGTACACGGACTTGGAAGGGTTTGCCCAGGCGCCATCCGTCACCATGCACGACTTTGATGCATTGTCCCAGCTCCGTTTTTTGCAGAAGCTTGGCAAGCTAAAAAAAATCACGCTCTACGGCGTGCCCGATACGTTGACCGAAGATCAAGCCTTTAGTCAGCTGGAAATGCGGCTCCGACAACTTTCAGTTTAAGGAAGTGCGAGGCGCAGCTCATGCACGGGTCATACGCCCGAATGATTTTTTCTAGTTCCAGCTGCACCTTTTCCGCATTAGGGTTTTCCGGCAGAAGCTCTTCCAAGCGGCGCGCCATGTCTTGCTCAATGTTGACTTGGTTTTGGCCCGTGGGCACCACAATTTCGCCGTCGGTCACCACATCTTTTTCATCAATGGTCACTTTGTGGTAAAGCGTGCCGCGCGGTGCTTCAATGACGCCC
Organism: Patescibacteria group bacterium; assembly: GCA_041665345.1. Lineage (NCBI taxonomy): Bacteria > Patescibacteria group bacterium. The sequence continues at coordinate 295,096 of JBAYJA010000001.1, forward strand.
ACGCCCGTCCCGCTCTTCTTGGTTGGTTGGACGAGTGGCTCTTTGGTGAATTTTGTGGTCTCCAGCATTTCAATGGACTGATCCACGCAGTGCAGCAGCTCAATGGCCTGCGCCAGGTTGTTGTGGAAAATGTTGGTGGAAGGAAATTTTGCCAAGGTGTGCGGTATGCTGTCCTTCACTTTCTGGTGCAGGTTGTCTTTGGCCAAGTTGATGCGCGCCAAGGCGCCCACCATGTACGCTTTGCCTTTGTACTCGTAGCCAGAGGCTTGGGAGTAGGGGATGACCACATGCTCCAGGTGCTCGCGGAACTGCGCTTCAGAAATGCGCTCCGGTGACTGATCGCTGACAATTTCTCCGTCCAGGAAACTGAAAGGATTTGCCACCAAAGCCATGAAATGGGTTTTGCGGTCAAAAGTGAAGTCGCACTTTTCAAACCGTTCAATAGTACGCAGCACGGCTGGGCGAATGCCTTTGAGTTTTTTTACCGCCTCAGCCACTTCTTCCGATGTGGGGACTTTCAGGAACCCGCCAATCATGGGGTTAATGGCGTGCACGCTTCGGCCGGCAATGATAATCGCCAGGTAATTCCCCGCGGCTTTGATATCAAACGCGTCGTGGAGAATTTGGTGCTGCTCCGGGTCATTCTCGTCAAAGGACAGGAAGGAATCTTTGCCAAACATGTCCGGCATGGCAAAGAGGTAGAGATGGAGCGCGTGGTCACGAATGTTCAGCCCATTCATGGTCAAATGCTTCATTGTTATGCTCTGCTTACTGGGGGTAATTCCCAAGGCATGTTCACAGGCCTCGATACTGCAGAGCAGGTGGGCGTTGGAGCAGGTGCCGCAAATGCGCGCCAGCAAGGCGGGTAGGCCGCGGTAGGGCTTGCCGCGCATGGCCTGGGTGTAGAAGCGTTTGTACTCGGTAATGCCAAAGCGACACTTCTCCACTTTGCCGTTCTTCACTTCCACGTCCAAAGTGGCAGCACCTTCCACCTTGGTGATCTCCTTCGTCATGGACAGGTCAACGGTGTGCATACCTTAGACGATCTTAAATTCTTTGAGCATGGCATCCAGGGCAGCTAAAAACTTCTTCTCATCCATGGGGCAGCCGCCAACTTCAGCATCCACCTTCACCACCTCGGTCAGCTTCTGGCCTTTGGGCAGGAAGGCAAACTTGTCGAGCAGGGGTTGAATGGCCTCCGTCTGCTCTTTGGTGAAGGTATTGCGCTGGGTCGAAGGAAGACCTGTGCAGGCACAAGCGCCAATGGCCACCAGCTTGGTTGCCTTGGATCGGATTTCCTTCACCATGTCCACGTGGCGTTGGCAATTCAGCGCGCCTTCCACAAAAGCCACGTCCAGTTGGTCTAGGACGTTGTTGGTCTGCAGCACCCGGGCGTGCCGCACATCCAGGAGTTTTTTCCACTCCTGCCAGTGATCATTGAGGAGTTCGGTAAAAACAATCGTGCTGTCCTCGCAGCAGGAGAAGGTAAACCAGCCAATGCGGAGTTTCTTTTGGGGTGTTTGTTTGGCTGGCATAGGTGCAACTAGTATAGCACCGTAAGAGTTTTCATAAAAAACCGAGCTCAGGAGAACTCGGTTATCTAACAAGTGCTGTTGCAACTCACTACCTACGAAATCCGACAGTATGTGCGCAAATGATGCACGTGAGGTTATCACCGGATGGGTCATCTTCCGGTACGCCTTTCACCCACCCGCAGCCATTGTCGCAGTAGTAGGCTGTTTCGCCGTTGGGAGCCTCCGCAATTTGCGGTTTCGGTGAGGTATGTGGCCGGGGAACAAATAAACCGCCATTACTTGCGCATAGTCTGCCCAGGTCGTCACTTCCAACCCGTAATCCTTGCTTCAAATAATGTTGGCGTAAAGTTTGTAGCCGTGATTCCTCGAGATCCCGCAAATATTTTTGCGCCAGTTCAATAGCCCTATCAAAGGCTCGTACTGCCTCCGGGGACTCAATTTGATTCATAAATAACTCCTATTTTTGGATTGTTGGTTTACCTGATGAAAGCCTTACGCTTTTCTTTAAAAAAGTCAATAGTGAAAAACCGAGCCCAGGATGAGCTCGGTCTAATTTTTCATTAGGAACGTACAAGCACGACTTTTTGAATGAGCGCGTCGCAAATGACACAGTACTTGTGTATACCCGACGTACCACGTCCCGGACTAAGATTGTCATACGGTTCTTCACGGGGCTTTCCTTTCACCCAACCACAGCCCTCATTTCCGCCCTGATTCTGACAGTAGTAAGCGATTTCGCCGTTTTCCGCTTTTGCGTACCTCGGTTCTTCGTTATTCCGCAGTATTCTCTTCGTGAAACTGTCGCCATCTGAGGCCTTTAATTGATCCACATCTGTGGCGATTACACCCTGCTGCATAAGCTGAAGTCTGACTTCCTTCATACGTTCCTGACGTAAGGCCTCTAGCTGAGCTTCAAGAAGTTCAATGTGCAGATCAAGCTCCAATATTTTTTGGCCTGTAAGTTTTTTAAGCGCAGAGATTGCGTCATGAAATAAGTACATTTTTCCTCCTGGTTTGTTTTCTTTGCCCCTATCTTGTACCGTGAAAGGAGATATGTCAAATCTCATCGACACCCACTGCCACCTGAATTTCAATGCGTACAAAGATGACCTAGATCAGGTCATTGAACGCACGTTGGCTGCAGGAATGCGAGTCATAAATATTGGCTCCCAAAGCACCACCAGCCAGCGAGCAGTGGAGTTGGCAAAACAACATCCTGGAAAGTTTTTTGCAGCTATTGGTCTGCACCCATTGCACCTGTTCGAGACGTTTGTGGATAAGGATGAAGTGGACATTCCCTTCAAAACCCGGCAGGAAGTTTTTGATGTGGCGTTCTACAGCAACCTTGCAAAAGAGAAGGGCGTGGTAGCAGTAGGCGAGTGTGGCGTGGACTACTACCGCGTGCCAGATGGAATCGATCCACAAGTTTTTGTTGCGCGGCAAAAAGAAGTGTTCCTTCAGCAAGCAGCTTTTGCACAAGGTCATGACCTTCCCTTAGTGCTCCATACCCGCGCGCATCCAAAAGAGCCAACCAAAGCGTATAATGATCTCCTGGAATTACTGCAGCACGCAGGATACAACCGCGGGGTCGTACATTGCTACACCGGAGATGTAGATACCGCTCGGAAGTTCGTTGATGCTGGCTGTCTCATTTCTTTCACCGGGATCATCACCTTCCCAAATGCAACCAAACTCCTGGATGTCGTTCGTTTTGTGCCGCTGGATCGGATGATGGTGGAAACCGATGCGCCGTACCTGGCGCCGCAGCAATTTCGCGGAAAGCGCAACGAGCCGCTATACGTGCAGCACGTGGCGGATAAAATTGCTGAGGTGAAGGGGATTGGGGTGGAGGAAGTCGTGCGCCAGACCACGAAGAACGCAGAGGTATTTTTTCATCTCCCGTAACACATATGATATTTCTCTTTGTACTCATGATGTTCGTCCTTCCTGTTCTTGTTATTGTCGTGATTGTGAAAGTCATCCTCCATGCGATTCAACACTATCAAGATTTGCACTTTGGGAAATTGTTGGAGACCGTGCAAAATTTTAGCACACACCAGAGTTATTCTTTTCAAAAATTACCCCTGTACACATCCGCAGGTTTGCGTGGGCTTCGCGCTGCACTTCCGCGAGGATTGCCCTATAGCTACGGCCAGCCCCGCATTCCCATGTATACACTCTCCCAAGAGCATAGGGCAATGTACCGTCCAGTTTTTATACTAGATGCATCGGCGGTCGGTAAATTTAGTAAGATGTTCATTCTACCGTTGTACGCTGACTACCAAAAAAATGTGAAAGGTGTTTGCTATGCAGTTGTGGAAATACCACAAACAAATCATTGGTTAAAAGTAGAAACGGACCCTGGATTGATGGGTATTGCAAAAGATCATGATCTAGAATCTCGGGTATTCAATAAGAAGTATCATCTCTCTGGAAGTGACCGAAAACTTCTAACCGAAGTATTTGATCCCCAGCTCATTGATCAATTTTCGAAATACAAAGGTGGCTCTCTCTACGTGCGTATACGGCCTGGTTTTTCAGAAGTTGCTATGCAAGGCATATTGAATCAGGAATTTTTTTCCGAAACGCAAAGCATTCTTGAGCTAGTAACGAAACGTTTTTCACGCGTTTACCCGTCACATCCCGAGCCAAAAGAAGCACCCACGCAAATTGCGTAGGTGCTGTGAATGATCTTTGATGATTTTACACTTGGTCTCGGCCCCGTTTACTGCCGAGTTTTCGGCCTCGCTCGGTCGATTCAGTGGGCGAACGACGCCGGCCGGCAATTTGCTCTGTATGACGCAGTATCGTGGCTTCGGCGAGTTCGCTCACCCCTGTGAGTCCTGTTGGACCACCGTTGGCCCTGTAGTGCACCGGGCCGGAAGGTTCGTTAGGTGTCTCCACTTTTTCTTTCTTTTTTCTCCCCATTGCTTCCTCCTTGGATGGTTTGGGGTAAAGGTTTTTGGTTTGTGTATCGAAGTAACGAAGGTAACATGGAACGTAGACAATTGCAAGCCTCTTGCGAATATGGGTGAGCTTCGGTATAGTCCAAGTGAAAGTATATACTCACGTTCATTGACAACCCGCGAAGTCAGGCGCGCGGCGCGTTATTTTTGACCAATTATAAAGAGAAAGGAGAAACAACACTCGCTCGGGCGGTGAGGAAGGTCAGTGTTTTCCGTGGGGATAACACACTCATTGCAAGGAGAGCGAAAATGAAATTTCTGTATGCTATTCTACTCATTGGGCTTGCATGCTTTGCGCAACTGCAGGCTGATTCTCGTATCCGTTTTACGGCACCCACCACAGGTTTTTTCTGTGAACAAGAGTACTTTTGCGTTGAGATTGACAGTCGAGCTACGCCAGCCCCACTCATAGTGACTTTAGAATGTCGCGATGCATTGGATGACACCGCACGTTGGGAGGTAGTGGGATCAGATCTTAATACACAAGGACCATGGTGCTTCAACCTTCCAACGAATGATTGTATGAATGTGAGGGAAGGATTCTACTACTTTCGTGCGTTTGTGATCGATGCTCATGCGAATATGACGTACTCTGATGCCATTGCCCTTTTCTACGACAACAGCTCACCTGCGACAAAACTGCTGAGTATATCTGATGGCATCACTGAGAAACCTTTTACATCTGGGGAAGAGATCGTCTTTCCAGTTGGAACTGAGGTTTTATCATTCACTTTTCAAGCGATTGATAACCTTTCCAGCTGGGGTCCATCTCCCGTGTACAACTCTGGTGTCAGTGCGATTGTCTGTGGTTTATATGCGGAAGATGCAATCCAGAACGGTGACGGGACATTCACGTATACGTATGATGTGCCCATCCAAGGGGCGCCAACTGAACCGTTGACTTTTACAGTCTATGATGCGGTTGGCTGTAACGAAACTATCATGCAGGCATGGGTGACGTTGCGTTAAGTCATCTTGGCACGTACTTTTTTACGGCCGGAAGCTCAACTTCCTGCCGTTTTTTATTACCCCAAAAGTGTAGTATGCTGCAGCCATATGGAAATCCCCCTCATTATCATCAGCGTGCTGGTTTTGGTTGGTATTTTGGTGCTCATTCTCCGCCAGGGGAAGGGGAGTACGCAAACGTCTGACCCGGCCATGCATGAGAAAATGGTGCGGCTGGAAGAGCGACTTTCGCAGCTCTCGGAGAAGAATGCAGATTTGAACCGGACCGTGGATTCCAAAATGACGGAGTCCACCCGCGCCATGCAGCAGCAATTTGGCCAGTCCGCCAAGATTATTCAAGACGTCACCGAGCGTTTGACGAAGTTGGATGAAACCAACCGGCAGGTCGTAGGTTTTGCTGACCAGCTCCGGAGTTTGCAAGACATTCTCAAAAACCCCAAGCAACGTGGGGTGCTGGGAGAGTACTACTTAGAAACGCTCCTCAAGAACGTGCTGCCCCCAAATGCGTATGAAATGCAGTACAAGTTTAAAGACGGCGAGATTGTAGACGCCGTGGTGTTCGTCAAGGACAAGATCGTGCCCATTGATTCCAAGTTTAGCCTGGAGAACTACAACCGCATGGCTGCTACCACGGACAAGTCTGAGCATGACCGCTTGGAAAAAGTCTTTGTGAACGATTTAAAAATGCGCATCCAGGAAACCGCCAAGTACGTCCGGCCCAATGAAGGCACCATGGACTTTGCCTTCATGTTCATTCCGCACGAAGCAATTTACTACGACCTACTGGTGAACAAGGTGGGCGCCATTACCGATGATACGGAAAATCTTATCCAACGTGCGGCTGGAAAGTACCACGTCATTATCGTCTCGCCCACGTCTTTCCTGGCGTACCTGCAAACCGTGCTCCAAGGTTTACGAGCCATGCAGATTGAAGAGTCGGCCAAGGAGATTAGGCAGAATGTGGAATTACTGGCCAAGCATTTGTCCAGCTACGATGTCTACATGCAAAAGCTGGGCGGCCACCTGGGCACCACGGTGAACACCTACAACACGGCGTACAAAGAATTTAAGAAGGTGGACAAAGATGTCCTGAAGATTGCTGATGTTGGTGGAACAATCGAACCATTGGAATTGGAAAAGCCGAAAGGGGAGTAGAGGGGGGGGGCTGCGCCGTAAAGCTATAAAGCCATAGGGCTGTAGAGGTCTTTTTCTTGTCATCCTGAGTCATACGAAGGATCTTGCTCTTTGCTTGGAACCACCACTAAGATCCTTCGTCGCAGAATTCTCAGAATGACAGAGGAGGGTTATTGCGGTGTCCGTTGTAATACGGGGCCAGGTTGCTTAATAATAATTTTTAAGCTTACTTAGATGCTCTTAGTAAACCAAGTAATTTAACAATCGTACTTTTTGAAAGAAAAGAAGACCCCCAGAGTGGAGGTCTTATTTTTTACTACCCGTTGATGCACAGGAGAAATCCGCTAGCCATACCCAGGAGCCCAAGGACGAAAGCAATGATTGCGTAGACACGACGTCGACGCGATTTCAGGTACTCCACCTCAGCGGCGGCTTCTTCGTATCGGTCAACATACTGGGGTCCGTACCGAATTTCTTCTGCATTTCTTGGAACTTGCTTGCGAATCCATTGGCTAATCATTCCTGATTTCATTGCAAGTAGCACTGCGAGTATGCCAGAAGCAAGTCCCAGGCAAAAGAGCACAACGCCGAGTGTATTTACTTGTACGTACATTTTTCCTCCTCTATTTTTTCATAACCACCTTACGACGAGTCTCCCGTAGTGTCAATGTTGCTCAAGCGGGTAACACCGCGTATCATAAGTTTAGCTATGTCCGAACAATTTGAATCACATTACCAGCAGTCAGAAGTCCAAACCTCCACGGACGCGGCATCGGCGCGTGTTGTTGAGCAAGTGGAGCAGGTCGCTGAGGAACACGTGGAGCAAACTCGCCAAGCGCTGTTTGAACGGCTACCGGAACTCGCGGCACAACTTAGTGAGCAGGAGGTACGAACCTTGGCTGCAGTAGGGGAAAAAGACGCGGGAACCTTCACCCACCTGATGGACGTGGCAGAAACCGTGCAGCAGCACATGCCCATGCTGCAGAAAATTTTGGCAACGGAAAAACTCCCATCCGAAGCGCTTGCCAAAGCAGCGCTGTTCCATGATGTGGGGAAGCTTGGTTTACCCACGCGCTTGGTGCAAGGCACAGTGGGGGAGCAAGCGCTGCAAACCCGGCTGGCCGTGCTGCTGGAAGATCCAGATGGAGATACTACATTCCTAGACGAACGCTTGCGTGCGCTGGGGCAGTTGCCCAGCTGGAAAAATGCAAATGCCTTAACCCCGGAGCAAAAGGGGAAATTAAGTTCTCGAGCGCGTGAACTGCTCACCTTGGCACAGTACTTTGGCGGCGACCCAGAGGCTCTGGCGGAGTGCCGAGCATATGGTTTGGATCCAGAGCAGACTTCGTTCATGGATGCGCTGCACACGCACGAAGCGCAGACCAAGGAGATTTTGGAAAACTTGGGGTATGCGCCAGATGACCCCGTGGCGGCAGTGGCTGGGACGCATCATAACTACTCTGATGAGCTGAGGCACTACCCACTTTCAACTGCTTTTTTGGAAATTGTAGATATGTACGAAGCCCTTACCCAAGAGCGCACCTACCAGGCTGGTCGTTCCTCGTTGGAAGCTCTGCATACCATCATGCAAGCCCCAAAAGGTGATCCATTCCACCGCCGGATGCGGGCGAAGTTTGTTCGGGAGAAGTTGAAGGAGTTGGATTTTTCCACAGTCACTGCTCGGGAGCATGAACTCCTGGATGCTATTGAGCGCGGTATTACACGGGAACCAGATCTCTAAACAAAAAAAGAAAACAGGCCATCAAATGGTGATAGCCTGTGATTACCGAAAGTCCAGCAGGACAATGATGAGCAAGATGAAAGCAGCGAAAAGGAAGCCGAGTCCCAACAGCATGCACCAGAATACCCGCAGTTTGTTTAGGAAGAACCCAGGGTACCGCTGTACCAGTATTTCCCTTTCCTCTTTTGTCACATTTCTCCATTCCGCCATGAGTGATTCAGCTTGCTGGTGTTTGGTGAGTCCTGGTTTTCGGTTTGGACAGTGTGCTTCAGACCGTTGATCATACAGCGCAAAAGCGTACACGGTTGCCGCAAAGCACAGGGCCAGGACGCCAATGATGTACCACATGTTTTTCCTTTCTCAAAGAACCTTGGCCAAAGCCTAGCCCTGGCGGCGGAGGTTCGTCAAGCTCTTGAATAACCTGGCCGACGCGCGTAGCATAAAGGTATATGTTGCAGGTGCAGGGATTAACGAAAAAGTTTGGGGAAGTAACCGCGGTTGAGGCGGTCACCTTTGACGCCCACGCGGGTGAGATTTTTGGTTTACTGGGGCCAAATGGTGCGGGGAAAACCACCACCATTCGGGTTATTGCCACAATTCTGCAGCCAACCGAAGGTACGGCCGTGGTCGATGGCCATGATATTCGCAAAGAACCAGAGGCAGTGAGAAAGACCTTGGGTTTACTCACTGCGGACATTGGAGTGTACGACCGCTTCACCGCCCGGGAAAATTTGCGGTACATGGGCCGGCTCTACGGTTTGGGTGGTACGGCTTTGGAAAATCGTATACACACACTACTCGTCGCTTTAGAAATGGAACACTTTGCGGATCGGCGGGCGGGTACGTTTTCCACCGGCATGAAGCAGAAAGTGGCCATTGCTCGCTCTATTATCCACGATCCAAAGGTTGTGATTTTTGACGAACCAACGGCTGGGTTGGATGTGCTGGCTAGCCAGACGGTGATTCGGTACATGCAGCATGCCAAGCAGGATGGGAAATTAGTTATTCTTTCCACGCACGACATGGCGCACGCGCAAGCATTGTGTGATCGGGTGGGGATCATCCACCGGAGCAAGCTCATCACGCTAGCCACGCCACAAGAGTTGCTACAGCAGACGCAGTCCCAAAATTTGGAGGAGGCTTTCTTGGCGATCGTTGGCCAGAACGCAGCGCAAACAACAGAGCGTGAGCGGGAGGAAGCGCATTTACGTGACGTTGCCAAGAAGCGCAAAAAGCTTTTCAAACTATGAATCCCATTCGCACCATTTGCAGCAAAGAGCTGCTGGACAGTTTGCGTGACCGGCGTACGCTGCTCACTGCCGTGCTGCTACCCGTCCTGCTCATGCCGGCCATCCTGGTGGGGAGCATCAAATTCCAGGAGTACCAAATTCAGCAGGCTGAGGAGAAGCCGGTCACGCTGGCACTGGAGCATGAAGCTGCGGTACCAACTTTGGTTGCATTCTTCAAACAACAACCGAAGGTTGAACTGAAAATCACAACCGACTACCCAGCGGACTTGGACAGCGGTGCCATTGCCGCGTACCTGAGTTTCACGCCGACCTTGGAACAGGACGTGCAGAAAGGGATTCCGGCTGATGTGCGGGTAATCCAGAAGAGTTCCAACATTACCTCAACTACTGCCGCAGCCAAAGCGCTGAGTTTGCTCCAGCTTTTCAACCGAGAGCAGGCCGCCAAACGCCTTGCCGCGCAACAGGTGGATGCCAAGCTCCTGGATGCGCTTGTTCCAGTGCCCGTGGATATCGCCACCAGTCAGGAGAAGAGTGGCTTCTTCCTGGGTTTGCTCCTGCCAATGTTCATTGTCCTCTTCGCACTCATTGGTGGGATGTACATTGCCATTGATGTTTCCGCAGGGGAGAAGGAGCGCAAGACCTTGGAAGCCCTGCTGCTCACGCCGGCCACGCGTCTGCAAATTGTCGCTGGGAAGTTTGCGGCTGTTGCCATCACTGCCAGCACCACCATTGTTCTGTCCCTCGCATCCATGTACGCTGCGTTCAAACTTTTCCCACCGTCTTTTGGCGAAGAGACTGTGGCTATTCAGCTGTCTTTGGGTGCGGTTGGCATCATGCTGGGTATTGGGGTCATTCTTGCGGTTATGTTCTCCGGGCTCCTACTCTCTGTAGCTATTTTCGCCAAGAACTACAAGGAAGCGCAGAATTACATTACCCCATTCTACCTCCTCGCTGTGCTGCCAGTGGCTATCTTCGCGCAAATTCCAGGGTTCAAGCCCACGGTCGCCTTCTTCCTCATTCCCGGGGTGAACGCGGTCTTCGTCATCAAGGAAGTGCTCATTGGCACATTCAACTGGCCGCACATTGGGCTAACCGTTGGGTCATTACTGGTGTACGCGCTGGTTGCCATCTTCGTCTCCAGCCGCATCTACGCCAAGGAGAGTGTGCTGTTCCGGAGCTAGAGCTGGAGTTGGCGGCAAGTTGGCACACTAATAGGTTTGTAAGTTGGGAAAAAGAAAACCCATCGATATCCTCGATGGGTTATTTGGCGTCTGGCCAAGGAAGGATGAGCTCCTTGCCATTTTGGAAGGCAATGACCATCCCTTCGCTGGAAGGCAGGCATGAGGTAGGCTCGGAAGCAGACCAGTCATCAGGCGGGGGTTGCCGCTTTTCAATGCTCACCGCGTACCGGGTGCCAAATTTTGTGTCCCGGTGAGCGATGTACAGTTGGTAGGTGTGTGCCCCACGTTGGACAACCGTGAAGGGTTCTAGGCTCTTGTACCATTGTGCGGTTGGCGAAGTAACCCGCATACTCCGAGCGGCTTCCACAAAGTCCTCGTGTGAGGCTTTCCGTTCTTCATGGTGGAAATGGACCATCAAGAAGAGGACGAGCCCGCCAATCACACCCACACCCAGACAAATGGTGCCAACGATGTAGGCCTGAATGACGATGAGGAAAATGCCAACCACAAAGACGGCAAGAATGACCAGAACCGCAAATGAGATCGCGGGAATTTTCAGATTGTCATGCCGAGGCATGGGTTCCTCCTGGGAAAGATCGTTTGCTGTCAGGCTAGGGTACGGGCGGGAATTGGTCAATGTACCGGACTGTTGACTTGCCTCAACGAGAGGCGTAGGGTAGGGACAAAGAAAAAGAAGAAACAATTCTTTGAAAAGGAGTTCCAATGTTCCGTTGGTTACCATTTTTTCTCTGCCTGTTCGCTGCACCAGGAATCCAGGCGCAGCAAGATGTGCTGTGCACCATTACCGCCTACGATTCAGCGCAGGTACAAGTTGTGCTTTACAATGCAGTCTACGGACGCGCCACATTTAACACCATTTGCGTCCCCGGTGCGACAAAAGTATCCACGACTGATTTTCATCCCCAAGTGCCAGATTCCATTCCTGATTGGTGGGCTGAAGTCGTCGACATTCAGATTCTGCTTGTTCCATTGCACCTACCAGCACCCTTATTCATTCTACATTCGGCTCCAGGATCAGATTGTGGCGGCGGGGATAACAGGGCAAATCCCTTTGAGCATGGCTTTGAGTTGAGAATGAACTACCAGTTGCAGCCATGGAAGAAAATTTTTGCGGAGGGCTGGGAACCAAAAAATAGAGTAAATTTTGGAGGCCCCAATGGATTTTTTTCTAGCGTGGAAGTGCATGTTGATGGCACTAAGAAATCTCGGCAAATTGTTTCTCTGTCTTCCTACGGCACTTCAATGCAATGCAACATTGAAGATTTTTTACCAACTGACACCATGGAGTGCTGGCTCCTGCTCCTTCGAGGAGCTGACCCAGATTTTGAAGCAACCATTCGTGTGCCAATGCGCTCTTTGTAGATTACCCCTCGCCGACCTCACCTAGGTCGGCTTTTTTGTGCAAGAGAAAACCGCCAGGAGAAGCCGGGCGGTTTACAGAGAGCGAGACTGAGATTACTTTTTGTTATTCAGCTCAGTAATGATTTTTGCCATCTCCAGCGGTGGCATTTTCCCAGTTGCGGGCTTCGTTGGCTGAACTACTTTGTCTGCCATGTGCACCTCCTGTGCGTGGCTATAGGGTTTAGTTTTCGGTTTGCTCTGAGTTAGAGTCGGCTGGTGCCGGTTCCTCTTCAGTTCTGGCGGAGAGCAGGGCAGCAAGTTCGGGCGGGTAGAATTCGTACTTCCGGTCACCGACGGGCTTGCCATTTGCCAGTTGCACGGCAACGCTCACATTCGGTAAATGACCCGGATCCTTGGGATTCACAAAGCAAATTTTTAACCACTTTTCTTGTTGCGGAGCGGATTGTTCTTCGGGTAGCACATCGGATTTCGTACCGTTGTGCGTACACGTCCCAACGGTGACCCGCCAGGTACTGCGAATGGCTAGACCCACCGGGAGGTGCGTCTTCAAATCTTGTTCAAACTGGATGACGGTTACCCCACCACTTGCTTTCGTGTCGTAGGTCCGAAACCTACCCGCTGTCTTCAGCCTTTGCATTTGTGCATCCATCGCTGCGTCCAGCATGACGCGAAGTGAATCCACGGATGCTTGGGTGTACCCGTCGGTGAGCCCAACGGTTGCCGTGGGGGTGGGCGCACTCGCCAGGGTAGCGAGCAGGGCAAATGTGATGAGCAATGTTCCTCCTTGTTTGTTCCTATCCTACAGCGTTTTTTTGATCGGTCAAGCTACAAAAATATGCTACACTGGAAATCACTATGCTGCAACGAACCACTTTGCCCAACGGGCTCCGCGTGCTCATCCACCCCCTGAAAGAAACCCAAGCCGTTACGGTCATGGCCTTTGTGAAAGTTGGTTCCCGGTACGAAACCCGGCCCCTCAGCGGCGCGGCGCACTTCTTGGAGCACCTCTTCTTCAAAGGCACCAAGCGGCGGCCAACCACCCTGACCATTTCCAAAGAGCTGGACGGCATTGGCGCGGCGTTCAACGCCTTCACCTCCAAAGACCACACGGCATACTACATTAAGGCCAACCGTCAGCATGTGGGTTTGGCGCTGGATATGCTCTCCGACATGCTGGTGCATTCCACGTTTGATGCCACGGAGCTGAACCGCGAGCGAGGTGTGATTATCGAAGAAATAAAAATGTATGAGGATAACCCCATGGCTCTGCTGGAAGACGTGCTGGAGCAGGGGTTGTACGGCAACACGCCGTTAGGTTGGAATATCGCTGGCACGGCCAAAGGTATCACGGCTATGGATCGGGCGGCCATGCTGGCGTTCAAAGACCAGTACTACGTGGGGAAGAACATGTGGCTGGTGCTGGCCGGCAATGTCCCCAAGAATATCCAACAGCTGGTGCAGAAAACCTTTGGTCAGGTACCGGCACGTCGGTCTGGTACGGCCGCACCCAAGCAGCAACGCTTTGGCACGGAGCGCATTACCCTCCGCACCAAAGATACCGCCCAAGTCCAGCTGGGTTTCAGCATGCCGGGTGTGCACTACCAGCACCCAGATGCAGATGCACTGAGCCTCTTAGCAGTCATGCTGGGTGGCACCATGAGCTCTCGGCTCTTCATTGAAATTCGGGAGCGGCGGGGTCTGTGCTACAGCATTCGGGCCAGCGTGAATCCCTACGAAGACATTGGGCACTTGGCCGTCCAGGTGGGTTTGGACAAAGCGCGCTTGGAGGAAGCCGTTCCGGCAATTCTGGGTGTGCTGGCAGACTTTCAGAAAGGGGATTTTACCGCTGAAGAGTTCACCCGTGCCAAGGAGTACGTCAAAGGCAAATTCATTTTGGACTTGGAAGATTCGGAGAATATTGCCGGTTGGCTGGGGAAGCAGGTACTGTTTGCAAAGAAAGTGAAAACCGCCACAGAGCGCATAGCCGACATTGAAAAAGTAACCGCGGCTCGTGTTCGGGCTTTGGCCAAGCGGGTGCTGCAGCGGAAGGGCTTCCGTCTGGCCGTGGTGGGTCCGTACACCAGCACGCAATCTTTCCGTAAGCTTATGGCCGGGTAAGCCGTAAGGATTTGGTTGCCCCGCATCGCCTTGCAGGGTATACTGGGGTGCATGGATACTCCAACCCCACGCCAGTCCGTGAACGTCAATATCAGCACGTCAACCATCCTGCGCTTGGTCTTGGTTTTTTTGCTCATCGCTTTTGCGTACGCTATTAAGGACGTTTTCGTCCTGCTTCTGGTGGCGGTAGTGCTGGCAACGGCATTGGATCCGTGGGTGGATAAATTGCAGTGGAAGCGGATTCCCCGGGCAGCGACAGTAGTCATTTTACTGGTGCTGCTCTTCGGTGGGGTGAGCCTCATCCTCGCGCTTATCATCCCCCCCTTGGTGAATCAGGTGAATGAACTGTCATCCAATTTTCCTGCACTCTACCAGCGGTTCTTAGATGAGTTTAGCTCCATCCGCGACCTGGCTGCCAATGCGGGTCTGCAGCAGAACGTCAGCAACGCCCTGCAGTCCTTGCAGCTCAATATTGGGAAAGCTGGTTCTGGGGTCTTTGGGGCAGTAGCCAGTTTTTTTGGTGGCCTCATCTCCTTTGTGGCCATTATCATCATGACCTACTACATGCTCAGCGAAGAGAGCGGCATGAAGCGGTTTTTCCGTTCGGTGGCGCCCCTGAAGTACCAGCCCTTCTTCCACCAGGTCATGGCGAAGGTGCAGGTGAAAATGGGTGGGTGGCTGCGCGGGCAGCTCATGCTCATGCTCATTGTTGCTGTCCTGGATTTCGTTGGTTTGTCCATCATCGGGGTGAAGTACGCGCTCGCCTTAGCCCTCTTTGCTGGGTTGCTAGAAATTATTCCGCTCATTGGTTCCACCGTGGCCGCCATCCCTGCGGCATTCATCGCCTTCACCCTTAGCCCCACCAAGGGCGTGCTCACCATTATCCTCTTCTTCGTGGTGCAGCAGGTGCAGAATAACTTCATTACCCCCAAGGTCATGAAGTCCACGACCGGCCTGCACTCGATTGTCATCATCATTGTGCTGCTCATTGGGGCAAAGCTCGCCGGTTTGCTGGGTGTGCTCCTGGCCATTCCCGTCACCCTCATTGTCATGACCATCTACGAGGAGATTTACGGGAAGAAGCGTGAGGAAGAACTGCAGCTTGAACGTTAAGGATACACTCTAGTATGGCTACCCGCGTGCCACTCCTGGTTACCACGCCGATTTACTACGCCAACGCAGCGCCGCACGTCGGCTCAGCGTACACAACCATTGCCGCGGACGTCCTGGCCCGGTACTGGCGCGGCAAAGGCCGCAAGGTTTTTTCGTTGATCGGCACGGACGAGCATGGCGCAAAAGTTGCGGCATCCGCTGCAAAGGCGGGAGTTGAACCCCAAGCGTTCGTTGACCAGCAAGCCAAAGTCTTCCAGCAGGTTTTTGGTACGCTAGATATTGCGTACGATCGTTTTATTCGAACCACGGATGCTGATCACATTGCCGGCGTCCATGCATTTCTCACGAAACTCTATGCCGCAAAAACACCGAAGGGCCGTCCGGCTGTGGAAAAGGGCAAGTACGAAGGGCTCTACTGCCAGGGTTGTGAAAAATTCATCACTGAAAAAGAGTTGGTGAACGGTAAGTGTCCGTTACATTTAACCGTGCCAGAGAAAGTCGTGGAAGAAAATTACTTTTTCCACCTCACAGATTACTTGTCCAAGCTGCTTGCCGCCATCAAAAAGGGCGATATTACCATTGAGCCCAAGAACGCGAAGCAAGAAGTGTTGGGGTACTTTAAGCAGGGTCTGCAAGATTTTTCCATCTCCCGGGAAAAAGTCCAATGGGGGATTCCGCTGCCGTTCGACTCTACGCAGACCACCTACGTGTGGGTAGATGCCTTGCCCAATTACCTGACGGCAGTTGGCTATGGCAAAAACCCCAAGCAGTTCCGGCAGTGGTGGCACGGGGAAGTGGTGCACCTCATGGCGCGGGATATTCTGAAGTTTCATAGCATCTACTGGCCAGCCCTGCTCATGGCCGTGGGCGAGCCTTTACCAGCACACATTTTTGCCCACGGGTACTTTACGGTGAACGGGCAGAAGATGAGTAAGAGTTTGGGCAATGTCATCAATCCTTTGGATCTGGTGGGGAAGTACGGTGTAGATGGAACGCGCTACTTACTCCTCACACCATTTCCTTTTGGTCAGGACGGGGATTTGCCGGTTGACCAGTTCACCACCAAGTACAACGCAGACTTAGCAAATGGTCTTGGGAACCTGGTGAGCCGAACCACCAACATGGTGGCCAGTTACTTGGGTGGAGTGGTGATAAAAGTTGATGCACCAAAGCCACTAACCAAAGCTGACAAGCTTACGGAGAAATTGGCTTTTAGCCAGGCTCTGCAGGAAATCTGGCAGGCTGTCGCCTGGGCGAATCAGGCTATTGATCGCGCGCAACCCTGGACCTTAGCGAAGAGTGAAAAAGCAGCGGATAAAAAAACACTGGCCACGCTGCTTGCTAACGTGGTGGCTGAGCTCCGAGAAATTACCCGGGCGGTTGCGCCATATCTCCCGGTTACCGCCGGGCAGCTGAAGGGTATACTGGGTGCGAAGCAGATTGCAAAAGCCCCACCCCTCTTCCAACGCGTGGTATGAGCACAACCGACATTGTCCTCCTCGTTCTCCTCTTCGGCTTCACCTGGGCCGGGTTCTGGTATGGGATTATTCAAACTTTGGGTGGCATTGTGGGGGTCATTGCCGGCGCGGTCATTGCCGGCCGGTTTGCACCCACGGCTGGCAGCTGGATTAGCGGTCTTGGGAATACGCAGTTCACCCAGTGGGCAGCCTTCGCCATGATTTTCGTGGTGGTGAACCGCGCGGTGGCCATTGCCACCGGCGTCATTGGCAAAGCCTTGAATGTAACGAAGTTGGTTCCGGGTGTTGCCGCAGCAAACCGCTTGGGCGGCGCGCTGGTGGGGCTGGTGGAAGGCGCACTCACCCTTGGTTTGCTTATTGCTTTGGCTGAGCGCTTGCAGGTGAGTCAGCCACTGCTTAGACTTTTTGATAATTCAGTCATTGCAAACATTCTGAGTTCCATTGGGAGTAGCCTTATGCCCTTGCTCCCCGAAGCAATTAAGGGCGCGCAGAGTGTATTGCAACTTTAATGGCCGGCACGCTCACCATTGTCGCCACGCCCATTGGCAACCTGAGTGACTTTAGCCCACGAGCCAAAGAAGCATTGGTACATGCCAACCTCATTCTGGCGGAAGATACCCGGGAAGTAGCAAAGTTGCTGCAGCACATTGGCGCGGAGAAAACTGTGGTGCGGTATGACGAACACACACGTGGCGCAAGAGAAGATGCGCTCCTTGATCGTTTGCGAAAAGGGGAGACACTTGCGTTAGTCGCAGATCGGGGTACGCCAAACATCGCTGATCCTGGTGGTCGACTCGTTGAGCGTGTGTACCGAGAGTGTCCACGTGTCAAAGTCGTGCCCATTCCTGGTCCATCCGCTATGGCCACAGCACTCTCCGTCTGTGGCTTCCCGTTACAGCAATTCACGGGATATGGTTTTTTACCCCTGAAGAACGGCCGGCAAGGGATCCTCAAGCGTATAGCAGAAGATGCCCGCCCCGCGGTATTTTTTGAATCCCCGCACCGGGTTGAGAAAGTGCTGCAGTTTTTCGTGGACAACTGTCCGGAGCGAGAAGTATTTGTGGCGCGAGAGCTGACCAAGACTTTCGAGCATCTCTACCGTGGTCTACCAGCAAAAGTTCTTGCTGACCTCCGGGCAGATGCCGTGAAGGGGGAGTTCACCGTGGTGTTGGGACCGTGGGGCAAAGTATAGGCGGCAGAGATTTTTTGTCATTGCGAGGAACGAGTCTGCGAGTGACGTGGCAATCTTGCGGTACTACGGAACCAAGGGGGGCTCCCTGGCTCTTTTTTCTGTCATCCTGAGGAGTCTACGACGAAGGATCTCCAGATAATGTACAAACTTCGGAGATTCTTCGTCAGACTCAGAATGACAAAGGGGAAAAGGTGAAGGTATGGATACTGAAGAGAAGAGTAGAATGCGACTGGCTATCCCTGTATCAATTCCGTACTCTTCACCCTCCGTCCACACCTTCACCAAAAACGAAACCCTTTATCCCCGCGCCCTCCAATGCGTGTTATACTGTTCCCAATGTATGGAGGGGATATGCCACCACGAAAAAAATCCAAAACTCAGGTAAAGCAGAGGACAAGGAAAATAAAAAATCCCCCGGATCGGCGGGTACATTTTGGCATTGTCCTGGGGGCAATTGCAGCTTTGGTTGTGGCCTGCGCCTTATCGTTTTGCTTGTTTGGAGAGCGAGTACAGGCTGTGCCTGTGCCAGATTCACGCACAGCCCTGCTACTTTTCCAAAACCAAAAGCGCGTGCAAGCAAGTGCGCCCAGTACGCAGGCGTTCTGGGAATCAGAAATGCTCCATTTGGCCAGGACGCGCACAGAGGAATTCTTTGCCCGGTTACAGCAGCATGACACCACGCTTTTTGTCGATGTGCTCACTGTCCCGCAGTACGTAGAGTTACCAGCCAGCGTACAAAGTTTTGTGGAAAGGCCACAGCAAGTAACCGGGACTGTGACGCTGGATACGAAAGGTAATGACCTGCACGACCAGTCTGAAAAAAAAATGATCGTGCGGGAGCAATATGGAAATGTGGAGATGTCACTGGTTTTTGTTGACGGCGCAGCGGTTACTTCCCCCATGTCCATCACCGGCCGAGGTTTTCTCTTAGGTTCGACCTTCTACACCTCAACCGTACTCTCACGGTTGACGCCTCAACCCGCAGCAATCACCCCATCAGCGGAGTGACCAAGTAGGCATCACTGGTATTTCGCTGCAACCAGGATGTTGGCAGAAAACGCCGGAGCCGGATCAACGGCTTGGGTTGCGCCTGCATTTGCAAAAACCGCCCACCTTGACATTTTGGGTTTAGTTCGTACAATAGATTTGCACGATTTTTCGTGAAAAAACAACGGTATTTCGCCGTCGTTGCGTGCATTTTCGGTTCCGAGCATGGAGAAAAATCCACAATCACAAGGTTTCTGGCATGCTCTGGGCATTGCCTGGGAACTGGGGTACGTCATCGCCATTCCCATTGTTATTTTCGCCCTGGGTGGGCGTTTGCTGGATAAGCATTTTGGCACGTCACCATGGCTCTTCCTTGCAGGCGTTTTGGTCTCCATCGCCCTAACCTCCATTGGTCTAGTCTGGAAGTTTAAGAAGCTCATCAAATCTCTGGAACCGCCAGTCGAACCTCCAAAGAAACTGTAAACACATGGCCGCAGAAGTATCACTAGCCGCAGAAACCGTGTTCCACCTTGGGCCCCTACCCGTGAGCAACAGTTTGCTGACGACCTGGGTGGTTGTCGCCCTGGTGATCATTGGCGCCTTGCTGCTTCGCCGCAAAGTGAAAACCATACCTCATGGTTTGCAAAATTTGGTGGAAGCCATGTTTGATGGAGCGTTGGGGATTATGGACTCAGTAACGCAGGATCGAAAGCAGTCGGAGAAGTTCTTCCCGTTTGTCTTCACGCTTTTCCTGTTCATTCTCATTGGCAACTGGTTGGGGCTCATGCCCGGGGTGGGTACTATTGGCTTTAACGAAATCCACGACGGCCACGAGCTCTTCGTGCCGCTCTTCCGTGGGCCAGCTGCGGACCTGAACTTCACCTTGGCACTTGCGCTCATTTCCGTGGTTGCCACGCAGGTCATTGCCGTGTTCACTATTGGGTTCATGAAGCACCTGAAGAAGTACGTGAACTTCAAAGACCCCATCATGGGTTTCGTGGGTGCGTTGGAAGGTATGTCCGAGTTCGCGAAGATTCTCTCCTTCAGCTTCCGGTTGTTCGGCAACGTTTTTGCCGGAGAAGTGTTACTCATTGTCATTGGGCTCATCATCCCATTCCTGGTGCCCGTGCCTTTCCTCTTCCTGGAAATTTTTGTTGGGTTTATTCAGGCATTCATTTTTGCAATGTTGACCCTGGTGTTCTTGAAAGTTGCAACTGCTGTCCATGAACACTAAGTTGTAGTGGTGAAATGTGAGTGAATGAGCATTCTCGTTCCGTCACATTTCGTCACTAAGTGTCTCTGCCGCACCGACGTTAAACTCCAAACCTCGTCGTGTGCCAGGAGATGAAAGGATAGTTGTATGGAAGAAGCCTCAGCCAAGTTGTTTGCCGCCGCCCTGGCCATTGCTGTGGGTGGATTCGGCCCAGCGTTCGCCATTGGAAAGTTAGCCGCCAAAGCCATGGAAGCCATTGGCCGCAACCCCGAAGCCGCTGGCAAAATCCAAGTGCCCATGCTCATTGCCATGGCCTTTGCCGAAGCCATTGCGGTGTACGCACTGGTGGTTGCCTTGATCATCAAGTTCGTCTAAGTATCCCTGACGTTTGGGAGCTGACCCACGTCTGCTCCCAGGGCTAGTGATTCATAACTTATCCGTATGGAAGAACTCGTCAAAAAATTCGGCATCGAACCCACACTCCTCTTAGCGCAGGTCATCAACTTTGGCCTGGTGCTATTCGTGCTGTGGAAATTTGCCTACAAGCCCGTGCTGAAAATTATGCGCGAGCGTCGGGAGAAAATTGCCAAGAGCTTGGATGATGCCAAAGCCGTGGAGCAGAAGTTAGCTGAAGCTGAGGAGCTGAAGAAAGTGAAGCTGAAGGAAGCCCGAACTGAGGCGCAGGCGTTAATGGAAGCCACGTCTGTTGAAAGCGAGCGCTACCGCCAGGAACGGTTGAAGGAAATTGAAGCAGAGATGCAGCAGCATCGCGTGCAGGCTCAGGCGCAAATGCAGGCGGAGAAAGCGCAGGCCATGCAAGAAGCAAAAGCAGAATTGGTGAACCTGGTGATGAGCGCTACGCAGAAGGTGGTTCCCAGCGGGGTGGCCAAGGACTTGGATAAGAAACTCGTTGCTGAGGCAGTAGAGGAAAGTCAGAAATCTTAAGTATGCGCAAAGCCTCCATTCGCCAGTACGCCGAAGCCTACCTGGGTGCTGCCAAAGCTGCCCCAGCGGCTGAGCGTGAGGAGATTGCAGGTCGCCTGATTCACGTCCTTGCCCGGCAGCGGCAGCTACGCTTGGTACCCAGGATTGCCGCGGAACTGGAACGGCTAATTGCCGAGCAGGGCGGGCCAGTAGTGGTGAAGGTTCGCAGCGCCAAAGCGTTAACCGCAACCGAAGATGCAGCCTTGGCAAAAAATCTGGAAACCAGCTTGAAGCGAAAAGTAAAACTCCGCCATATACATGAACCGAAGCTCATCGCTGGAGTGAAAATCCAAGTGGGGGATCAGTTGATTGATAGCTCTGTTTCCAGCCGGTTCGCCAGCCTCAAAGCGCACCTTTTACAATAATTTCTCAGCCACTTCAGTGGCGTTGCAAATTAACAAGCAACCCGACTAAAGTCGGTGAGAAGAATGGAGTAGAGACTTTAGTCTCTTGGGTGGGTAGGCGAGGTCCCTTGACCTCGCCTCGCGGAGGACGCCCGGGTCAAGGGACCCGGGCTACCCACTAGAGTGTAAGAGGCTAAAGCCTCTACTCCGAGAGAAAAAACAAAAAGCGCCTTGATACAATCGCAGCGCATTAGAAAGAGAATGGTATTTTAAGATTCCTGAAGAGGTCGCCTAAAGAGAACCCGTTTTACACAATTCTGTGTTTCCCAGGCGGCAAACGCTTCCCACCCCTCCTTGCCAAGTACGTTCATATTCATTTCCAGTTTTTGTCCTTCTAATAATGGTTCTCTGTCGACAAAGACCTTATACTCCCATTTCTTTGTAGGCATTTTTCCCTCATTTGTTAAAGATTCGGTTTAAGCATTCACTTTATTCTGCTGTTATCATACTGTCAACCCCCTGAAGCGAACCGCTAGGCGCGAAAAACCCTTTCGCCCCTGACCCATCTCTTCATCAATAAATTTATTACAATTCGCGCAGGCAGAGACACCTGCGCTCGGACAATGAAAATATATGCCGCATACAATCGTCGACGTTCTCAAAACCCAGCTCCAGTCCTACACCGCTAAAGCCACCACGGCCACGGTTGGCCACGTCATTGACGTAGGCGACGGCATTGCCCGAGTAGAAGGCCTGAGCAATGTGCAGTCCAGTGAAAAAGTCACCTTTGCGTCTGGCGCAACCGGCGTGGCATTGAACTTGGAAGAGGATACCGTGGGTGTGATGATTCTCAATGGCGCCACGCTTGTTTCCGAAGGTGAAGAAGTCCGGGGCACGGGGCAGGTCATGTCCGTCCCAGTAGGTGATGCTTTGGTTGGCCGGGTGGTGAATCCCTTGGGTGATCCGATTGACGGCAAAGGCGCGATCAAGGGTGCAGAGCTGTACCCCGTGGAGCGCGTGGCACCTGGCGTCATTACGCGTGAAGGCGTGAAGCAGCCCCTGCAAACTGGCATCAAAGCCATTGACGCACTCATCCCCATTGGCCGTGGGCAGCGTGAGCTCATCATTGGTGACCGGCAGACCGGCAAAACCGCCATTGCCATTGATACGATCATCAACCAGAAGGGGACAGGCGTCACCTGCATCTACGTGGCCATTGGGCAAAAAGCCTCCAAGATCGCGCGCATTGTGGCGGAATTGGAAAAGCACGGTGCCATGGCGCACACAATCATCGTCCTGGCCAGCGCGTCAGACCCCGCTGCCCTCTCTTTCCTTTCACCATACGCCGGCTGCGCCATGGGTGAGTACTTCATGGCCAAAGGCAAAGATGCATTGGTCATTTACGACGACCTGTCCAAGCACGCATGGGCGTACCGCCAAATTTCTCTGCTCCTCCGCCGACCCCCAGGCCGCGAAGCCTACCCTGGAGATATTTTTTACCTGCACTCTCGCTTGCTGGAGCGCGCGGCAAAAATGAGCAAAGAGAACGGTGGTGGCTCACTCACAGCCTTGCCGATTATTGAAACGCAGGCCGGGGACATGAGCGCCTACATTCCCACCAACGTCATTTCCATTACCGACGGACAGATCATTCTGGAATCCGATTTGTTCTACCAAGGCCAACGTCCAGCCTTAAACGTTGGATTGTCTGTCTCCCGCGTGGGTTCCAGTGCTCAGGTGAAAGCCATGAAGAAGGTGGCCGGGAAGCTCCGTTTGGACATGGCGCAGTACCGCGAACTCGCAGCCTTTGCCCAGTTCGGTTCGGATTTGGATGATGCCACCAAGCAGCAGTTGGAGCGCGGCAAGCGCACGGCTGAATTGCTAAAGCAGGGGATTGGCCAGCCCATGCCCGTGTCGGAGCAAGTAGCCGTGCTCTACGCCGTTACCCAAGGGCACGTGGACAAAGTTGAAGTGGAAAACGTCCAAGCCTGGGAAAAAGCTTTTGTGAAAATGCTCCGCAGCACAGGCAGCAAATGGCTGAAAGAGATTGAGACCAAAGGTGAATTGACCCCAGCACTTGAAGCACAGTTGAAAACCCTTCTGCAGAACTTTTCAATGTAAACATGGCCAGTACCCGCGACATTCGGCGGCGGATCAAGTCCGTCGGCAATACCAAGAAGATCACCAAAGCCATGGAACTGGTGGCGGCGTCCAAGATGCGTCGCGCCGTGCAGCAGGCGTTGATGACCCGCGCCTACGCCAAGGCCGCCTGGGACGTCCTCACGAATGTCAGCGCCGTGACCAATCGTGACCTGCACCCGCTGCTGGTGGAACGCCCCGTCCAAAAAGCCGCGGTGATTGTCATAAGCTCAGACCGGGGTTTGGCGGGTGGTTTGAACGCAAACATTGTGCGGCAGACCATGGAGGTTGTGCAGAAGCAAGCGGTGCAGGTGGATTTGATTACCGTTGGGACTAAAGCCGCGGACGCTCTGCGTCGGTTGAATGCGAACATCGTTGCCGCCTTTCCCAACGCGCACGCCCACCCAACCGTGGCCGACCTACAACCAATTGTAAAAATTGCCATTGATGATTACGTCGCCGGCGTGTACGACAAGATTTTCGTGGTGTACACAGACTTCATTTCCACCCTCAACCAGAAAGCGCGGGCACGGCAAATACTTCCCATCCGGAAGCAGGATTTGAAAGAAGTCTTGGACGATACGCAGCACGTGGTATTGGATAAAGAGCTGGAAGGTTTTCAAAACCCTTACCTGTTTGAACCCAACGCGGATGCCGTACTGGAGAAAATGCTGCGGAACTTGGTGACCAGCCAGCTGTACCAAGTGGTGCTGGAATCGTTAGCCTCAGAACATGCGGCGCGGATGGTCGCCATGCGTAACGCCACGGACGCAGCTGAAGAGCTTATCGACGATCTCAACCTTACCTACAACCAAGCTCGCCAAGCCGGAATCACCCGCGAAATCGCGGAAATCTCTGCGGGCAGAGCAGCGTTGGAGTAACCCCTCTTTTGTCATCCTGAGTCTTCGAAGGATCCTTCTGGAAGCACGTACTTGAGTAGCAAGATCCTTCGTCGAAGACTCCTCAGGATGACAAGAGAGAAAAATAAAAAGCGCCTTGATACAATCGCAGCGCAACGGAATTACACACTGTATTTTTCTAGGGATTTAGCTGCAAATTTAGTGATGATGCTACCTATTATCATCATGAGCATCATTTTCCCTAGAGTAAGATCGCTGTTCCCGAAGATGTAGACAAATGGGGGAACAATGAGTAACCCCAACCCTGTTAAAAGCAAGTACATTCTAAACATTTTCAACCTCGATTTTTCTTTGTCTGGTAGTATATACCTAGCATTGAAAGTCCACCATGTCAACTAATATATCTCTGAAGCGAACCGCTAGGTGCGAAAGACCCTTTCGCCCCTGACCCATCTCTTCACTAACAATCTCTATCTTGCCTACGGCTTACAGCGTATGGCTTACAGCTTCCCCCTATGACTAAAGGAAAAATCACGCAGATTATCGGCCCCGTGGTAGACGTGCATTTTGACAAGGACCTACCACCCATTCACACCGGCCTTCACGTGGAGCGCAAAGGCAGTCCCACGCTGGTGCTGGAAGTGCAGCAACACGTTGGCGCGAACGTGGTGCGCACCGTGGCAATGGACAGCACGGATGGCTTGCAGCGCGGCATTCCCGTGGAAAATACGGGTGCACCGATTAGCGTACCCGTTGGATCAGAAACCCTGGGCCGCATCTTCAACGTGGTGGGCGAACCTGTGGATGGTGGCGCACCTGCCAAGACCAAGAAACGGTACCCCATTCACCGTGCCGCGCCAGACTTCAAAGACCAATCCACCAAGGCAGAAGTGTTTGAAACCGGCATCAAAGTTATTGACCTCATTTGCCCCATTGTGAAAGGTGGGAAAGTTGGTTTGTTCGGCGGTGCAGGCGTGGGCAAGACTGTGGTTATCCAAGAGCTCATCCGCAACATCGCCGCTGAGCACGGTGGCTACTCCGTCTTTGCGGGGGTAGGGGAACGCACGCGGGAAGGGAATGACCTGTACCACGAAATGAAAGCCAGTGGGGTTATCGACAAGACTGCGATGGTCTTTGGCCAGATGAACGAACCCCCAGGGGCTCGGGCGCGTGTGGCTTTGTCCGGCTTGGCCATGGCCGAGTACTTCCGTGATGAAGAGCAGAAGGACGTGCTGCTGTTCGTGGACAACATTTTCCGCTTTACCCAAGCGGGTTCCGAAGTGTCAGCCCTGCTCGGCCGCATTCCTTCAGCCGTAGGCTACCAGCCAACTTTGGCGGAAGAAATGGGTGAGCTCCAGGAACGCATCACCTCCACCAACCGGGGTTCCATCACCTCAGTCCAAGCCGTGTACGTGCCGGCTGACGACTTGACTGACCCAGCGCCAGCCACCACCTTTGCGCACTTGGATTCCACCGTGGTGCTGGCGCGTGGCTTAGCTGAGCTGGGTATTTACCCCGCGGTTGACCCACTCGATTCTACTTCGACGATTCTTGATCCAGCCATCGTGGGAGAAGAACACTATAATGTTGCCCGAGCTGTGCAGAAAGTGCTGCAACGGTACAAGGACCTGCAAGACATCATTGCCATCCTGGGCATGGAAGAGCTTTCTCCCTTGGATAAGCAGACTGTCACTCGCGCTCGGAAAATCCAGCGTTTCTTGTCCCAGCCGTTCTTTGTGGCTGAGCAATTCACTGGTACAGCGGGGAAGTACGTCCCTCGCGCCGAGACCGTGAAGAGCTTCAAGGACATTTTGGATGGGAAGTACGATGATGTACCAGAACAGGCTTTCTATATGAAGGGTTCTATAGAAGAAGTTCGCGCCTAATGACCAACCTTCACCTCACCATTACCACCCCAGAACGCATTGTCCTCGAAACCGAGGTCAGCAGCGTGAACGTGCCAACTGTGGAAGGGGAGATTGGCGTGCTGGCCAACCACATTCCCTTGGTGTCCATTCTGGCTCCAGGCGAGCTGCATGCCATTGCTGCTGACGGTATGGAGCAGGTGATGGCCGTGTCTGGTGGTTTTGTGGAAGTGCGGGATAATAAGGTGGTTATCTTGGCAGACACTGCGGAAAAAGCTGAGGAGATTGATGAAGCACGAGCCGAAGCCGGTCGCGAAAAAGCACGCCAACTGATGCAAGAACGTGCAACCGATGACGTGGGCTTTGCTGACGCGCAAGCCGCGCTGGCCAAAGAACTGGCGCGGTTGAAGGTGGTGCGGAAACGGCGGAAGCAGGTGTAGAAATTTTGCATTATTGAGACAAGGATAAACCTTGACTTTTTTGTCATTTCCTGTATACTAGTTTGTTCAATTCGCAATTCCGTGGATTGAGCGCAAAAACCAAATGTTTACCTACTGGATATGGACTTTGGGTAATACCCAATACCAATTGAAAGAGGTAGAAGGAGTTTTATGTCAACGCGTGTGTACTTTAAAACCAATGAGCTGCCGAAAGGTTTGACCTTTCAAAATGATCCAGCACTCTTCTGTTTCCTACTCAATGGGGAAAAAATTGGCTCCTATCTTTCTCTTGAGGGAGGAGGATATTACTGGGAGTTCACAAATTCGAATTCCCAAAATCCAAATCTCATCCCCGAGCTCTTGCAGAAAATGGTCTCGCACGTCACAATAGTCGACCACATAAGTGATGAAGCGCACCTGGTGATTTTGGATCCAGGTGAGCATTCCTTTGAAGGGAGTACAGCGTCCGTCCGAAGGAGTTTCGTCATTCCGACTCGCGGAGAACGTTACGATCATATTGAGATACGCGTCGAAGCGAAGACGCTTGATCAGGCTATCATGCTGTTTCGGGAAATCCTTGCAGGAAGAAAGGCCGAAAAACCTTTCTACAAGCGTCTGCCGTGGTGGAGACGGCTCGTCTAAAAAAACCAATCGCAACTTCCAAGCCGGGGAAATCCTTCCTCGGCTTTTTGATGATTGACAAAGAAAGGATGTTTGCCTATGGTACAGAAAAACCTACAACGAAAGGATAAACAATGCTTCTTTTACCCAAAGTGCGGTTGAGTCTCATACCGTCGCCACTCATTTTTCTTGTTGGTCCCATTGCTTGCGCTCCACCCTGGCATGCTGAGGCAATACATATCCTCCACGAGCTGGCACCGGACGTACACGTGGCTTGCCCAAATCTTCACCCACACGGCATTGCAGATAAAGTCGAAGTGGTCCGTCGAGGGGATGGTCCAGATTTCGAAAGCCGGCGAGCGTGGGAGTGGTACTACCTTGAGCACGCAGCGAAACATGGAGTGATCATGGCCTGGTTACCAACTCCACAGAAGCATGATTGCAACATTGTCTACGGCGCAACCACGAGATTAGAGCTGGGGCAGTGGATGACACGGGCATTAATGGATCCAAGTATCAACCTGTGCGTGGGTTCAGACGGCGGCTTCCCGGTTATCAGTGTCATTGCACGTGACTTACTGCAGCACTTGCCGAACAGTATTTTGCAGCCAACCTTGCGCGATACATGTGAGCAGGCGGTACGCATGTTAAACATGCAGCGATTCTCGATTGGTACGTAGAAGAACATTTCAATAGTATAGGCATAAAATCTTAGGAGGTAGTGTGGAAAAAGCACAAGACTTTTGTCGGTGCAAGCGCGCGTTGACATCATTTGGTTTCTGCATGGGGTGCGGGAAGAAAGAGCCGCTCTGCTCTTGCGAGATTCTTTCCGATGCAGATCAGCAGATGCGTGCGCAGTGTGAAGCTTTGTTCGCTTCAGAGCATGTACGCGTCCGTGATCAGAAGGGATATTTTGGTGATCGGCGCGTCCGCGCATCATGAAGTCATTTGCACTTTCAAGCCCGTTGGGATTCCAGTGGGCTTTTTGTTGCTTTGTCTGTCCATTTTGCTATACTTTTTTTGAAAATAGAGCATCCCTACTTTTTGGTAAAGGAGAGAGATTGTGGAAAAGAGAAAAATGTTCTTAGTCATTGCCTGCTTGTTCATTGCAGCTGGAACCGCGGGTAAGGCGCTTACCGATAACTCCATCTATATGGTTGGAGTCGGAATCGGTATGGCCATCCTTATTGGCTATTTCAGACCAAGATCCATTTGAGGGTAACGACTGCAGCCCTCTGCAAACAGCATGCGCTCTGCTCAACAGGGCGCTTTTTTATACATTCACACCCCCTTCACCACATTTTGGTAGAGTCAGGAAGTCGCGACATTCGTTCTTAACCATACACAATCTATGCGAAAGAAGTACGTTGCAGCCGTGCTGTTCACTGCCCTGGGGCTCTCCATTGCCGGGGTGAGTGCGGCATCAGCGCATGGTTGGGGGTTTGGCCTGGGTGCCAACGCCACACCAGAAGAGGTTGCAGCTCAGCAAACAGAAATGTTCCAGCACCAAGCTGACATCCTGGGCATAGCCGTGGATAAAGTGAAAGACGGTTGGGCACAGGGGAAGACGCTCTCTGAACTCGCTGATGAAAACAATGTGAGTGAGGAGCAGTTGCAGACGCGTTTGCAGGAGCAACGCGCAGCACAGCAGAAAGAACGCTTGCAAACTTTAGTCGAACAAAAGGTCATTACGCAGGCGCAGGCTGATGCGCGGCTGAAGGTCATGGAGGAGAAGTTCAAAAATGCTCCAGCCAAAGGCATGCGGCACGGTATGCGCGGCATGCACGGAGAACTGGGGATGTAGGAGTTTGCGGGTGAGGCAAGCGAGCGCTCAGGCATGGGCGCTCGTTTTTGCATATATCCTTGACTAAACCTCAAATAGCAAGTAGGCTCTACTGAAAATCAAACAACGTCTTTTTCCAAGGAGGATATGTGGAAAGTACGGCAGCGTACTATGACAGCCTGGGCAATGATGCATTGCCGGGCACTGGCTTTGTGGGCGTTTTTGCAGGCGATCAGCTGCACCCACCCATGGTGGATTCAGAACGTTTGCAAAACCCAATGTTTTGGAAGGAAGGAGTCAAGGCGTCGACTCGCTTACTTGCCAACAAGATGTCCCTAGAGCAATCAAGTCTGGTTCTGGATGTGGGTTGCGGTGTTGGTGGTGTGTCTTTGCAGCTCGCCGAAGAGTACCAGTGTTCCTGCGTGGGAGTGAATACATGCGCAAAGCAGATTGCAACGGCGCAGCAAATTCATGCGGATCGAGGTATTCTTCGTAATTTTTTTGTGCAAGCTGATGCGTTGGCAATGCCATTTGCAGCTGCACAATTTTCCCAGGTCATGTGCATGAACATGGCGTATCTCGTTCCTGATCATTTTGCCCTCTTTCGGGAGATGGCTCGGTGCTTGGCTCGCGGTGGGTTCCTGGGATTTGATGATTGGTGCATTACCGATCAAACGACTGAGGATGAGATTGCAGAGCTCCGTACACATTGGTCATGCCCAAATGGCTTTCACACCATGGAAGAATACCTGCAAGCCGCGCAGGCAGCTGGGCTACAGGTGCAATGGTCACGTGACTGCCAGAGTATCGGTCAAGAGCTCTACACTAGTCCCCAGCGCTTCCAGCAGTTTCGGACACTCTACCGCCCCATGGCCATTACGATGTACGGCCAGGAGCGAGGGACACAGGTGATCGAAGACTTCATTGGCTCATGGACTCGGCTTGGGAAACTCTTTCAAAATAGACATTTTGGTTACTACCAAGTGGTTTTCAAAAAAATGTAAACCCTTCAGGCCCGTTGCAAATACAGCGGGCTTTTTTTTATCCGTAAGGTGTATACTCCAGCCATGGGGCCCAAATTTCTTATCTACCTTTTTCTCAGTGTTAGTTCATTCCTTGGTGGTTGGATACCAACCTTGTGGGGCGCCAGCGCCTTTGGGATGGTATCAACCCTGGGTGGCCTGATTGGTGGAGGCCTGGGTATCTGGGCAGGGTTCAAACTTGGCCAGACAATTGGCGGATAATTTTTTTCCTAACACCACACGCGTATGCATGGGTACCACCAGAATATTGAAGAGCTGACAGTAGCGAATACCAATTTTCGCAAAGTCCTATACACTGCCAAGCACACGCAGCTGGTTTTGATGTGCCTGCAACCAGGTGAAGCAATTGGGATGGAAGTGCATGCAGAGAATGACCAGTTCTTCCGTTTTGAAGCAGGGCAGGGGAGAGTGACCGTTGATGGAAATGTCCATGAGGTCAAAGATGGTTCGGCAGTCATTGTTCCAGCCGGGGCACAGCACAATGTAGAAAATACCTCAGCCATGGAACCGCTGAAACTCTACACACTGTACAGCCCGTCACATCATAAGGATGGGATTGTCCGAGCGACGAAAGCAGATGCTGAGGCCAATGATGCAGAGTTTGACGGGAAGACAACGGAGTAGAGCGTTATAAAAAAGTAAAATCCCCACATAGTTTTTTGCCATGTGGGGGAGGTGTTATGCCCATTGGATGAGTGTGCCTGCGGTGTAGCCGAAAATTACCGGGATGCTGGCGCGCAGGAAAAGCTCTTTTTTGCCATGCAGAATGTCTGCAGCCATGGCAGTACAAGCAAGGAAGAGCGCAGCTTCGCCAGCGGTATGCACCTCCCATTGCCACGGACATCGGTAACTGATAAACCCACCAGCGCAGACCAAGAGGATACTAGTGTGCCATTTCATTCGTTCATTTCCTTAGGTTGTCTTTTGGTATTGCGGCCAGCATACGTTGGAGGCTGCTTGACGTCAAGCAGACGAACTACTCCCAATCCAGAGTGAGTTAGTGTATACTACGATTACCGTAACCAAACAAGCCTATGCGTCGGATTACATTCAGCATATTCGTTCTGGGATTAGCTACCTTCCTGCTCGTCGCATGCGAAAAAACTGTTACCCCAGGCTCGAATTTCAATGCGACTCAGGCAATCAATGCAGTGGTGCAGCAGAACGTGAATCAGATGCTAGCAAATGTAAATACAGGGATAGCGGCTGGTATAGTTTGGCAGAAGACTGGCGCAGGTTGGACGGTGTTGGGAAATCCTCCAAGCTGTCCTGATCCTTTGCAGCTCCAATCTCCGGTGGATGTTGCAAAAGCCACAGCGATTTTGTACCCAGGGCAAACGCGCGGCGGCAATTACAAGCCGCATGGTGGTTTTCGATTTAGTAGTGCCACAAATACCGTACCTGTTCGTGCTCCTCTGGACGCGCAACTGGTAGAAGGGTCTCGGTACATTGAGCAAGGTGAAACGCAGTACCTGCTCGTTTTCCAAAATCCTTGCGGTCTGCGTTACCGGTTCGACCACCTGCTCACCCTGGCACCAGCCTTCGCCACCGTGGTTGCAACATTACCCGCAGCACAAGTTGATCAGTCACAAACCACAGCATTTGCAAACCCAGTGCAGGTAAGCGCAGGCGACGTCATTGCTAGTGCCGTAGGTTTTGCTAAGACCAAGAATGTCTCCGTTGACTTTGGGGTGTACGACCTCCGGCAAAAAAACGCGGCATCAAAAAATGCCACCTGGGCTGCTAGCCACGATGTTGAGCAAGCGCAGTACGCCCTTTGCTGGTTGGACTTGTTACCAGCCGCTGAAGTGACAACCATGAAAGCCTTGCCTGGCGCTGACCAAACCGCAGGCAAGACCAGTGATTACTGCACGTAGGATGAGGAACAAACTCTCCGTCTTCAAGGAGGAGTTTGTCCAGTAGGGAGAGCCGTGGTATAACCTTACTTTCTGGGTATGCCAAGAAAAACCCTCACCATTGGCGGAATCGGCATTACCTGCCTGGCGCTGGCTAGCGTGGGTTTTTTCCTACGCCATCCGCAACCAGAATTGCGACCGACACAAACGAACACATCGGCACCTCCTGATGGCAAAGTGGAGGCAGAGACCGTGGCTATTTCACCCACAGAAGCACCACACCCTGTGTCACTACCCGCACTCATGGCCACCATTTTTGATGGGCGCGGTTTGAAGCTCGGGCAAGTTTTGGAGAGTAACAGTGCCTACACCCGGCACTTCATAACCTACAAGAGCGGGGAGCTGACCATTTCCGGCATATTGAACATCCCTAAGGGCGCTGGTCCTTTTCCGGTACTCATCTTGAATCACGGTCACATTGATACCAATGTGTATACCAATGGTCGCGGTCTTAAGCGTGAGCAAGACTACTTGGCGCGCCAAGGATTTGCCGTGCTGCACCCTGACTACCGGAACCACGCGCAATCATCAAAAGATACCCGAGATGCACTCGCAGTTCGGCTTGGGTATGTGGAAGACGTGATCAACGCAGTCTACGCACTCCGGGCTGCCGGAATCTCGGGGTTGGATCTGGAACACATCGGGATGCTGGGTCATTCTATGGGTGGGGGAGTAACCCTCTCTGCACTGGTCACCGTGCCGGAGTTGATTGACGCCGCAGTGCTCTACGCGCCGGTATCTGGGGATATGCGGAAGAGCTACGAACGGTGGATTGCCCGGGAGTCGAATAATGCAGTGCTGCTTGGGGAGTTGTACGGCACGCCGGAAGCGAATCCAATTTTTTGGGATAATCTCTCGGCCGAAAGTTTCTACGAAAAGGTACAAGCACCGGTACGGATATTCCATGGCACAGGGGATGAGAGTGTGCCCATTGCTTGGTCTCAAGAAACCCAGCGCTTGCTCAAAGCTGCCGGCAAAGAAGTGTCACTCATAACCTACCCAGGTGCGCCCCATGAATTCACCAGCACCTGGTCAGATTTCATGCGGCAAACGGCAGCGTTTTTCAAAGCATCGTTTCAGTAACCTTTGGTACGGGTGTAGAATGGAAGTATGTTCCTCTCCGCCCCAGCCAACCCCACAAAAACGAAGCACGTTATCTATCTCCTGGCCGCTCTTAGTTTAGGGGTAGTGCTGAGTTTTCTTGTCCACGCGGGAATTGAAACAGCGTATTTGTCCTGGGCAGGATCGGCTGGCAAAACAGTTACTTGGTATGGTGGCTGTGCCTTGCATCCAGTCATTCAAGTTGGATTAGTCATAGTTGGAGCAGTTAGCGGTTTTTTCCTGGGCCGGTTTTGGTGGCGGCTGGTGTACATTGAACGCCGATGGGCGAAAGGAAAAATAACTCATTAAGGTCTATGCCTGAACACATTTCTCAAGAACCGATAGATCAAAATGAAGAGCAACGTGAATTGCAACGCCAGTACGAAGAACGAATGATCCGAGTTCGAATAAATATTGAGCAATTGTACGATAAAGCTTTGGCGGAAGGAAAAAATCCGGTTGATGCATTGTTGGATGAAGACTTCTCCGAAGGTCGGCAGATTTTTGGTGCAGATGTCGTGGATGGTTTTGTTACCACAGCCAGAGAGCTTGAAGTTTTATCACGGGAAGAGTTTATCGAACAAACTACAGAACGCATTGGGAACATTGTGCAATTAGTGTATTTTGATCAAGAAGTGCGGGCGCGTTCTGCGGCGTTGCAGGCCGAGCGGGCTAGCCAGCATAAGGAGCAAATTTCCTTCGGCCATCTGAATGCCAGTATCCGTGATTTTGAATGGAGCGACCTGTCACTTGGGGGAAACACCACCTTACGCAGCGGCGAGAAAATCATAGAAATCAGTTGGCCGGGCACCGAAGGCCCGACGCCACCTGCAGGCATTCGCGAGGTTGAAGATGCGTTTCGCCAGATGGCAGGCTATGTTGTTGAACATCCGGAGATAAAAGCCGTGATCGCCGTGTCCTGGATGATGTCTCGTGGTATTGCGAAGCGGTTGGGTTTTCAAGTGCATCCTGAGGTGTCCATTCAGCCAGACCAGCAGAAAAGTGTCGTTGATTGGGCGACGAAAGCACGCCAAGATAAACCATACGTGAAAGGGGTTGAACCAAAAGACGTGCAGCTTGGGGTCATTGCGCGGGAGGAATTTTTGCAACGGTACAACGTGTAACGAGACGCACTCTCAATGCATATGAGGGCAACCTAGCAGCACGGTTCCCACTTCTCAGAGAACGAGCTATACTTCTCCTAACTCGTACTAAGAATGAGAAGTATGCACAGAATCCTAAAAAACACAGCCATTTGTGTGCTTGGCCTGGTTTTTGTCGTTGGTTTGGCTGGGTGCAAATCAGCGGCGGATAACGCGGTTGAGAAGGCAATTGAGCAAACCACGGGCACGGACGCTGAGGTAGATGCTAGTCAAAACAAGGTGGCAATTAACGTCAATGGAACCAGTTGGGTAACGGGTGATGCAGTGAGTTTACCCACGAATTTTCCGGAGGATATTTACGTTGCGGAAGGAACCATCAAAGTTGCAATTGCTAGTAATGAAACCCAGGGATTTACCGTCTCACTGGAGAGCACGCAGAGTGTGGCTGATTTGAAGGCTGCGTACCTTAAAGAATTGGTGGCAGATGGTTGGACAATCACCGGTTCCTACGATATCCAAGGGGCGTCTTCTGTCATGGCCACGAAAGCCAAGCGGTCTACGACTATCACGCTGGGTGCAAACGAAGATAAGTCCAAAACCGTGGTGGGCATTAATACGTACACAGACACGAGCCCCGCAGCGCCGAGTAATTAGCATTCTCCAAAATACAGTACATATATGCAGAAACGCATTACTATCCCAGTCGTCATCATATGTGCAATGTTCCTCACTACCGGCATTGCCCTAGCGGCTCCGCGAGACATTACCAGCAAAATTGGTGGTAAGGCGAATGAAGTCTTCAAGATTGTTGGTGGGCTCATTACCAAATCGTTGCAAGTTGATGGAAATATTCAGGTCAACGGAAATATTTACCGTGGCAAGCGAGCTGGAGCAGGGGACAAAAATCCACTAACAGTTGCTGATGATTTGAAAGTAACCGGGACTATCACCAGCGCTGGTTTAAACGTCCCCGCCACGAAGCGGTACGCTGGGACCATTGACATTGCTGCAGCTGGGGAGGTTGTGACGGAGTCATACACCACTGGTGACTGTGCGTTATTGCCCGTCACTTACCCAAAGGTGCAGCGTTTTCACTGGAAGAAAATTGCTGTCCCTGAAGCAAAAGTTGCAGCGTATCCTGACATTCGCATGTACGTAAAAGCAAGCATTACGGCACCAGTTGCTCCGTCGGTCAATCCATTCACCGGAGTTGCGGATCTCTGGATGCCCGCAGGCAGTATCTACATGAGCCCAGGGTATGTGTACTACTTCTTCAAAGCTGTACAAGAAGCCTGCAACGGCACGCTGACGCCAAGTTATTTCACTTCGGGCGAGTATCAGATCGTGGTGCAGTAAATAGGGGATGTAAAAAAAGACGCTTGGGTAGCAGCCCTGGCGCCTTTTTTGGAATGACGTATTTCCGTACCTTGACGCCACGGGTAAGTTACGTAGACTAAGAGTAAGCAAAAGAAAAATGAGTACTTCAACAAGGAGTTTCCTTTGAAAAAATGGATAGGTTTTATCGCCGTTGTCTGGTTCGTATGGCCCGTGATGCTTTTTGCAGATTTACGCATCGTCACGGTGGCAGACGATGAAACACAGGTCGACAGTACCATGGGCGTATTTGTTGCTCGAAAAATTCACCTTGAGAAGACGCTTTGGCTAAACTTGGAGAAGCGCTGCGCACAAGTTGATACTAAACTTGGGAGTAAGGATGAGGGGTCAAGTCTCATTTTTGCAGATTCTCTGCTGGTGCAATACAGAAAATTTCAACAGTTTGAAGTCTACACTCGGACCGTCGAGCCACCATCTCAGCCCGCTCCCGAAGAGTTTTCAGGTGGTTTAGGTATACTTTCTGAGGTTACCTTTACTGTAGATACAACTGACTCGCAACAAATCATTTGCTCCTTTCTGTGTCAGCAAATCATTTCCACAAGAATTGAGGCTGAGGATACGCTGACGCACACCGTATGGGTCACCGATGAGATTTGCCTACCTGCTTGGGTGAGCAATTTGCTTGATGTCGGACTGAAGCACCGTACGAAAGGCTTACCCCTGCGTACGATATACATTTCAAAACATCAGTACATTTTGCAAGAGGTAATCTCAGTGACGGAAGATGTGCCCCCACCCGATACATACGTCATCCCCGTACACTACTCCGATTTTACGCAGTAATTTTATACCCCGCACATTCTTGTGTGGGGTTTTTTAAACTTTACCTTTGGGTGTATAATTCTGTTATTCAAAAATTCTAACACCAACGTCCATGAAAATGCCAAGCCTCACCACCCAAGCAACCAAACTCCATCGCCTTCGCCGGTTTAACGGCGTCATGGCCATTTTGCACTTGGCGCAGGGTTTCCTCATGCTCTTCCTCAGCAGCGACTTTAGCTTGCCCCTGACCACGGCGTACGTGGAGATGGACAGGACGACAAACCTGCTGACCCCAGTACTGAAGACTATTGGAGAGTGGCGCATTGGGCCGCTTGTCGCAGGCTTCTTGTTTTTGTCAGCGATCGCGCACGCGCTCATTGCCTTTGTGCCAGGAATCAACAAGTGGTACAACGAGAATCTCGCAAAGGGCATTAATCCTGCCCGATGGATTGAGTATGCCTTTTCTAGTTCACTGATGATGGTTGTGGTGGTCATGCTCACAGGCATGTACGACGTGAGTAGTCTGTTGCTCATCTTCTTCCTGAACATGATGATGATCCTCTTCGGCTGGGTTATGGAACTACACAACCAGACCACGAAGAAAACAGATTGGACCAGTTACATCTTTGGATGTCTCGCCGGTGCAATCCCGTGGATTGTCGTGGCGCTCTATTTATTCAACGCCGGCGGAGAAGCTGGACGTGCCCCAACCTTCGTGTACTGGATTTTCTTCTCCATCTTCCTGTTCTTCAATGTCTTTGCGGTGAACATGATTTTGCAGTACAAAAAAGTTGGGAAGTGGAAAGACTACCTCTACGGCGAGCGAGCCTACATCATCTTGAGTTTGGTCGCCAAGTCCCTGCTGGCCTGGCAGGTCTTTGCTGGTACCCTGCGACCAGTGTGATAATAGTTTTCTATGGATGATCTTCAACCTGTCCAATCTTTACCAAAAAAGAGACATCTGCTCCGCTTACTATTCCTCAGTATTCTTGGAGTTGTTTGTATTGCCGCATTGCTGGGGGTAATGTATTGGAAGGATGTTTTTCCTTTCAACCTGCGCAATAGCATAGATGTAACAATTTTTGGTTTTGGGAATAATCAAGAAATATCGACAACTTTGGGCTTAGGTGAAACAACGTGTAGTTTTTTACAAGGCGTTAGTCCCACATCACCAGTAACAACTTTTGATATTCAGGCACAGTACGGCACAATTGGACCCAATGAATGCAGTGATAAGAACAAATTTTGCGTGCCAGGATGCGTGGCTTCGTTGGTTCAGCAGTAGTAACACAAAATGAATTTGTCCATCCTTTCAAGTACACGGCACCTATGGAAATGCCGGCATCTGGTAGCGATACAGTACAAGTAGTGCTCCAAGATGAACGCGGCCATGAAGTACGTCGGGAGTTAACTGTGCAGTTGCAGCAGTGAATTTTCCTACAAAACTCAGCCGGTACCCTGCGGCCGGGGTAACCACACTCCCGATACTCATCGGGGGTGCACCCTGCGCTGGGAAATCGACGCTGGCAAAAGCCCTTGCCACTGAACGTGGTTGTGAAGTTGGGCACGTCGATGATTTGAGCGACGCCTTCAAGACGGCCAAGGAAAATGAACGCCATAAGTACCCGTGGATGTTTTCGACGTACAAAACTACGGCGGAAGAATTTTGGGAAAATCGAACACCACGTGATCTCATTGCGGTTGAAGTTGCTCAGGCGAAGGAGTACTGGCCAGAACTCAAAAGAGTTATGCAAACCGGGACGTTTGGAATTCTGGAAGGTGTCTCTATCTTGCCAGAACTTGTGTGGAAGGAGTTTGGAGCTGCTATCCGTATGGTTGTCCTTATTGATACGGATTTATTGAGAGTGCGGCAGACAATCTTTACCCGGGGGATTTGGGACGATGCCAACACCTACAGTGACTGGGTGAAAGAGAAAGAGTTAGAGTGGGTGGAATTGCACAACGCTTGGTTTCGGGAGCAAGCAAAAAAGTATCCTTACCCACTTTTTGAAGTAGGGGATCGGGGACAACTACTTGAGCAAGCAAAGACATACTTTGCTGGATGAATAATTGACACTGGGTAAAGCGTGAGCTAGGATGGACGGAAAGACAAAAAAAGCGTAGGAGGAAAACGTGAATAAATTACTGCTGACGTTTGATTTTTCGGAACGCTCGTACCAGCGCCTTGAAAAATTAGTTGAAATGAGCCAGAGTTCCAGTCTGTCATCAAGTTCGGAGAAGAAAGTTGCCGTTTTAGAAAAAGCGCTTTTCTGCTTGGATGAATTCCTGGATCGAACATTCGACGGGTGGGAGCTAATTGAAACGCAGAATGGCCAAGAGACGCAGATTGTGCTTAGCGATGAGAGCTTAGGGGAAACCTTCACTCTGGAAGAAGTTTTCCAGAACGGAGAGGGCCGACCCTGGCGCTGTACGCTGGGGCTTGCTCCAGAAGGCGCTCGTTTCCTTGCCGACCTCACCGTCGAGTCTAGTAGTGCGAACCGAGCAGAGATGCTCATGAAAGCTTTGAACCTGCTTGACCATCTGCTGAATGGTCAGCTCGATGGCAAACGCTATGACTTCCGGCTGAATGATGAGCGTGCCAATTTCGAAAATCTGTAAGTACTTTACTCAGTCACCATGAACCGTCCACCTAGGGCGGTTCTTTTATACACCAACGTGCGGACTTGACATACTACATTGGCAGTGGTAGGTTTCTTCATTACAACAAGAAGTAGTCAAAAAGAAACTTAAAAACCTAGGAGGATGTATGGCATTAACCCAAATCTTGATTGCCCACGAAACAGAACAGGGAGAAAAGGTTGAAGTGCCAGGGCGCATTTCAATTGAAAATGGAGCGATCTTTATCAGAATCGATGTGCCTAAGGAGGATGCAACGTTCCCAGATCGTTCTAAGGCGATCGAGAAACTGGCCAAAGACTGTGAGGCAAATGGTATCGAGCATGAGCTCCTTTTCGTCGGCCGTCTTAAGCTCCCAGATTGCATCAAGATTTTTTGCAAGTAGTTCGGGCCAACATACCGAGGAACGTACGTTCCTCGGCTTTTTTTGTTTGCACGGGTCTGAAGTAGAGATGACTACCCTTGACAAAAAGCCGGTTTTGCTGTAGTATCTGGGGTTAGAGAAAAATAGGCGTCTGGGATTATCTGTCTTGCCCGGACCGCCGCCATGCGTCAAAAGACAGCCAACACCAACAGCGCATGGCACGGAGTCTTTCATGTTCCTTTCAAACCTATTTAATCGCCAACGCTTCGCAGCGTTGCCTGGTAGAGTCATATTAACAATCAGGAATTGGGCAAAGCTCGTGTTGCTCAAGTCGTTAGGCGCTGAGCGTCTAAGTAAGCTCGGTTTCTGGTTTACAAAGCTGAGCGGCATATCTGAAGACCGGCCATTTGGCTGGGATTCGAATTTACGCATCACTGAGAGATTCTGGGCTTCCCCAACAGTAACTGACGGTCGGTTCTTTGAGGTGAGCGAGCCGGTGACAACATTGGCAATTCTTTCATTTTCAGCGCCCTCCACGCAGCTGGACAAGCAAACACCATTGGTGAAGGAACTCTTCAAAATCCAGGGAGTGAAGTCCATTACTATCACTCCTTATCAGATTTTAGTTCAGTGGTCAGCGGTTTTTGGGCTTAAGGAGATGTGTCCGAAAATCCATGCCGTACTTCATAAGCACCTTTCCGTCTAAGTAGACAAGCAAACCCGTGTAGCCTCCTGCTGCACGGGTTTTTTCGTACTGCAAATTTTTTTCACACCCCCTTCACAGTGAAGGCGTACGCTTAGGGTATTCGCAATTCATTTTGACACGCATGGCTGACATCATACAGGTGCACCAGGTTTCCAAAGTGTACCAGGACGGGGATCGACAGATTAAGGCGTTAGATAACATAAGCTTGAAGGTAGCAGAAGGGGAGAGTGTAGCGATTGTGGGTTCATCCGGCAGTGGGAAGTCCACCCTGCTGCAGCTGGTAGGTGGGTTGGATACGCCAACCAGCGGGGAGATTACCGTGGGTGGGCAGCAGTTAGCTGAACTCTCGGACGACAGTCTATCCACCTTCCGGAACAAGACCATTGGGTTTGTCTTCCAGTTTTTTCATTTACATGATTACCTGACTGCGCAGGAGAACGTGGCACTGCCGTTGCAACTGGGCGGGGTGCACAGCGGAGAAGCCATGCGGCAGGCCAAAGTGATGCTGCAGAAAGTGCACCTGGAAGACCGGGCCAACCACAAACCCAAGATGATGAGCGGGGGTGAAATGCAGCGGGTGGCGATTGCTCGCGCATTGGTGAACAATCCGCAGGTAATTTTGGCAGACGAGCCAACCGGGAATTTGGACAAGCAGAATGCACTCTCGGTTTTGGATGCCTTTGACGAAATTGCGCGCTCCGGGGTGAGCGTGGTTATTATTACGCACGATGAATCTATCAAGCAGCGATTCAGCCGGGTGATCCGCTTGGACAAGGGAGCGCTGGTAAAATTCTAAATCTATGATCTGGTCAACCATTGTTTCCCTAAACTTCAAGAAACTTCGGACGTACAAAGGCAAAGCCTTGTTTCTCATCTTGCCTGTGGCAATGCTCATGGTCGTGGGCGTAACTGTCACCAGCCAAGCCACGAATTTGTTGCACGCGGCTGAACAGCGTATCCTGGGGACTGCAAAAGAAGCAGCGCGTCTCATTCAGCTGAGCCCCGCAGTGCAGCAGAGAACCACGTCAGGCGCGGGGGGCGGGCAGGCACAGTTCATTGGTGGTTTTGGAGAAGAGTACACGGCGAGTGACGTGGACAAAGTTTCGGCTATCCCAAATGTATCCGCAGCCGAACTTGCGGTGGATGTGCCTGCTGGCCAAGCAACGACCAGTGATTTGCAGAACGGAAAAACCCTTACCCTGGGTCAGCTAAAAAGCGTGGGGACAGAGGTGGCGAAGCTCTACACCAATCAAGACTTTTCCTATACAGCGGGGCAACCCATTCCTATTGTCCTCACCACCAGCAGTCTCATCCACCAGTACACAGATTGGGGCGGGAAGACGGAGGTGACGTTGGAGCTGGGTCGGCCTGGGCAGGGTCGGGGGCCGGAGCAAGCCTTGGCTTCATCGCCAATCAAGTTTGAAGCCGTGGAGCTGACCAAGGACGAGCTCATGGGCAAGGAATTTACCGTCCAGTTTGGCACCTTGGAAACCATTCAAGACTACACGCAAGAGTTCACTGATTCGGGTTTGAAGTTTACAAAGCTCACGGACGCTGAGTTGAAAACCAAAGAAGCAGACCGAAAATCCGCGCTGAGCACGTACTGGAACTACGATGCACTAGCAAAGCCCCTGACGTATACCTTCAAAGTTGTAGGGGTGGTAGAAGTGGAAGGCAGGGGCGCGTCGTACGTGCCCACGAACTTCGTGAATGCGTTGATGCACGATCTTATCCAAAAGCAGCTGAGCGCTCGGACGAAAACCGCTCTCCCAACAGACAAGCTGAACTCTACCTTCACGGGCATGACCTACGACGGAGTGGAACTCGGGGGTGGCCAAGGCGGGCTCATGGGCGGTGGCATCCGCGTGGCTTTTGGCCAGCTTCGGAATGGTGCGCAGGAAACCACAGCGAGTTACGCGGTGCCTGGTTTGGTCATAAGCACCGAACGTGAGACCGGAGACGCTGATGCTTTTGCTCGCAGGTTCAGCGGAAGCGGTGGGACGGTCAAAGGTGTGGTGACGGATGCGGACGTTTTCACCAAGGCCACAGTTGCTTCGGACACCATGCTGGTGCAAATTGCCAGTGCAGAAAAACGGGCTGAGGTGGTGAAGGCCTTGAACAACGCTGGGTATGCGTACACTGATGTGAACGACTTGGAAGTGTACACGTCACTCCAAAATACCCTGTCCCGAACCGTGACCTGCGTGCTCCTTGGTTTCATTCTCATTACCGCGCTAGTGATCATTTTCACCATGGGAAAGTTCGTGGCCGAGAGCCGGAAGGAGATTGGGGTGTTCCGCGCCCTGGGCGCAACCAAGGCTAGCATCAAACAGCTGTTCCTTTCCCAAGCCGTGCTCTACACTGGGTTGGCGTATGTCGCCGGGGCGTTGCTGGGTATTGGGGTGACGCTTGGGCTTGCCAAAGCCGTGCAACTCTGGTTTGATAGGTTCGTTGGTGAGACCGTGCAGCAGACGTTCACCGTGGTGCAGCAATCCAGTGCCAACTCCTTTGCCGCGGTTGATTGGGCACGGTTTGGCTTACTCACCGGGTTGCTGTTCGTCACCACGATTATCGTGGCAATCATCCCAGCTGTCCGTGCGTCCAATGTCTCGCCAGTGCAAGCCATGAAGAGCGAATAACCCACATGAAAATTCTCCTGGTGGAAGATGAAGAGAGTATCCGCGAAGTGGTGAAACGCTACTTGGAGCGCGCGGGTTTTCAGGTGGACGAAGCCGGGAGCGGACCCGTGGCTCTACTGAAAGCCAAGCAGGGATTTGATCTCATTATTTTAGATTTGAACCTGCCGAATTTGGACGGCGTGGAAGTGTGCAAGAAGATCCGTGAGACATCCAACGTCCCAATCCTCATGGCCACGGCACGGGTGGAAGAAGGCCAGGAACTTACTGGCTTGTCCGTAGGTGCGGATGACTACATCAAGAAGCCGTACTCACCCAAAGTGTTGGTGGCGCACGTCCAAGCTTTGCTCCGTCGGGCTAGCCAGCCGGGCAGCCGCAGCCGCGGGCAGGGGAGCATTACCTGTGATGACGAGCAAATGGCTTTGCGCCGCGGCGACGAAACCATTGGGCTTACGGCCACGCAGTACCGCATTGCGCGGGCTCTGTTTACAAGCCCGGGCCGGATTTTTTCCCGCACCGAGTTGTTGGAAGCCAGCCGGAATGGGGACAGCGTAGGGGAGACCGATGAGCGGGTGATTGACGCGCATATCAAAAGTTTGCGTCGCCGCATTGAGGCAG
Source organism: Patescibacteria group bacterium (assembly GCA_041665345.1). Classification (NCBI taxonomy): domain Bacteria; species Patescibacteria group bacterium. The sequence goes on from JBAYJA010000001.1 coordinate 338,670, forward strand.
ACCAAGAGCAGCCCAAGCACATTCTCACTGTCGTGGGCGTCGGTTACAAAGCAGCTGTATGACATTCCAAATCTTCATTCGATCCATAGCATTCCGCGTTGGGGTGAGCGTTGCCCTGCTCTTCATTGTGCTGTTTGGGAGTTTGTACTTCTTCGTGGAGCGGCGCGGTGAACGAGCGTTTACCGATGTGGTGACCACCTGGAATGGCCGCTTTGGCATCATCACCCCGTTTGATGATCCGCAGATGCCGTGGTCAAACCGCATTGCCGAGCCGCGCCAGGAGTTCCGCGCACGTTTCCGCAATTCACTCCTGTTCATTGGCGGGCTTGGTGTTTTGGGATCAGTGGCTATTGGTGCACTGGTCGCTTCCATGATCACCCGGCCGTTGCGGAAAGTGGGGGAGGGCATGCAGAAGTTGCGAGCCAGTGACTACAACCACAAGCTTGCACCAGCTCCTGCTGCGGAAGTGGATGCCTTGGTCACAGAGTTCAACGCATTGACCGATGAATTGCGCCGGACCGATGAATTACGAAAAACCATGATCTCCGACGTGTCGCATGAATTGGCAACGCCCATCACCAGTCTCATGGCGCAGCTGGAAGCCATAAGTGACCAAGTGGTTCCTTTGGACGTTGTGCGCATAGGGAAGTTGCGCACGCAGCTAGACCGGCTGCACAGCATGGTGGATGGCTTGCAAGAGTACACGCGTTTGCGCAGCCGGGCAGTGTCTTTGCAGCGGCAGATGGTTGACCTCCGACAAGTGGTGGACGCCGTGCTCAATACGCACGAGCAGACGATACGCACTGCACGCATGGCAGTCCATGTGGACATTGCGGCCGGTGCCACCCTGCAGGCTGACCCCAAATTGCTGGAGCATGTGCTGAACAATTTGGTTGCGAATGCATTGCGGTATAGCCAGGGGAAAACCCTTGCCATTCGGCATACTCCCAACCAATTGGTGGTTGAAGATGACGGTGTGGGGATTCCCGCTGAGCACCGGCAAAATATTTTTGAACGTTTCTTCCGCATGGAGAAAAGCCGCAGCCGGGAAACTGGTGGGCTTGGTTTGGGGCTGGCAATAGTGAAGGAAATTGTGGAAGCGCACGGTTGGCGCATTCGGGCTGAGCAAAGCCAGTACTCAACTGGCGCGGCTTTTGTTATTACTACACATCTTGGGTAAGAAAAAGCAGCTCGGTATAGACGAGCTGCTGATGGAGGCTAGTACTGTTCGACACAGAACATGGCTCTGCAAAGGTGCAGTACATCCTGGGTAGGTTTCACCAGAATGTCTTGGGTTACATTGAGCAGTAAGGCTTCACTCACCACGGCTTGGGTCAAGTCTTTGGCATGGGCAATATCCGCTTCTCCATGCATTTGAGTGTAGGTGAAGTCTGTCAGTTGCAGTTTGCGTCCCGCATCCGCAAGCCAGGGCATGAATGCTGCTGATGTGTGTTCCAAAAGTGCGAGCACAGAAACGCCGTAGAGCGCACTTTTTTCCGCATAGCTGAGGAGCACGCCAGCTCGCTGCTTTGCCTGCATTCGCCGGGAGTGGTCTATCCGCTCTTCCCATAGCGGAGTAACGAAGCGGTCAAGCATTGCCGGGTGGTCTTCACCCACTTCACACTCCAAGTTGCTGCGACACGCATGTATAGCTTCAGGGCTTTGCACGCGGAGCCAGGTGAGACTCAGCAGGGGAATGAACGTTGGTCGAATGGTGTCGGCGTAGGTGAGGACAATGTCCGCCAATTGCTCAGGAGTAAGCGATGCAACGGATGGCAGCATTCTTCCCACAGTGTTGGCAACCATCCGAAGTTCATGCTGTGTTTTGCCAAGCAGCTGTCGTTCGTCCAAGACTTGTAGTTCTGACATTTGGAAAGGTCTCCTTTCTGGTTTTTGCGTTTCAGCTGAGCTTACTCTTGTACGTAGTACCCGTCAAGAAAAAAAAATGACGGCAGGGTTGGGAGACCATGCCGCCGTTGTGTCGGGCTTTTTTGGGACCGCAGAACCCATTGTTTGTCCTGCAGCTTTCAAAGAGCTAGCCGATGACACTACCCGACGTAATGCAGGCAGAAGAAGGGTACAGGGAGCAGGGGAAAAGCGTCAAGAAAAAGACGGTAGTTTCTGGGAACTACCGTCCGTAGATGATTGAGTGTTAGCCGAAACGTGGTCTATTACTGCATCGGCTTTCAAAGAGCGAGCTCAGCGCCTACTCAATCAAGACGCAAGCAAGGGGAGTGTAGAATGGGATGCGAAGTGGGTCAATAAACAGTGGGGGTTGACTTCTTGGGAAAAACGTGTACGCTGACTTCTTCGGAAATGGAATTGTACATTATACATGGTCAATATGGAGGTTCGATGCTCAAGAAGGAGTTTCTCTCACAGCAGGAAATGGAATTCATTTATGAGAATATCCGCATTGCGTGGGAGCTGAAGGAAAAAGGACTTTTCGTCCCGATCAACCAAAAGCGAATGCATGAGCTGGTAGGGCGGGGTATTGCAGTGCCCGTATGCCCAGATGGTGACCACAGTCATGACATGTTTAACCATCTCACTTCGTTCACTCGTCGGGTGCATGCTCCCGCATTGAACGGGGGAGCGGTTATGATGTCACCTCACCATCCGAAGTATCAGATTGAGGGGCAAGCGCTTTTCAACAGCCTTGACGGTGCACGTCAGGCCGGCAAACGCTATGGGAATGAGTATGGACTGTTTGGTTTTGAAACGCATCTTGTGTGCAAAGCAATGCTTGAGGAAATGCGAGGTATTGCTTCTTGTACGCAGTGCATTCTTGAAGGGAAAGATGACTTTATTACGCGGACGGGAATTTCTCCCAAAGCAACAATGGTTTTCATTCGAATCGACTGGACTCCCTTTGAGCAAAGGGAGGAGAAGAAGAAACGCCGTACCTATATAGTCAAGGGTAGTCGACGTGAGCTTCTGCGGCCGTATTTGCAGTAGTTGATCTTTTGTTTGGACTGGTCATTGTGCCAGTCCTTTTCTACATTTCAATATTGACAGGTAGCTGTGTGTTCCCTACACTTGATGCGTCCCGGGCATCATTTCGGCCATCGTAACTACGTTTATCAGTTTTGCTATCCGCTTGCATTTTTTTGCAGGCATCATTCAATCTGGGTTGATGTACGTCTATGTTCACACTTTTTTTGAAGATATTTAGCACGCCGAAGACTGTCATCCCCGTCCAGGATTTTGACCGTGAGCAGGCGGCCATTCTGGCGGTCGGTGAGCGGTTACAGGAGCAGGTGAAACGCCTCTTCCGTGGTTCTTTGGCTATTCGGCAGGTGGACGCTGGTTCAGACAATGCGTGCGAGCAAGAACTCGTCGCCCTTGGGAATGCTTTCTACGATGTAGAGCGTTTCGGTATCCACTTTGTGGCGTCGCCGAAGCATGCGGATATGCTTTTGGTGACTGGCCCCGTAACCCGGAACATGGCTGAAGCATTGCGGCGAGCGTACGCAGCCACGCCAGAGCCAAAAATTGTGGTGGCCGTTGGCGATGATGCAATCAACGGTGGGATTTTCAAAGGGTCATATGCGACGCATGATGGCGTTGGGAATGTCATCCCCGTGCACTACCAGATTCCGGGTGATCCACCTACGCCAAAGGTTATTATTTACCACCTTCTCAAAATTTTGGAAGGACTCGAAAGAAAACCCACACGCACCTGAGCACTATGCTAGCTAACATTGCTACACCACTGGGTTTCGTCGCGCTCCTCCTCCTCTTCACCGTTGGGGCTATCGGTGCTTTGCTCCTTCATCGGCATGACCACCGAGCGAATGTGTGGGGTAGTCTTTTCGCAATCGCTGGTTCGGTGTGGGGCGTGCTTTTCGCCATTGCGGTACTCGTGGGCGGAAATGACATTGCTGCGGCAGTGCAGCTTTCTCCTTTCCCTTTGTTCACCTTCTCCGTGCACATCGACAAGCTTTCCGCTTTCTTCCTTGCGGTCATTTCGCTCATCGCGCTGTTCTCCTCTACCTATGGCATAGGCTACGTGAAGCACTACTACAAGCAGTACAGCATTGGCGCCCTAGGTTTTTTCTACAACCTGTTCATCGCAGGCATGCTCCTGGTCGTTTCCGCGTCAAACGGGATTTTTTTTCTCGTCGCCTGGGAACTCATGTCCCTTGCTTCGTACTTCTTGGTGGTGTACGACCGTAAGGATGCACAGAACGTGAAAGCCGGGTTCCTCTACCTGGTCATGACGCATGTGGGGACGGCCTTCATTATCATCGCATTCCTCTTGCTCTATACCCACACTGGGTCGTTTGACTTTGCGGCTATAAAGGCTGGCGCCGTGCTCATCCCGGCATCTATGAAGAATGCTATTTTCATTCTGGCAATGGTAGGCTTTGGCACGAAGGCTGGCATCATTCCATTCCACATTTGGCTGCCGAGCGCTCACCCCGCGGCACCTTCACACGTCTCCGCCTTGATGTCTGGCGTGATGATAAAGACCGGCATCTTCATGATGATCAGGCTTTTCCTGGACATTCTCCAGCCTGTCCCGGCATGGTGGGGGCTGACCGTCGTGGTGATCGGACTTGTTTCGACATTGCTGGGCGTGCTCTACGCATTGACCGAGCACGATATTAAACGTTTGTTGGCGTACTCTAGTATCGAGAATATTGGCATCATCCTCCTGGGCGTGGGGAGCGCCCTCACATTCACCGCTCTGGGCATGCAGCCCCTGGCGCTCATCGGCCTGGTTGCGGCGCTCTTCCATACGCTCAATCATGCAACATTCAAGTCCTTACTCTTCCTCAGCGCTGGATCAGTCATCAACCAGACACATACGCGCAATATGGAAGAGTATGGTGGGCTGATGAAATATATGCCACAGACAGCGTTGTTCTTTTTGGTTGGCGCAATGGCTATTTCCGCTTTGCCGCCCTTCAATGGTTTCTTCAGCGAATGGCTGACCTTCCAAGCACTTTTTCAGGGGATTGCGGCGTTAGATTTTTACGCAAAGTGGATTTTCATTCTTGCCGCTGGTTCTCTGGCATTCACCGGTGGGTTAGCATTAGCATGTTTTGTAAAAGCCTTTGGTGCAACCTTCCTGGCCCGGCCGAGGAGTATTGCAGTGACGCACACGAAAGAATCTTCCCTCTCCCTGCGTGTCGGTATGGCTGCCCTCGCAGTATTCGCCCTGGTGTTCGGCGTATTCTCCGGACGTCTAACTTCATTCCTCAATGGTGTTGGTCGTGACCTGCAGGTGTTTCATTCCTCGACCTCCTTCATTTCCATAAATACTCACCAAAATTTGTCGGCTGGGCATTTTGCCTTCGTGTCTCCACTTGCGCTCTTCGTCTACCTCCTCATTGCACTGGTCATCGTCGTGCTCGGGGTAAAGTACCTGGTGAACCGCAAGCAGAAAGTGCACCTTGGCGCCACGTGGGATTGCGGGACAGATTTGAGCCCGCGCATGGAGGTTACTGCTACCGGTTTTTCGCATTCTATTGTTACCATCTTTCAGCGAGTGCTCCGGCCCAGCATCCAGCACGACATTGAGTACCGTGATGACCAGAGTCGCTACTTGCCGAAATCCAGAACGGTGACGCTTGGGGTGAGCGATCTCTACCATACGTACATCTACAACCCAATTCACACATTAGTGACTACTCTTTCCGAACGGACGAAGCATGTCCAAGGTGGGAATATCAACGTCTACCTCCTGTACATCTTCATTGCGCTGCTCGCCGCTCTCGTCGTGATTCGATAACCGTGACCATTTTTTTCTCCATACTCCAGGCCATCCTCATTCCTGCACTCTCGCCGTTGGGTGTTGGCTTGGTGAGGAAGCTGAAAGCAAGGTTGCAGAACCGTCAAGGGGCAAGTGTCCTGCAGCCGTATCGGGATTTGTGGAAGCTTTTTCACAAAGATGAAATTATCAGCACTGACGCGTCGTGGATTTTTCGTTACGCGCCGTTCATCCTCTTCGCGGTTACCCTGGTGGTGAGCGCGAGCATCCCATTCCTCACGGCCATTCCCGGCAGCACATTGACGAGCGACGTACTGGTTGTCATCTACACCCTAGCCATTGGGACATTTTTCTTGGCCTTGGCGGGGATGGATACCGGTGGGCCGTTCGGCGGTTTTGGCGCCAGCCGCGAAATGACCGTATCCGCGTTGGCCGAAGGTGGGCTTATTTTTTCGCTCCTCACCATAGCTTTGCGGAGCGGTACCACCGACCTTTTTGCCATGTCGAGCGCCTCACTCATCTCCACTACCAGCTCGTACGTGCCTGTGGCCATGGCATTTGTCGGCTTCTTCATTGTGCTGCTGGCGGAAACTGCCCGGTTTCCATTTGACAATCCAGCCACACACCTGGAACTCACCATGATTCACGAAGCCATGATTCTGGAACACTCTGGAAAGCGGCTGGCGCTCATGGAGTGGGCCTCAGCAAACAAGCTTCTCATCTTCCTCTCGCTGGGCGCAAACATATTCTTTCCTTGGGGCATCGCACATAGCTTTGGGTTCGCCGAAATGCTTGTGAGTATTTTGGTTTTTGCGGTCAAGATGCTCATACTCTACACAGCAATTGCAGTACTGGAGTCGAGCATTGCGAAATTTCGTTTCTTCCGCCTCCCTGATCTACTCATGGTTTCTTTCATTTTGAACAGTGTGGCTATCGCTTTTCTAAAATAGTATGGACACTACCCCTGAGCAAATCCTCCTGACGATATTCTTCCTCACGATTGTGATGCTGCACATCGTGAAGAAAAACTCTGGCACAGCCATCCTCTACGGCCTACAATCTCTCACTGTCGTTCTGCTGCTCGTGCATACGTTTGCGGCTACCAGGGATATTTCCATTCTCATTATTGCCGCCCTTCTACTTATTGTGAAAGTCATTCTTGCACCAAGTTTCTTCCTGCGTCTCATTCGGAAGCACGAGCTAAAATTTTCAGTCAGCACGTACGTGAACCTACCGTTGACACTTGTCATGGTAACCGTTCTGACAGCCATTGCGCATTCCCAGGTTTTTGGCCCACTCATCAACCACATCCCTGCCAATCAGCAGTACTTGTCCTTGTCCCTGGCTGCGCTGTTCATCTCTCTCTTCCTCATTGTGAATCGGAAGGGTGCGCTTTCACAAATTGTTGGCATCCTCTCGCTGGAGAACTGCATCGTTGCCTTTGCACTTTTTGCCGGTTTGGAGCAGTCACCCGCATTGCAAATTGGCGTCCTCTTCGACATTTCAGTGTGGATTATTATTGCCAGCGTGTTCATCACCATGATTCACAGGCATTTTGGCACGTTGGACGTGACGGAAATGCGGCACTTAAAAGAGTAACCGTATGGAATTGGCACTCATATTTATCCCACTTCTGCTTGCAACCGCAATTGGCCTGCTCATAAAACGCCAGCGGGTCATTGAGTGGGTTTCGGTTGTCGCAACCGTGGTCGCGTTCACCGCAAGTCTCTTGGTCGCCCGCCAGGTGGCTGTGCGTGGTGTGTACGCGGTTGGACAATTTTTTTCGGTGGATGCCCTTGGCGCAATTGTCATGCTCATCATTGCGTTCGTTGGTCTGGCGGTAACTGCATACGCGGTATTCTACCTTCGCACGGAAATGACACATGGGATCATCGGTTTTCGTCGGGTGCGCCAGTTGTACGTGTTGCTCAGTCTTTTCTTAGTGGCAATGTTTTTGGCAGCCACCTCCAGCAGCCCCATTTTTACCTGGCTATCTATTGAGGCCACCACGCTGGCTACTGCGTTCCTCATTAGTTTCTACAACAAGCCCACCGCAATGGAGGCGGCCTGGAAGTACCTGATCATTAATTCCGTTGGTCTGCTACTGGCATTTTTTGGCACGCTGCTGTACCTCACGGTGCTGGAAGGTTCAGGTGGGGCAGATTTTCCAACCTGGAGCAGCCTCCTTGCGAATGCTGCACACCTTGACCCGTTGATTGCGAAAATCGCTTTCGTCTTCGCGCTCATTGGCTACGGGACGAAGATGGGTTTAGCCCCAATGCACACCTGGTTGCCAGATGCGCATAGCAAAGCCCCGGTGCCGATTAGCGCGCTCCTCTCGGGTGTGTTGCTCAACGTTGCGTTCTTCGCAGTCATCAAGTGCAAAGGGGTTACTGACCTCGCCGTGGGTCCAGATTTTTCTCAGAAGCTCCTCATCGCGTTTGGGGTGCTGACGATTGGGATTGCCGCGCTCATAGTCGTCATCCAAAAAAATTACAAGCGTTTGCTGGCATACTCAAGCATGGAGAATATGGGGATTCTGGCGCTTGGGTTTGGCTTCGGTGGGCTTGGCATTTTTGCGGCACTGCTCCACACCTTGTACCATGCTCTCCTGAAATCCGCCTTCTTCCTGACCGTGGGGAACGTTTTCCTGAAGTACGGCACCACGAAAATTCACCAAGTGCAAGGTGCCCTTCGGATCCTTCCGGTAACGAGTGTGCTCTTGCTCATTGGTTTCTTGGCCATTACCGGCGCGCCACCGTTTGGGATATTCTTTACGAAAATATACATTCTGTCCGCTGGTATGCAGCAGCACCCTTTCGTCAGCATCATCGTGTTGCTTTTCATGGCCGTGCTCTTCTACGGCTTCTTCAAGCACATTACCAGTATGGTGTTTGGTACGGCCCCAGCAGACATGCAACCAGGTCAGCAAAGCGCATGGCTCACAATTCCACCCCTTGTCCTCGTCGTCATTGCGCTCTACCTGAGCCTCCACCTGCCAGCATTCCTCAACACCCTCGTCCATGCAGCGGCGGCAAAATACTAGTATGCACGAACTCTTACCAGCCATGGAAAAGTATATCCCAAACGGTACTCGAGCAACGCAATATGGGAACGCATCGGCATTTGCGGTTCCCGTCGGGGACATTGTTCGCGTTGCTACAGACTTGCAGAAACGGCATGGGTTGACCTTCAAGTGCATTACCGCGACTGACGACCGAAACGAAGGTGGGGGATTTACCTTGTGGTACATTTTTAGTGCACGGAACGAGCAAGCATTCGTCATCCCATACATTACCCTGAAGGATACCGATGTATTTCCTTCATTGGCGAAGGTCATGCAAAGTGCATGGAACTTTGAAAAGCGAATTCGAAGCTTCTTTGGCCTGCAACTGAGTGGTCATCCAGATGGTCGCCAAACTGTACTCCATGAGAATTGGCCCACGAATCTTTTCCCGTTACGAAAAGATTTTCAGTGGCAGACCCGTCCTGCAACTGCGCAGGGTGCGTACCCCTTCCAAGTAGTGGAAGGTGAAGGGATCTACGAAATTCCCGTTGGTCCTATTCATGCTGGGATTATTGAGCCGGGACACTTCCGCTTTAGCGTGGCCGGGGAAGAGATCGTGCTCCTGGAGCCACGGCTTGGGTTTGTCCATAAGGGCAGTGAAAAGCTTTTTGAGCAAGTCTCACTGGCGGACAAAGTCCGGCTTGCAGAAAAAATTTCTGGCGATAGTTCATTCAGTCACTCGCTAGCCTTCTGCCTAGCAGTGGAACAACTAGGGAATATCATCGTACCAGAACGAGCAAGTTACCTACGCGTGATCTTTGCTGAACTGGAGCGGCTGGCCAACCACTTTGGGGATATTGGCGCGATGATGCTGGATACGGGTTTTAACTTTGGTGGGAGTAACGGTGCTCGCCTGCGAGAAATGGTCATGCAGCTCAACGAGCGCTTAACCGGCAGTCGATTCTTACGTGGTACCAACGTGGTCGGCGGGGTCACCAAGGATATTGCTCACGATGCGCAGCAGCAACTCGCGAGTGACTTGCAGGCCATGAAGGAGGATTTTGAGGAAGTTATTG